>BDSY01000058.1 GCA_002897895.1 bacterium BMS3Abin06
TCCTGACAGCCTGTTTAAAAGCCACCTCAATTTTAAATCTATAGCCGTAAATAGAGATAACCTTCAGAGGGTCAAGATCAAGCATAGTTGTCATGAGAACAATCTTGCCCCGCACGGGATGGTTAACCAAAACGAAACGTATCAGTTGACCTACAGGCCGCCACAACAAGTCAATGCAATAGTATGAAATAATCAGATTCTTCTCACCATAGACAGGGCTGCACACAGAAGAGAACAAATGAGTTTCCCTGAAAAAAGAAACTAATTCCACCTTACGTCCATACATTTTCTTTCTGCCGACAGGTTTCTTCAGAGACTGTTCAGCCTGGTAAAAAGCAACAGCATTATTTCGTAATCTGGAGACAAGATGCAAACCCTTTTTTATCAGAGGCTTAATGACCTTCTTGTTAGCATAATAATTATCCGCAACGAGAATGATTTCTTCCTTAAGCAATTCAGTAACGGAAAAAAACAAACAAACCATTTTATCGATAAGAGTTCTCTTATCACGATTTGAAAAGACAACGCCCTCATGAATACGGGAAACCAGGGGGACAGCAAAGACACTGCCGAACACACCCTGAACCAGCATTGCAACAACCTGGAATGAATGGCCCCATATATATTGCGGCTTTGAATTATTGCCTGATTCCTGATGCAGCTTCTTGACAGCAGGCATTTTCCTGCCTTCTTTGGCAACCTTCAGCCCGTCAACGACAAGTATAATATGTTCAGCTACCATCAATGGCTTAAAAAGAACCCTTACAAGCTTAACCCAGCAACCGGTAAGCGATTCCAGTTTCAGGGCCGGGGTATGAAAGAAATGAAGAAACCGTGGGTAGCATGACTCTTTCAGGCCTACTGCCCTGAGAAAACTTGTTACCCCAAGAGATTCCGTCCGAATAGACATACCTACTAAAGAAAGAACCAACCACATGAAAGTAGCGCTCCGTGAGCAGGCAGGCCGTAAAACCTTGACACAGTTATACCATTGCATCCATAAAGCCATAATCACCTCCCATTTGAATATTCAGCCGATATACCGATAGCATTAAATGCTACCGGTATATTATGGCATATCCAAAGAGAAAAAGCTATAATAAATCTGCTGAAAAATGGAAAAAGAGAAGAAAAGAATTGCTACCCTGGAAAGACAAATAACCAGGATAAAGCAAGAGATAAACAGCATAGGTGATTTGCGCCGGGGGAGTCTATCGGAGCAATATAATATATGCGGCACCCCTGGATGCAAGTGCAAGGCAACACCGCCGATAAAGCACGGTCCATACTACCAGTTGAGCTTTACGAAGAATGGCAGGAGCGGTACGAAGTTTGTAAACCGTAAAAATGTCAGGATCGTAAGATCGCAGGTTAAAAACTACACGCGGCTCAGGAAGCTTGTAGAGAAATGGCTGGAATTGGGCTCTGAATTGTCTGATTTAAGACTTTCAGATAAGGTTGATTAGGTGATTTATCTGATCGAGAACTTAGCACTGTCCAGTTGACAGTTACCGGTTTTAACTCCAAAACGTAAACTGATGACCTTTAACCGCTTTGCTTATTGACAAACCGTGAACCGAAAACTGACAACCGTCAACGGTTATCCTTTCATTTTTGCCCTACCGGAAGTTCAATTATAAACTGTGTGCCTTTTGGTTTGTTGTCCTGCACCCTTATATATCCCCTGTGTCTGGATATAATACTGTTTACGATTGCAAGACCCAATCCCGTCCCTTCCTTTCTGGTTGAGAAATACGGGAAAAAGAGTTTATCTTTGTCTTCTTCCTTTATGCCTGTGCCGTCATCTATAACTTCTATTCTTATGAGATCCATGGCTGGATTGTAAAAGGCATTCAGCCATATCTTTCCGGTCTTTGCCTGGATAGCATTGTCCATAAGATTTATCAAAGCCATTTTTATCTGTTTTTTATCGATTTCCATTTCTGGCATGTCTGAATCATATGATGGTAATATCTCTACTTCTTTTAAATTACTGTAGAGTTCAACCACTTCTTCAATGATTGATTTGATATCCGTAGGTTCGAGGTTGATTTTGGGCATCTTTCCAAATCTCGAAAATTCATCCACCAGAGATCTGAGGCTGTTGACTTCATGTACTATTGTCCTGGTTGATCTGACCATTACGTCTCCAAAATCAGGGGCATTATCATTCCACTTTTTCAAAAGCCTTTCAGCAGAGAGTCTGATCGGGGTCAACGGGTTTTTAATTTCATGAGCAATCCTTTTTGCAACCTCCTGCCAGGCAAGCGCTCTCTGTGCCATTATAATTTCGGTAAGATTATCAAAGACCACGAGAGTACCGATAAACTTTTTTGCAGCGTCCTTGATAATTGTCATATAAACTCTAAGGTCCATGGGTCTGCCATTTATGTACATATGAATTTCTTTTTCAACTGCTCCAAAGCCTTTTTCACTGAGGTGTCTGACCATTGAACCGAGTTCATCGGAATTGAGCCCCCCTAATAATCCCCTGTAGCTGCTTCCTTCCATGGCGCTGCGTTCTACGTTAAGCAGGGAACAGGCCGCATTGTTCATGGTGATAATCCTTCCGGAACGGTCGAAAAAGATAACGCCCGTATTTATACTTTCAAGAATTGATTCCATGCTGAGCCTTCTGCGATCAGATTCCTTATATGCCTTTTCAAGGGACTGTTTGCCTTCCTGCAGGTCGTCAAGCATCCTGTTGAATGAATTGATCAACAGACCTATTTCATCATCTCTTTTAAGGTTGATCCTGAAATCCATGTTGCCGTGCGCTACGGTTTCAGTTGCTTCAGCAAGCGATTGGATGGGGACTGTTATTCCCTTTGCAATGCGCAGCGATACCCACAATGCAAGAAATATGATCAGTAATGCCGCTATCGTAAGCATTAAAAAATACACAAATCTTATAGGATTTTGCTGTACCTTAATCTGGATATATTCATTAAATGCCTTCTGAATTGATTCCATTTTGACTACAATATCCTGCGGGATAACCGTTTCAACTACAACTACTCCTGTAATCCGCCCGCCTTCCTTAACAGGTGAAGCGGCCCTTATGATATCGCCTTTATCCGTTGATATTATGTCTGTGCCGGCAGCGCCGTTAAAGGCGCTTTCGATTAAACTTGACCCGTCCGGCTGTTTGAGCAGATAACTTTTAAAATCTTCCGGGCCTGCATCCATCATTGCATTGCCGGTCAGGAGGGTTTTATTTGAGGCAAGGAGCTTTGCATATTTTTCAGCATTCTGCCGCTCTTTAAAATACAGTGTCCTGGCTATATCCATTGATTCATAAATGGGTTTCTGTATCTCCAGGGAAAACCATGTGTCAATAGAATTGTTAATCAATTGATTTGAAAGGATAAAAAGCAGGGCAGAAGGTATGAGAACAAGTCCGAGAAAAGAAACAACAAGTTTTGTCCTGAATTTAGAGCCTATTGCTTTGCGTTTCTTCTCTGTGTAAAGGTGAACAAGATTTTGTCCAACAAAGAAAATCAGCAGCAGCAGGTACAGGATTATATTTACAATTATAAATATGAATCCCATTTTTATAAGAAGCGGGCCATGCTCAATTCCAAGGAAATTGAGCACAAAACCTGTAATGATCATTGCTGAAAAGCTTATGATAAAGAGGCCGAGAAGCGCTTTAAGATTTTTCATTTATTGTCCTTAATAATGAACGGCTCTGATTCTTTTGCCAGACTCATCTCAACTTCGGGAATAAGATGCATCAAAAGACCTATTACGGGTAATTGTTCCAGACTCTTTGATTCCACCATGATTCTGACATAATAACTACCGGGTTCAAGCTCTCTTATATTGGCAAGATTGACTGCATTTACATTGAAAATCCAGTCCTTCATTGTATTAAAGTCTTTAAAACGTTTTTCTATGCGGGTGATTCCATCATAAGACGAGGTCCGGTACTGTTCCCTGAGATTGTCATATTTAATCACCCTTGTAACTTTTTTTGATACAATAAACTCGTCCGGCCAGAATCTCCAGACCCGCAGGAGTTCTATTGTAAATATGATTTCCTTTTCAATGCCTGATCTGATAGTTGTTTCGAGTTCCGTGACATTATTTATGGAGAGATTTACAATAATATCATTATTTATAATTTCAATGTCAGGCCCTGTAATCTCCGGAGTTACGGCAATTGCGTATGAGGCAGTGAATGTATAACTCATGGCCAGGATAATGATGATTAGTTGCTTTTTCATTTATGTCTTGACAATATATAAAAAATTTATTTTGATTATAACATACGGTATGGATGGTTAAGAGTTAACAATCAGGAGTTTTGAAGGGATGAGAAATGAACAGGCCATTTGAGTCTTTCCCTGAGATGATATGAGATTAAGTATTTTTTCCAGACTCGTTCTCGGTTTTCTCGCGATATTTATTCTGGCGATGACAGTAAGCATTTATGCCATTGCACAGCTTCGCCAGCTTGAAAAAGTCACTCATTCTATCCTTTTTGTCGATAACCGCCTGACAGACTATGAGAAAAAACTCTCGGACCTGCTTCTTTCAATGATGCGATACGAAAAAAAATTTATCATTACCAGAGATAAAGGATTATATAATCAGTTTGTCCTGGCCAGAGATGACTTCGACAAACATCTAAGGGAAATAATGTCTGTCACGGATTCCGAAAGGGCCGGAGACCTCTTAATCAGAATAAAGCAGCTCCAGGAACGCTATCAATCGTTATTTGACGAAGAGGTGAAATATATCAGGTCAGGCAGGCAATATTCCGCCGTGAAGTACAAACAGGAAAAAGAATATGCTGTAAATGGAATAATGGAGATACTGAAGGAGTTAAGGGCTTATGTTCAGGAAAGTACTTATACAAAGGTTAATAAATTGAGTGAAGCCGACGTTAACGCAAGCAGGGTGGCCATAGTGACGGGGATAGTCTCACTCATTCTTGGATTAATCATATCCATATTTATTACCATAAATATCACCAGACCGCTGTCTGTTATTAAAAAGAGAACAGGAGAGATTGCCGGAGGAGATTTCGGAGAGGATTTAAATCTTTCTTCTCCCCCGGAAATAGCAAAGCTTGCCCGATCTATTAATCTGATGTGTTCCAGGCTGAAAGAGATCGACAAGATGAAGTCCGACTTTTTCTCTTTAATGTCTCATGAGCTGCGGACCCCGCTTACTACAATTAAAGAAGGATCGAATCTTTTTTTAGAAGGACTGGAGGAAGGGAAGGCAACAGAAAAGCAGAGACGGCTTTTGACTATTATAAACGAGGAATGCAATCGCTTAATCAACCTCGTTAATTCTTTATTGGATCTTTCGAAGATGGAGGCCGGGATGATGGTTTATAATTATACCCGGACAAGCATCGTTCCTTTGATTAATAAGGTTATCCGGGAGATGGAACCTCTGGCTGAGACTAAAAATATCGAGCTCAGGACAGAGATATCCGATGGGCTGCCGCCTGTAAGTATTGACTCTGACAGAATACTTCATGTACTGAGGAACCTGATAGGAAATGCACTGAAATTCACCCCCGGCGGCAGCCGGGTGCGGGTATTCGCCCGGAATAATGAACAGGGGGTGAAGGTCTCGGTAGCCGATGCCGGCACCGGCATGGCAAAAGAGGACCTGACAGCGATTTTTGATAAGTATCATCAGGTCAATTCAAATAAAATCAAGGGGACCGGATTAGGTCTCTCTATTGTTAAACATATTATTGATGCCCATGGAGGTAAGGTTTGGGTAGAAAGCACATCAGAGCACGGAAGCACATTTGCCTTTGTATTGCCGGTCTGATTCTTTTTTCATTTTCCGGCTGCGCCACTTTGAAGGATATTGAAAAGAGGCAAGCTGCCCGTAAAAATCTTTTTCACAGTAGGGAGCTGCTTACAGAAGGGAATTTTAACGAAGCTCTTAGAGAAAACCGGAAGATTCTATCTCTCTTTGTCAAAAGCCCTCCCGGTGATGAAGCCCTTTTCAATATCGCTCTTATCTATGCCCATTATGATAACCCTGAAAAGGACTATAAAAAATCCATTGCTTATTTCACAAGACTTATAGAAGAATACCCTCAAAGTCCTGAAGCAGAACAGGCAAAGATATGGGTAAACGTTCTTAGAGTCATCGAAAAGCCAAAAGCAAAAAAGGTAAAAATTGTTGAACGGAAAACGACCAATAAAAATCTCATTCGCAGCCAAAAACTCCTGGCTCGCGGAAACTACAAAGGCGCTCTTAAAGAAAACATGAAGGTCCTGGATTTACCTGAAAGCTCTTTCAGGGATGAGGCTTTTTTCAATATCGCGCTCATTTATGCCCATTATGATAACCCTGAAAAGGATTATAAAAAGTCTCTTTTCTATCTTTCAAGACTTATTAAGGATTACCCTGAAAGTACATTAACTGAACAGGCCAGGATATGGTTGGATGTGCTTAATGTAATCGAAAAGTCAAAACAGGTGGATATTGAAATTGAAAAAAAGAAAAAAGAATTAACACGATAGGAACGGCAATGGCTTCTGAGAAGATATTAGTAGTAGATGACGACAGTAACCTCCTGGAGGTAATACGAATGCGGCTTGAATCAGCGAATTATAAAGTTGTCACTGCTTTAAAGGAAGAGGATGCAATGACCGGGGTAAGAGAACAATCGTTTGATCTGTCTATTGTCGATCTGCAGCTTGCCCAAATGAATGGAATGTCGCTTATGGAGGATATTCACCGGATAAGCCCTGATATCCCTGTCATCATTCTCACTGCTTACGGAAGTATCGAAAGCGCGGTAGAAGCCATGCAAAGGGGAGCATACAGCTATCTTACAAAACCGTTTGATCCCCGGGAACTGCTTTTCCAGATAGGAAATGCGCTGGAAAACCGCAGGCTTGCTTCTGAAGTTAAAAGACTTAAAGGACTTCTGGGGGAGAAATATGATTTTGTAAATATTGTTGCCAAAAGCGAAAAGATGCAGGGTATACTGGCGCAGGTCTCTCTGATTGCCGGAACCGACTCCACGGTATACATCCACGGAGAAAGCGGCACAGGCAAGGAGCTTATTGCCAGGGCCATCCATCTCGGCAGCGAAAGAAAAGATAAGCCGTTTGTAGCCATAAACTGTGCTGCGCTTCCTGAAACTTTACTGGAAAGCGAACTTTTCGGTTATGAAAAAGGGGCCTTTACCGGTGCTGTGCGAAGCACAGCCGGGCTGTTTACCCAGGCTGATAAAGGCACAATCTTCCTGGATGAGATTGCGAATATGGCTCTTTCAATTCAGGCCAAAATGCTGCGGGTTCTCCAGGAGCGGCAATTCTATCCTGTGGGCGGTAAAAAACCGGTAGAGGTGAGTGTCAGGGTAATTGTTGCCACAAACAAAGACCTGGAAAAAGAGGTGAAAGAAGGCCGTTTTCGTGAGGACCTGTTTTACAGGATTCATGTCATCCCGGTCAAACTGCCTCCTTTGAGAGAAAAAAAAGAGGACATCCCTCCCTTAGTAGAATATTTCATAAAAAAATTCAACAGGGAAATGAAGAAAAAAGTGAAAGGACTGGCTCCCCGGGCAATGCAAAGACTTATGCTTCATGACTGGCCGGGGAATGTGCGGGAATTAGAAAACATTATTGAATTTGCAATGGCCATGACCCGGAAGGAGATCATTACTGAAGATCTTATTCTTCAGACAAAGGCCATATTCCCTGAACCGATAAAGCCTCTTAAAGAGGCCAGGGATTCTTTTGAAAAAAAATATCTTGTTAATATCCTTGAACTGAGCAGGGGCAATGTCAGCAGGGCAGCCGGGATGGCCGGGAAATACCGCGCTGATTTCTACAATCTCCTTAAAAAACATGATCTGAGGCCGGAAGATTTTAAGAAATCTTAAAATTTATCGTCAGTTTGTTGCCGGATTTTTCTCCGGTGTATGAAATATCATACAAAGCTGAAACGTTGAATATTATTATCTCCTCTAAGTGGTTTTGTAAATCAATCGATCCGCAGTGCAGGAAAATCCATACATTTCTTAGCCGGCAGCAACAGGCCTCATAAGCCTGTCCTCCATAAATATCATTAAATTACAGAGGGTTAGTAATATAAACAACATTGGCATGTCTATTGCTTATGCCCTGTAAATTCAAGAAATGGATTTAAGCTTTACTTAAGGGAGGAAGGTTGCGCAATGAAAGTAAAAAAACTGCTTATGGAAATTAAAAAAATGTGCAAGGTTTGCAATGAGTGTGATCCCTGTTGCACCGGGAATATACTTAAAAAATGTATCGAGAATAAAAGCATTACATCATTTACGGGTGATGAAATCGCTTTAGGTACCGGAGCGGATTGCAAAATATAAAGGCTTCGCCGGTTATTCAGAAATAGTCTCCGATAAAGTCCTTTTCAATATAGCAGCTTAATTGTAACCGACACACCTGGGTATGCTGTTTGCCGGGGGTGTTTTGAAGAGCTGTTATGGTAGAATAGGCTTGTTTTTATATCAATTACCTGATGGGAGGACTGATGATTCCGGAACTTAAATATAGCGAACAGGGACTTATTCCTGCAATAATCCAGGATGCCGGCAACAATGAAGTTTTGATGATGGCATATATGAATAAGACATCTTTGGAGAGAACAATTGAAACCGGCAGGACATGTTTCTGGAGCCGGTCCAGACAGAAGTACTGGATGAAAGGCGAGACGTCGGGCAATGTTCAGCTTGTAAAGGAAATCCTTTATGATTGTGATGGGGATACCCTTCTTGTAAAAGTTGAACAGGTTGGTGCAGGCGCCTGCCACACCGGCAACAGGACGTGTTTTTACAGAAACATTGAGATTAAACAGGTGTAAAGGCAGGGAGAAACCATTATTGGGGGGACGTCTGATGAGACTGGGACAAAAGGGGGAGGAGCTCGCAGTAAAGTATCTGAGGAAAAAGGGTTACAAAATAATTAAACAAAACTTCAAGACGAGAATCGGTGAGATTGATATCATTGCCAATGACGGCGGCACGCTTGTTTTTGTTGAAGTGAAAACAAGAGAAAGTATAGCGTACGGAATGCCCTTTGAGGCGGTGAACAGTTACAAAAGGCGAAAGATAGCTAATGTGGCGCTGCTCTACTTAAAAAAGATTAAAGAAGTCCCGCCGTGCAGGTTTGATGTTGTGAGCTTGTATTATGATCACGGCAAGCCCGAATTCAATCTTATCAAAGATGCCTTTGAAGTGTGAGATCAGTTATTTAGAGTCTATCCATAAATGGCCGTTTTTTTATTTTTGTCATGCCCGAAGTCTTTAATCGGGCATCCAGAACTTATTGAAAAGACCGGATTCCGGCTTAAGAACTGCCGGAATGACAGATAGAGAGACTGACTTTACGGAGAGACTCTATTTATACCAGTGGGCTCAATCCGGGCAAATCATATATTCTTTCGCTTTTAAGACCATTTAATTTATAATTGTGTGATACAAATTACAATATTTGGAAGAAAAATCTTTTTAAAATAATATATAATTCAAAATGGTTAGAGCAATTAACAGCTTTGGAATATTCAAGCACATTGTTCATTAACGTTAATAATGGAAAGATTCTGTGATGGAAGAATAACTATGTCAGGAGAATATATATGACTGTGATGACAAAAGGGAAAATTACAGATGTTCAGGAATTAAAAAATGTTGCAAAAAAAATTCGTGTTAATATCCTCCATATGCTGACTCAGGCAGGATCGGGACACACAGGCGGTTCATTGTCTGCTGCAGATGTAGCAGTAGCAATATATTTTTCTAAAATGAATTTTAATCCCGATAATCCGAAATGGGAAGGCAGGGACAGGTTTATTTTGTCGAAAGGCCATGCAGCCCCACTGCTCTATGCAATCATGGCAGAAGCCGGTTATTTCCCGATGGAAACGATTAATAACCTCAGAAAGATTGAATCCCCCCTGCAGGGACATCCCTGCTGTAAACACATTCCCGGCATTGAGGTATCGACCGGTTCCCTCGGACAGGGACTCTCCGTTGCAAACGGAATGGCTTTGGGACTCAGACTTGATAATAATCCGGCAAGGGTCTATTGCATAATGGGTGACGGGGAAATTCAGGAAGGGCAGATATGGGAAGCTGCAATGACAGCGGCCCATTATAAAATTGATAACCTGTGCGCTGTTGTTGATAACAACGAGCTCCAGATAGACGGCCCGGTTGAAGAAGTCATGGGAATTCAGCCGGTTCATGACAAATGGGAAGCATTCGGATGGCATGTAATCAGTATTGACGGACATGATATGGAAGAAATACTCAGAGCCCTTGGCGAAGCTGAAGGTGTTAAAGGCAAACCCACGATAATCATCGCGAACACAACCAAGGGCAAAGGGGTGTCGTTTTTTGAAGATAAAGTGGAATATCATGGTATCGCTCCTTCACAGGAGGAATTTGATAAGGCGGTAAAGGAGATTCATAATGGCTGAGGTACAGAGCACAGAACACAGAACACAGAACACAGACAAATCTCAGGCAGAAAAAAGGAAACCTGAAGCCACAAGAGATGCATACGGCAAGACACTGCTTGAGCTTGGCAAAAAACGCCCGGATGTTGTAGTCCTTGATGCCGATCTCTCGGGATCAACAAAGACAATTAAATTCGCAAAGGAATTTCCCGAAAGATTTTTTAATATGGGCATAGCTGAACAGGACATGATCGGCACTGCTGCAGGGCTTGCCCTGGCCGGAAAGGTGCCGTTCGCCTCCACGTTTGCAGTCTTTGAAACAGGCAGGGCATGGGATCAGATAAGATTAACCGTATGCTATTCAAATACAAACGTCAAACTCGTGGCAACTCACAGCGGGATAACGGTCGGAGAAGACGGGGCATCACATCAGGCGCTTGAAGACATAGCCTTAATGAGGACCCTGCCGAACATGACTGTAATAGTTCCGGCAGATGCCGCAGAAACCGAGTCGGTAATTAATACGATTGTCGATCAAAAGGGTCCTGTGTATGTAAGGCTCGGCAGGGCTAAAGTCCCATATGTCATGCCTGATGATTATAAGTTTACACCAGGCAAAGCATTTGTATTCCATATCGGGAAAGATGTCAATATTGTGGCTGCCGGGATTACGGTGGATATGGCAAGGGAAGCAGCCGGAATCCTCTCAAAAGAGGGGATCGATGCGGGTGTGATCAATATGTCTACAATAAAGCCTCTTGATGAAGAAACCCTTTTATCAGCCGCTAAAAGCTCCGGGTTCATTGTAACAGCGGAGGAACATTCCGTTATCGGCGGTCTTGGAGGAGCGGTCTGCGAGTTTCTTGCGGAAAACTATCCTGTGCCCGTAAAACGCATAGGAGTTCAGGATTCATTCGGCTGTTCCGGCAGACCGGCTGAACTGTTGAAATTACATGGAATCACTGCTGAAAATATTGTTGAAACAATAAAGAAAGCCCTGAAAAAATGATCTCATTCACCAATGTCTCAAAATCTTATGAAGGTGAGCTTATACTGAAGGATTTTACATTTACGATAGATAAAGGGGAAGTCGCATATATAACCGGCCCGAGCGGAGCCGGTAAAACAACCCTGCTTAAGCTTATTTACTGCGCTGAACGTCCTGACAGGGGTCAGATAGTTGTTGCCGGCTGGGACATAAACAAGCTCAAACAGCGAACAATCCCTTTTCTGAGAAGAAATGTGGGCATTGTTTTCCAGGACTTCAGGCTGCTGTATAATAAAACGGTTTTTGACAATATAGCCCTTGCGCTGAGAATTCACTACGTACATCCCAATGCAATCAGGGAAGACGTAAATGCAGTGCTGAAAGAAGTAAAACTATCACACAAAGCAAACACCTTTCCGCAGCAGCTTTCCGGCGGCGAGCAGCAGAGGGTCGTAATAGGAAGGGCAATGGTGTCAAAGCCGACTGTTTTGCTTGCCGATGAGCCTACCGGCAATCTTGACGTGGATACATCTCAAACAATCATGAATCTCTTCAGGGAGATAAACGCGCGGGGGACTACTGTGCTCATTGCAACGCATAACCATGATCTTTTTCACGGAACAGGCC
The DNA here is from genome assembly GCA_002897895.1 of bacterium BMS3Abin06. Lineage (GTDB taxonomy): Bacteria > Nitrospirota > Thermodesulfovibrionia > UBA6902 > UBA6902 > BMS3ABIN06. The sequence continues at coordinate 12,044 of BDSY01000058.1, forward strand.
GCAGGGTCTTTTTTTTAAGAGATAAGAATATCGAGAAGGAAATTATCGGTTGAAAATTTTCAGATATGCTTTTCAGACTGTCTTTAAGAGCCTGTGGCGCGAAAAGTGGATAAACCTCCTCACCATTCTCTCCATAAGCATCGGTTTATCATTGCTGACGTCTTTTATAATGATTACATTAAACATGGATTCCGTGCTTCAGCGCTGGGCCAAAAACTTCGGCATTGTTGTTTATCTGGATGAAGATATAAATAAAGCAGAAGAAAATACCCTGAAAAACCGTTTCCTGAAAGATAAAGACATCATAGAAGTTAAATATATCTCCAAGGAAAAGGCGCTGAAAGAACTCCATAAGACTTTGGGCGCCAACGCCCTTGTTCTCGAAGGACTTGACGAAAACCCCCTTCCCTCCTCTTTTGAACTCAGACTCAAAAGCAGTTTGATAGAACCCGGACTTGTAAAAAATAAAGCTGCACAGATTGAACGGATATCAGGCGTCGATGAAGTCCAGTACGGAGAAAAATGGTTATCCTCATTATACGCTGTCTCAAAGACAATGAAGCTCGGGGCGATTATTATAGGGGGCGCCATCTTTATCGCGATTACGTTTATTACTTACAGTACAATCAAGATCTTTTTTTACAGGAGAAAAGAAGAGATTGAAACACTCAAATTATTGGGCGCAACAAGAAGCTTCATAAGGCTTCCATTTCTTTTAGAGGGCCTTATTATCGGCCTCCTGGGCGGTATTATGAGCTCTCTGGTTATATTCGGTATTTACTCGTTTACAAGTTTAAAGATGGTTGAATTCTTGCCCTCGATAAACCTGGTTATGGCATCCCTGCCCTTTCAGGTATATTTAATTGTCCCCCTTGCAGGGGCAGTAGTTAGCATTGTAGGAAGTTTTATTGCCGTAGGGAAAATAAGGTATTGAAATTGTTTGTTTGCCAACAGCATCTAAAACAAAAATCTGCCGGCCTCAAAATGCCCTTACTTCCTCTCAAAGCCATTCTCCTTTCAGTATTATTAATATTCATTGCCATATCATTTTTAAATCCGTCTATGGCCGGAGCTGCGGACCCTAAAAAGAAACTCTCTGATATCCAGAAAAAAATCCAATCAACAATGCAGAAAGTAAAAGAATCCAGGCAAAAAGAGAAATCCGTACTTGAAAGAATAGGAGATATAGACAGAAGCATTAAAAAGAAAGAGCGGGAGCTGAAAGATTACGACAAACGCATGTCGCGGACACAGGCAAAGATCACAAACCTGTCGGAAGAGATCAGACGGCTTAACACTAAACTGGGCAGCAGGCAAGGGCATTTAAAAGAGCGTCTGAGAGCGCTTTATAAACAGCAGTACGGCGGTTATGCACTTTTACTCATCTCGGCAACCGACTATCAGGAGCTGATAAAAAAAAGCAAGTATATCAGCATGATTGCCTATTATGATAAGAGAATCATCAATAAATACAGCCTTGATATAAAAGAGATCAATTCCAAAAAAAGGGAGCTGGAGTCTCTTGGTGAAAAGCTCAGGACTAATAAGAACCTCGCTCAAAAAATGCAAAAGTCATTGCAGACGGACCGGATAAAAAAAGACAAACTGCTTGCAATGATAAGAAGTAAAAGGAAATCTTACGAAAAGTCAATCAAAGAGCTTGAGGCATCATCTAAGAAACTCCGCAAGATGATGAAAAGACTCAAGAAAAAGAAACTCCCGAAATCAATTGTCGGCAAAGGATTCAGATCATTAAAAGGCCGTTTGCCCTGGCCTGTAAGCGGCAGGGTGGTAATCCCGTATGGAAAATACAAAGATCCCGAATTCAATATAACGACCTATAAAAACGGCATAGAGCTGAAGCCGGCAGCAGGGGAGACGCCGAAAGCGGTTGCAGGGGGCCGTGTTGTTTATGCCGACTGGTTCAAGGGCTACGGCCTGCTATTGATAATCGACCACGGAAGCGGCTATCATAGTTTATACGGGAATCTTTCAGAGATTTTTCTTGAAACCGGGAATATCCTTATTGAAGGAACTGTTGTCGGGAAAACAGGCAAATCAAGACTCTTGAACTTTCCTACGCTTTATTTTGAAATCAGGCATAAAGGGAAACCTCTTGACCCCATGAAATGGTTAAAAAGAAAAGCCAGGATAAAGAAAAGAATAAAGTGAATATAACATTATTAATACTTCTGGGGAGACACATCGGTATTTCTCCATCGCAAGGGAGGACAAATGTTCATTCGTAAAACATCCGTTATTTTTATATTGATTACTATTATTGCATCCACAGGATTTCTTATTACCAAATGGAGCTTGTTAGAGAATGTTAATGCCGATGAAAATTCGCATTATACGAGGATAAAGACATTTGCTGAATCTCTCTCATTAGTCAAGAAGAACTATGTAGAAGAAGTAGATGAGAAAGAACTGGTATATGGAGCAATAAAGGGAATGCTTAACTCCCTGGATCCACATTCATCTTTTATGCCGCCTGAATCGTTTAAAGAAATGCAGATTGACACCAGGGGGGAATTCGGCGGACTTGGCATTCAAATAGGCATGAAAGATAAAATGTTAACCATAATTGCCCCTATTGAAGATACACCTGCTTACAGGGCGGGAGTGAAAGCAGGCGACAAAATTATAAAGATAGATGGCGAATCAACCAAAGACATCAGCCTCCAGGAAGCTGTTACAAAATTAAGGGGGCCAAAAGGCACATCCGTAACCATAACAATTTTCAGGGAAGGATTGGAACAGCCTGAAGATATTACGATTGTCAGAGACATAATAAAACTCAAGAGCATAAAATCCAAGGTAATTGATGATGAAATAGGCTATATAAAACTCACTCAATTCCAGGAAAGATCGGCTAAAGACCTGAGAAAGGCATTAAATGATATTTCTGAAAAAGGAATAAACTCCCTGATCCTTGACCTCAGGAACAATCCGGGCGGCCTTTTGAAAGGCGCTGTAGACGTTACAAGCCAGTTCCTGCCGCCCGGGAAACTCGTTGTATATATAAAGGGCAGAAGCGGTGAAAAAACCGAATTTGATACCGGCAGCAGCAACCATTTTTATAATTATCCCATGGTGGTCCTCGTTAACGGGGGAAGCGCCAGCGCCTCGGAAATCGTAGCCGGAGCACTGCAGGATTGGGGGAAAGCAGTCGTGCTCGGAACCCAGACTTTTGGAAAAGGCTCTGTGCAGACAGTCATTCCATTGAGTGACGGATCAGCTCTCCGCTTAACGACAGCCAGATATTATACACCCAAGGGAAGATCCATCCAGACAACCGGGATCACACCGGATATTATTGTCAAACTAAAGACAAAAGATGGAACAAAAACGCATCCCGTTTTCAGAGAAAAGGACCTGGAAAAGCACCTCAAGAATGACAAAGCAAAAGAAGAAGACAAAGAGATTAAAGGCAAAGAGATAACCGAGGTACCGGTAAAGGTGCCGGAAGAAGAAGACAACCAGCTTCAGCGTGCAATCGATCTCCTTAAAGGGTGGCGGATACTAAAGGAACTGCCAAAGGCAAGTTGAGCCCCGATCCCTTTAATCAGCCTCTTTTTGCAAAAGATCTCTTGTGCGGAAATATTCAAGTAAAAGCCGGGCGGCATGATCACCTGCCTGTGCATCCGGATGAATACCACCCAGAAGCACCATTTTTTCCCAGCCATCAGGGGCATCTTTCATCGTATCAATGACATCAACATCTAAATTGTGGAATAATGTATCGTAATCATTATCCGTCCATCTCCAGTTGAGGACAATGAAATAAGCGCCGTGCTCATTGCTGTAATTTTTCATTTCCTGAATGATTGCCTTTGTTAACTCCTCAGGGAAAGGGGGAAATAGCCCCAGTATCCCGCCCAGTCTTATTTTTAAAAAATCAATTACATATGAATGCAGATAGTCCTTATAAAGCAGCGGCTTTTTTGCCTGATACAGTTTCTTTTCGCTGTTTAAAGCAAACTGCGGTTTAGTCCCCAGAAATTTAGCTGTCGGCACCAATGTGCGGCGGTCATAACTGCCGTTTCTTAATATGTGATCTTCAATAAAAGTGTACACAACAATCTTTGTATTAAATTCAGTCAGATATCTTTTTAATGCCAACAGCGCCTGATCGGACCCATAGCCCTGCACTCCCAGGTTAACCACCTGATAAGGAACTTCCTCGATGGCATCGAACTTTCCGACAAAACTTTCTTCATAGGAGAGGCCGTGCCCCATGGTAAAAGAGCCGCCTATGAAGAGAATCGAGGGTTTAGAGTAATCAAATTGAAAACCGGAATTTGGAACCCGGATCCCGTTTTCGTCGAAATGGACAGGCTTTGTTATCTTTCCGGCTTTGTGAATTGCAGACTTGTTCGGAACATAAGACCATCCAAGCTCAGGGTCAAAACGGGCGAAAGAATTTCCATTCGGTATATATTTAATTTTATAGGGAATACCGGCTATGCGGAAGGTTCCTTCAACTAAAATAAATACTATAATAAATAAGAAACAGATGGTGGCCGGTATGGCGAATGACTTACCCGATACTTTCATGACTTCTTTATGTAGCATATCAAAAATCGGGGAATATTGTAATTGCCCCCTGAATTTTGTTATCTTAAAAAGGTTTACTGGCACAAGTTGTTCATGTCATATAATCGTCAAATCTCATGATCGTTAATCAGAAACATAATTCCATATGACCGGCAAAGAAAATCTCCAGGATCAAATTGTAAGAAAAGACCGTTCTTCGGCGTTAGTCGTGCTTCCGGTTTACAATGAAGAAAAAGCACTCCGGCAGAGCGTAAAAACGCTTACATCTTTTCTCAGTGATTATGACAGGTATAACTGGAAAATCGTGATCGCAGATAATAATTCTCAGGACAGCACAGGAGAGATAGGCCGTGAGCTGGAAAAGGAAAACCCGATAGTGCAGTACCTTCACATTCCGCGAAAAGGCCGTGGAATCGCCCTCCGGACTGCATGGGAACAAACGGATTGCGACTTTGTCAGTTACATGGACATTGATCTTTCAACCGGCTTAGACGCCCTTATACGTGCTGTTGATCTTCTTAACAAAGGGGCGGATATTGTTGTCGGAAACCGGCTTGATAAGACATCAAATGTAAAAAGATGCCTGAAGCGTGAATTCGTGTCCCGCAGTTATAACCTGGTTATAAAGACTGCTCTCGGCACGCACTTTCAGGATGCACACTGTGGATTCAAGACCGGACGCCGTGAGGTAGTCCAGAAAATATTGCCTTACATTGAAGATAATGAATGGTTCTTTGACACCGAGTTCCTCTTTTACGGTGAAAAACTGGGCCACGGGATCGTAGAGATACCGGTGACCTGGGTTGAAGATCAGGACACAAAAGCCAAAATATTTAAAGATGCCTACGATGATTTACGCGGGCTTTACCGCTTGCGCTTTCATAATAATTTAGACAAGCCGGGGGAAAAGACATGAATGTGCTGGTAACAGGCGGCGCGGGTTACGTCGGAAGTGTTGTTGTTGAAATTTTACTGAGGGAGCAGTTCAATGTGGTGGTAGTGGACAGCCTTGTTGAAGGTCACAGGGCTGCTGTTCCGGACAGTGTTCCTTTTATTGAAACGGACATCGGGAATCACGACGTCATGAAAAAGGCCTTTGCCGAACATAAGATCGATGCTGTCATTCATATGGCCGGTGAAACACTCGTCTCTAAATCAATGACACATCCTGAAGATTATTTTTTGAACAATGTATCAAAGGGAATTGAGCTGCTTGAGGCAATGAGGGAATCCGGTGTTAAACGCATTATCTTTTCATCTACAGCCGCCCTGTTCGGCAATCCCGAATTTATCCCCATAACAGAAGAGCATCCGACTAATCCCATCAATGCTTACGGGAGGTCCAAGCTCATGTTCGAGCAGATGCTCGAATGGTATCATAAAGCGCACAGCCTGAATTATGTCTGCCTGCGTTATTTTAATGCAGCGGGGGCCACTGCGGAACATGGTGAACATCATCCTGTTGAGACCCATCTGATCCCTATTGTTTTACAGACTGCGCTGGGTCAAAGAGGGCACGTGGATATTTTCGGAACCGATTATGACACCGGGGACGGAACCTGCATACGCGACTACATACATGTCGAAGACCTTGCCATGGCTCATGTCGAAGCCCTGCGGCGAATGGATAATATCGGCCCGCAGAAGCTGAACCTCGGAAACGGTGAAGGATATTCGGTTAAGGAAGTAATTGAAGCCGCCCGTGAGATTACGGGCCAACCGATCCCGGCCAGGGAAGTTGAGCGTCGTCCGGGGGATCCTGCTGTTCTGGTCGCCTCATCAGAGCGAACACATGCGCTTCTCGGATTAAAGCCTATGTACCCGGAGATCAGGCAGATAGTAGAGGCTGCCTGGAAATGGCATTCAGGGAATCCTGAGGGATATAAAGACTGATTAAAAACGGTTATCGGTTTACGGTTTTTAAGGAATATAAAATGAATATATTAGTTACCGGCGGCGCCGGATTTATCGGCTCACATACTGTGGACAGGTTGCTTGCCAAAGGGCACAAAGTGCGGATATTAGATAATCTTCAGAAGCCCGTTCATCTGAAGGGCAAGCCTGATTACATTCCTGAAAAGGCGGAATTCATCGAAGGCGATGTCAGGGACAAGGCGACTCTCGAAAATTCGATGAAGGGAGTTGATGCAATCTATCATCTTGCGGCATATCAGGATTACCTTCCGGATTTCAGCACATATTTCCACGTTAACAGTGTAAGCACGGCGCTTATCTATGAAATCATTGTTGAGAAAAACCTGCCTGTACAAAAGGTTATAGTTGCATCTTCCCAGGCTGTATCAGGTGAAGGGTTGTACAGGTGTGAAGAGCATGGAGAGCTTATCCCGGATATTCGCCTCGAAGAACAGCTTTCAAAAGGGGACTGGGAGCATCACTGTCCCTACTGCGGCAAGTATATGAATTATATCCCCACACCTGAGACAAGGATCAAGCCCCAGAACCAGTATGCCATGTCCAAACATTCACAGGAGATAATTGCAGTCAACCTGGGCAAAAGATACGGCATCCCTTCTGTAGCCCTTCGTTATTCTATTGTACAGGGACCCCGCCAGTCCTTCTATAATGCGTATTCAGGCGCAATGAGGATATTTAATCTCCATCTCTATTTTGACAGGCAGCCGACTGTTTACGAAGACGGGATGCAGATAAGAGACTATATAAACTACCGGGATGTTGTTGATGCCAATATAATGGTGCTGGAAAATGATAAAGCAGACTATCAAAGCTTCAATGTCGGCGGCGGGAGGGCATATACGGTAATTGATTTTTACAACAGGGTGCAGAAAGTGACCGGCAAGCATATAGAGCCGGTTATCGCCAAATATTACCGCTACGGAGATACAAGGCACATATTTTCAGATATAAGCAAACTCAAATCATTAGGCTGGGAGCCCGGAGTCCCCATTGAAGAGAGCATAGAAGAATATTGGGAATATCTAAAAAAACAGACCGATATTGATGATATCCTGGAATATGCGGAAAAGACAATGATGAAAAAAGGTGTTGTCAGAGCTGTAAAATAAAAGACCGTTCACGGTTGACGGATCGTTCACAGTTAACGGTTATCAGAAGAATGTAAAAAGAGGTTAGGATGTTGTCTGACAGGAATGGGAAAGAATTTGTTTGTTACATAACGCATTTAAAAAGCGTGAACCGTAAACCGATAACCGTCAACCGTTGTAAACAATGAAGGTATTTCTGCTTGCTGCCGGTAAAGGCACACGCCTTCAACCGCTGACCTTCCATACCCCCAAGTGCCTTGTTCCGATTTGTGGAAAACCCCTGATAGAGTACTGGTTTGATCTCTTTGATCTTTATGGAATAGATGAGGTTCTTATTAACACCTCGCATCTTGCCGAAAAAGTAGAAGATTATATAAATAATAATTTGAGTCGTTTTAAGATTAAATTAGTACATGAAGAGACTCTTCTTGGAAGCGGCGGAACAATCAAAAAGAACCGGGATTTTGTGGAAGGGGAAGAATCTTTTTTTATTTTTTATGCAGATAACCTGACGAATATAAATTTAGGGGAAATGCTGAAATTTCATGAAGAAAACAAACGGGATTTTACTCTGGCGATTTTTAAAGTTCCAAATCCCCGGGAGTGCGGGATTGTTGAACTGGATGCGGAATTATCTATAATTTCTTTTATTGAAAAACCTGAAAACCCTGTTTCAAATCTGGCATTTGCCGGAATTATGCTGGGCAGTCCCGGATTAATGGATCTTTTTCCTGATCGGGATGTCTTTGATCTCGGTCATGATGTGCTTCCCCGTGTTGCCGGGAATGCCGCAGGGTATATTATGGACGATTACCTGCTGGATATCGGCACCCCTGAAAAATTAACCCAGGCAGAAAAGGATGTAAAAAATGGTAAAATAAAATTCAGTCGTAAATTAAAGTCAGGAGGATTAATTTAAATGTTTTACGAATTAAAAAGGCTTAATAAATGATTATTTCCCAGACCCCGTTGAGAATAAGTTTTGTAGGCGGCGGCACTGATCTGAAGTCCTTCTATCAATCTGAAGATGGAATGGTTCTCAGTGCCGCCATTGATAAATACGTTTATGTGATAGTTAAAGAGAGGTTTGATGAGAAGATATACATAAACTACAGCATCAAGGAAATCGTGGATGATGTCCCGGAGATCAGGCATGAGCTGGTGCGGGAAGCAATGAAAAAGGTCGGCATAGAAAGGGGCGTGGAGATAACCACTCTGGCTGATGTGCCTTCCGAGGGCTCGGGGCTGGGGTCCTCAAGCAGTGTTACCGTCGGACTTCTGAATGCCTTGTACAACTACGCCGGCGTTCAGGTTACATTAGAGCAGATTGCAAGAGAAGCATGTGAGATTGAAATTGATATCTGCAAAAAACCTATCGGCAAGCAGGATCAGTACATCGCAGCTTATGGCGGGTTAAATAAAATAACGTTTCATCCTGATGAATCCGTATCAGTATCCAGACTGCCTGTTTTTAATATAGACATCCTGATACTGGGATCCAGGCTTCTTCTGTTCTATACCAACAAGACAAGAAAAGCAGATAAGATTCTCAAAAAACAGAAACAGGAGACTGAAGATAAAAGGGAAGTTTTAAGGGAGATGAAAAATTTTGTGCCGGACCTGGAAGAATCCCTGAAATCTTCTCAATTCAACAAACTCGGGAAACTCCTGCATAAAAACTGGCTTTTAAAAAGGTCTCTGGTTGGCGCTATTTCAAATTCTGAAATTGATAGTATGTACCGGAAGGCAATGGATGCGGGCGCTCTCGGCGGCAAAATATGCGGCGCAGGAGGAGGAGGGTTTCTTCTGCTCTATGTTCCGAAAGATAAACAGGATAAAGTCAGGTCTGCCTTAAGGGATTACAGAGAACTCCCCTTTATGCTGGATTCATTCGGCAGCAGAATAATTTTCAATGTAAGAAGGTATTCAACCAAATAAGCCTTGTACGGGAAATGATATGGAACAAAAATTCAGTCTTGATTACCTGGATCAATTAAAAGAACTGCTGGATATCTTTCCGCATGAGCGATTTGAAGAAATCGGGCAGGCGCTGATGTCTGCTTATGATAAAGAAAAACAGGTGTTTATAATGGGAAACGGCGGCAGTGGTTCTACGGCATCCCATTTTACCTGTGACATAAATAAGGGCTGCTGTTATGACCTGGAAAAAAAGTTCAAGGTCATCTGCCTGAATGATAATATGCCGACTATTCTGGCTTATGCAAATGACGTTTCATATAATAATATTTTTGTTGAACAGCTCAGGAATCTTCTCCAGCCCGGAGACGTTGTCATCGGTATTTCCGGCAGCGGCAATTCTGAAAATGTTCTCCTTGCTCTCTCTTATGCAAAGCAGAAGGGAGCCAGGACCATCGGTTTGACAGGCTTTGACGGAGGCAGGCTGGCTCACATAGTGGATCTGCCCTTTGTGGCAGCTATTGATGATATGCAGAAAGTTGAAGATATGCACATGATTGTGGTTCATATGTTAATGCAGTACCTCTGCAAGGCCTTACGATCAGACTAACAAGCAACTATATTGGCAGGTATCTCTCCCGCCTTCCTGATAAATATCTCATAACGAAGAATTTTAATTTTATTATTTGTAGTAGATTATTGTTACCATAAGCGACTATGAACTTATTTTTGGTCAGACATGGAGAGATTCCTGCAAATGTAAAAAAGGTATATGCCGGAAGAAGCGCTGAAAGACTAACGGATAAAGGTATTCATCAAGCAGAAGAAGTTGCAGAAAAGTTGAAATCCTGTAATGTACATTCCATATATTCCAGTCCCATCCAACGGGCATTGCAGACTGCAGAAATCATTAGAGAGAAAATCAAGGCAGACTTTTTTATAGAGAGTGCCTTTAGAGAGATGGAATTGGGCCCATGGGAAGGTTTATCTGAAAACGATGTTGCCCGGATGTATCCCCGGGAGTGGAGCATATGGCAGAGCAGACCGGCAGAGCTTAAATTGCCGGGAAGGGAAACACTGGGCGAGCTGCTGGAGCGGGTTTTAACAGGCGTTCAGAATATATACCGGGATCGGACCAGCCGGAACATCGTGGTAGTTACGCATGTTGCCGTAATCAGGGTATTATTACTCTGGCACGCAAAGAAAGAATTGAATCTTTATAAAACAATCCATGTCCCGAATGCCGGGGTTTTTGAGATCGGGATCGACACCTGTCCCTGATTGTGTCTGAAGTTGAGCTTGCAGGTTTCCGGGTGTTAATATAAAAACGTGTTGATAATTTTATACATTATAACCGCTGCCCTGGTATTAGCGGGTTTTCAACCCCTCAAAATTGCCGGTATTTTTTTCGGCATATGTTACCTCCCCGGGCTTACCCTCTTTGCTCTTATCAAAAAAGAGGGTCTCAAGATTGAAGACCTGATTCTATCTTTTCCCGCTTCCGTGGGGATAAGCAGTCTTTTAACATTAGGCCTGCTGTATATTGGAGTCCATGTAAAATTCATAGCATACATAATATATGGAATATCCGGTTTCATTATATTGTCCTATGTAATTAAATATAAAAAATCGCTGTCTTTGACTATAAATCTTTCAGGTGGAGAGATCAGGTTTATAATTATTGCATTCCTGATGACCCTTGCGTTCAGTATACCCGTTATTTCCGAAAGGATCGCCATATCAGCCCACGGCTTTCATCATTTCTCGATGGTAACACGAATATTTAACGGTTTTTTCCCTCCTGAAAATCCCGGGATAGGCGGCGCTGCAATCGGCTATCAATGGGGGTATCATGCATTGGTAGCCGCAATTTCTTTTCCGGCAAATTTTCACCCTCTCCGTGTTTTCTCAGTGATAAATATTATGTCTCTTTTTTTTATTTTTTGTATTGCTTACCGCTCTGCAAAATCATTCGGGATTCCGGAAGGGTACTGCTACCTTGTGCCGCTGGCACTCATAGGTTTAATGAGGTCTGATGCGGGAATTTTTTATGCCCGGAATTTACTTTCAGGTAATTTCCACCCTGTACAGGACGCAGCCTCAGCGCCCCTGCATCTCCTGACAAGCTGGGTAGGGGGCGTATCGTATCTTGACACAAGATTGTTTTTCATGAACAAATTCTATAACGCCAATAACATGCCGGTCGGTATCTGCTTTGTTTTTGCCTTTTTTCTCATTCTGCTGCTCTTAGAGGAAGAAAAAATAAGAAGCATCCAGAGGAAAATATACACGGCTCTTCTTGCACCGGTTCTTATTGCACTTGCTGTTACCTATGCATTTTTCTTAATCATTCCCCTGCTTTTCATTCCCGTGTGGGCCGGTGTGCTGTTTTTGACAAACAACGGCAGTTACCGTGATAAATTCGGGGAGAGTTTCAGGTTGATAGCGCCCTGCGCAATAGCCGCAGTAATCACTGCACCCTACTTAAGTCTTATTTCAAGCGGCAATAGTGTTGTCACAGCAGGCCGGAGTGTCGGTGAGTTTAAATTTATTTATTTGAACGTGCAGGTAATCAGAAATCTGATTGTCTTTCTGCTGCCTTCACCGCTTATCATAGCCGGCTTCTGGTTTGCGTTTAAACGTTTCTCCTTTTCAAGAAGGTTTCTCTTCCTGCTGTCGGGAACCCTGATATGCCTGCTTTTATCGGTTTTTTTACGCCTGAACTGGTCTAACAGCGCAAAATTCAGTTTCATTCTTTCATTCTTTTTTGCTTTTCTTTTCGTCTTCTCACTGATACATATTATGCCGTTATTTTCCAATATATGGTTAAAGAGGGCTATCACAGTTTGTCTTATAGTCTTTCTGCTTGCAACGCCGGTTATAACTGAAGCAGCTTATATCTGTTCCCCGTGGTTCCGGGACACCACATATGCTTTCAGCGGAAGGCATGTGGTTTTCGCTCAGGATAATTTACGAAATGGAGCGTATACATGGATACGTGATAATACCCCTCCGGATGCACTTTTGCTGCTGCCCTACTATGCTACCCCATTCGCTCCGGACGGAATTACCATTGCTCAGATATTCAGTTACAGGCCGACGGCGCTTTCTGAAAGGAGTCTGTTCGTTATTAAAGACGTATATGCATATCTGCGTCCGGAGTACAAAGAACGTGTGCGCATCAGGGAACAATTTTTTAAAAATCCCCAAAATACTGAAGTGAAGCAATACATTGCCTCTCTGAACCGCCCTGTTTATCTATTAGTGGAAGAAGGATATGACGACCCCCTTATGGAGGGAGTTGAATTTAATAAAGTTCCTGAATATCCCGGCGCCCCTTTTGTACTTGTATATCAGAATGATATGCAGAGGGTTTACAGTTTACAGTTCAAAAAATGATTAACAATTCACGGTGAACTTGTAAGGCGTTGAGATTGCTTCGCTTCACTCGCAATGACAAAAAAGGTTTTCGTAATGTCATTGCGAGGAGCGTTAGCTACGAAGCAATCCTGCATCGATTTTCACCGTTAATTGCTGAGAAAAGGTTAATTGATTTGCATTTCATACTATTTTTGGATTAAAATTAATAATATCTTTATAATTTTTCCTCTATTAAATAACCGAAAGAAATATACGGATGAAAAGATATAACAAACTCCTCTTATTTTGTTTGATAAGCCTGTATCTACTGAGCTTCGTTCGTTATCTGGATAATATAGACTACTGGATAATAGATATTCTTTCACATTTTCCTTTGCAATATGCCCTGATATCACTTGTGCTGATGTCTGTTTGCCTCTGGAAAAAAGCTCTCCTTCCGGCTGTTCTATCCGGTTTTCTGGTTGTTTTTAACATTAGCGCAATAATTGACTCGGGAGGCTCCATTCAGGCCGCAGGACAAAGTGGAACAGCTTTCAGGATATATTCAGCCAACATTCAAAGATTTAACAAAGACCTTTCCAGGTTAAGCCATGAAATTGAGAAAATAAATCCGGAAATCGTTCTGCTGATAGAAGTTACTCCCGAACATATGAAACAGCTAAAACCTGTAATACGGAAGTTTCCCTATCATATTGAATTTACCCCTGTCGGAACATTGCGTATTGGAGTGGTATTTTTGAGTAAATTTCCTGTCCTGAACTATCAGACACGCCAGATGTCTGATGTCGGGAATGTACTCGTTGAAGCAATACTTGATATTAATCAAAAGAAAATCGCCTTTTATGCATTACATTACAGAAACCCGACTTATGCGGCGGAATTTTCTATACGGAAAGAACAGTTTCTCTGGCTTGCTGAGGAAATTGCAGAGAAGCCTATGCCAGTTATTGTTGCCGGTGATTTTAATGCAACTCCTTATTCTCCGATCTTCAGGAAATTGCTTAAAATATCCGGGTTGAAAGATTCAACCGACGGTTTCGGCTGGCAGCCATCGTGGCCTACATATTTCCCTCCTTTATGGATACCGATAGATCACATTCTCGTAAGTCCCGAAATTCAGGTTCACAAGAGGGCTACAGGATCCTATATAGGTTCGGACCATTACCCGGTCTTTGCCGAGCTTTCTATTAATTAATGATATATAGTTTTACACTTAAGGTGGTTTGACTTGATCTCAGGCGATGTTTATTTAAGCCCGGTTTTGAACAATGCTCCAAGGCTGCTTGGCTTGCTGAACAGAAATATCTCTTCCTCAAGTTACGGGAGCTTTGACAGGGAATACTGGCATTACAACACGGTTGATTTCTCATGTGCGAGAAAACAGGAAGCTGTGCTGACGTTAACGCTGCTTTATTTAATAAAACATGAAAAGAACAGGTATTATCAAAATAAGGAGATACTGGGTTATATAAGAGCTGCCCTGATGTTCTGGACAAGGATACAGAACAAAAACGGTTCTTTTAATGAATGGTATCCTAATGAAAACAGTTTTGTTGTGACATCGTTTTCAACATATGCGGTCTCTGAAAGCTTATTGCTAATTAAAGATGAACTGCCGGAAAATGAACACCGGAGAATCATCAATGCACTTATGAAAGCCGGTGACTGGCTTGTTGGCAGACATGAGAAGCGTGTTATGAATCAGCAGACGGGCGCTGCAATAGCTTTACTGAACCTTTATCTGCTGACAGACAAAACCGGATATCTTGATTCTTCGAAGGATAAGATATCTCTTTTAAATCAAAGACAGTCCGACGAAGGCTGGTTTGTAGAATACGGTGGGCCTGATATTGGATATTTATCTCTCGCAATTGATTATCTCTGCAAATATTACAGTAAGACAGAAGACAATACGGTTAAAGAAATTGTTGTCCGTTCATTGAGTTTTATAAAGTATTTTATCCAGCCGAACCTTATTGCAGGCGGCGAATATACAAGCAGAAATACTGAATACCTGATCCCTCATGGATTCGAGATTTTTTCAAAAATAAATGAAGACGCACTTTTTCTCGCCTCTGTTGTCAGAAAATCTCTTCTAAAGCCGGATTCTTTCCCGAATTTTTTCGATGACAGGTATTTAACATATGTTGGATATACCTGGCTGCAGGCTTATCTGGATGCAAATCCTGAACTCAATGAAACAGCAGATAATAATATAAACGGACATTTCAATAAATCTTTTAAAAAGCACTTTGATGAATCAGGATTGCTGATTATCAATGACGAGCATAAACACATGATTATGAATATGAAAAAAGGCGCCTCATTCAGGCTGTTTGACAAGAAAGCCGGACGCGCCTATTCTGATTCCGGAATTCTGGTAAACTCCGGCGGTAAATGGTACACGTCCGGATGGCTTGCAGAGATTCAGAAAGAGATGGATGAAGATTCAATAACCGTTTCAGGCAATATGTGGAAGGTGCCGGATAAAACCCTTAGCCCGCTCAGCAATATTTTATTAAGGTTATTCCAGATGACTTTCGGCCGTTCGAGCTTTATCTCTTTGTGGATGAAAGAACGTCTGCGGGATATCCTGATAACAAAAACAAAACCATCGGATATGAGATATAATAGAACGGTGTTTTTTATAGAGGATTCAAACGAGCTGCTGAAAGTCATGGATTCGGTTTCGGCTGAAAAGAATTCAATCTCCTCAGTCGCTGTATTTGCGAAGGATACTCATATATATGTGCCGAGTTCAAGATATTATGTTGATATGAAAGATTCGCCTTTTCAGAGATTCTTTTCCAATCCTGTCAGGAGTGTAGAGATTGAATGGAAAATCAAGAGAGATTCAGGAGTGGAGTTTTCTGTAAATAAATGATGGATGTATTTGAAGCCATAAAGAACCGCAGGAGTATCCGCAGGTTTGAGGAGAGGCCTGTGCCGGAGGAGCTGGTAAGAAAAATTATCGAAGCCGGGCAGTGGGCGCCTTCCGCATGTAACAGGCAGGCATGGAAATTTATTATCATTGAGAGTGAGGAAGTTAAAGAGAGGTTATTAAAAGAAACCACGGCATATTTTGCAGGCAAGGCCCCTCTCCTTATTTTTGTGCTGTACAGCAACCGTACCGACAATCTCGAATACAAGGATCATCTCCTCAGCGCTGCCATGGCAATCCAGAATATGCAGCTTGCGGCATATTCATTGGGGATCGGAGCCTGTTGTGTGAACAATCTGCCGGTTAAGTCCAGGCTGAGAAAAATTCTTAATATACCCCGTTCTTATGACCCTGTAGCGCTTCTTTGCATGGGTTATCCGAAGGCTGTCCCCGGTACTCTGAAACGAAAGGAAGATTTAGACGCAATTTTATGCAAAAACAGCTTCAGCTTTCAGGATGATTATCCTGGAGTCGATATAAAATTAATTCTAAAACGGATTATAAGATTTATATATTACAGGCTTCCCGCATCTCTCAAAAAACTGCTGGATCCTGTTGCAAGGAAATTTGAAAAGAAGTTTGATACATAATCCCCGATACATTCATAAATATAATCTATCTGATTTAGGAGCTTAACCTGACAAATACAGAGACCCGATCCGGACCGTATCAGACGTCAGGCATCTTTATCCGGAAGCCGCTCTTCCAGGCGCTTGTTATCGTGTTTTTGTTTGCAGTGGCCTTTGGAGTCAGGATTCATAATATTAACACCCCCCTTTTAGACTTTGCGCCATTACGCCAATACCAGTCGGCTCATATAACAAGAGGTTACTACCTTGAAACCCTGGAGACAGTCCCTGAATGGAAAAAAGAGGTCGCAAGGCTCAATGCGAAGAGGATGGGGCTTTTGTTAGAGCCCCGTATACTCGAAAGTGCGACCCTCCTGGGATATCGTATTCTGGGAGGAGAATATCTCTGGGTCCCGCGGGTTCTGTCTTCGATATTCTGGTTAATCGGGGGTATTTTTTTATACTTAACAGCCCGGAAGATTGCCTCGCAGGGAGGAGCCCTGCTGTCAACTGCTTTTTATCTTTTTCTTCCATTCGGGATATCGGCAAGCAGGGCCTTTCAGCCTGATCCCATGATGATAATGATGCTTCTTTGCAGTATTTTTACAATATTAAGATATCATGAGCAGCCCTCAATATCCGGACTCCTGATCGCAGCAGCAGCCTCTGCACTGGCAATGTTCATCAAGCCGTATAGTTTGTTCCTCATATTTTCTCTGTTCATCTCCCTTGCCGTCTACAGGCATGGAATACGGAAAGCACTAATGAATCCGAATTTATTGATATTTACATGTTTAAGTTTCCTGCCGGTTGTTGCTTATTACATATGGGGTATATTCAGCAATGTCGGCTTTCTTCAGGAGCAGGCCCAGGCAAGCCTTCTTCCTCAGCTTTTACTGAAACCGTACTTCTGGAAAGACTGGCTCATAATGATAGGCCGTGTAACAGGTTATATTCCATTCATGGCCGCTCTCCTGGGGTTTCTTATCATCAGCCGGGGACTGTCAAGGGCTTTGCTGTCCGGGCTCTGGATCGGCTACTTTCTTTTCGGTTTATTCTTTACCGTACATATTCATACACATGAATATTATCAATTACAGTTCATCCCAGTTGTTGCATTTTCCATTGGGCAGGCAGGCGCTCTGGCAGGGAGTCGTTTATTGAATTTTTTAGACTCGAAAAAGCGTGTGATTATTTTTGCTTTACTCCTTATTGTGACAATAGCCGGCATGGGGCTCGCTATAAGGCAGATGCAAAGGGAGGGTGATAAGAAGGGACTGAGAACAGCAGCTGCCTTTATCGGCATAAACACCCAGTTCCCGAAGTTCATTAAAGGTGATTTCAGAAGGGAAGTGAAAATTGCCGAAGAAATAGGAGAGATTGTCGGTCACAGCACCAATACCGTACTTTTAACGCCCAATTTCGGGAGGGTCATAGCTTATTACGGGGAGCTGTCCGGACTGCCGTGGCCCATAAGCGGCAGTCTGCGGGAACGCAAGGAAAGAGGGTTACGTATCCCCGGGAAAGAAGAGCTTTTTAATGAGCGTTACCTTCTGATAAGAACTCATGGTAAATACATAAAGTATACCCCTGATTTTTTTATCATAACAGACTTCAGAGAGTTTGAAAACCAGACGGATTTAAAAGAATTTCTTAATGCAAATTTCCCGGTCACAGCCCGGACTGAAGATTATCTGATTTTTGACCTTAGCAGCATGTCGGGGCTTAACAGGTAGGTAGTTTCAATACTCAACTCTTTTGATCTATAGACAGCGACGCAAAAATAGTAATATTTTCTATGATATGACATACTATAACACAGCCTTTTTCCGGGAGAAATAATGAATAATTATCTTTATGATGTCTGTATTATAGGTGGATGCGGTCATGTCGGGCTGCCCTTAGGCATTGCCTTTGCGCATGCCGGGAAAAGAGTTGTCCTGTACGATATTGATCGAAATGCGATAGATACTATTTCCCGTGGGAAGATGCCTTTTATAGAGGAAGGAGCAGAGGAGATGCTCCGGGATGTTCTGGAGAAGAATCTCTTTCTCTCTTCGGAAAAGAGTGTTATCTCCGGGAGTTATTTTATTGTTATAGTAATAGGCACGCCCATTGATGAACATCTGAATCCCAGATTCACATTATTCAAAGAGTTCCTTTCCGGGATAACGGAGTATTTGATCGATGAGCAGCATATAATTTTAAGAAGCACGATTTTCCCCGGAACAACTGAAAAGATAGTGGATTTTTTAAGAAGCAACGGCAGGAAAACCAGGGTTTCATTCTGTCCGGAGAGGATTGCGGAAGGAAAGGCAATGGAAGAGCTCAGAAATTTACCTCAGATTATCGGCTCTCTTGATGACATTTCCTTCCAGGAGGCTAAGGAGCTCTTTGTTTCTCTTACGAATGATATAATTTACCTCACACCCAAAGAAGCCGAGCTGGCAAAGCTCTTTACCAATGTCTGGAGGTATATCCGGTTTTCAATATCCAACCAGTTTTATCAGATTGCCACTCAATACAACCTTGATTATTACAGGATATTCGATGCCGTAACTTACAACTATCCGAGAACCGGTGATTTGCCAAGCGCCGGTTTTGCAGCAGGCCCCTGTTTATTTAAGGACACAATGCAGCTTGCAGCCTACAGCAACAATAGTTTTTTCCTCGGACATGCCGCCATGCTGATAAATGAAGGTTTGCCGAACTTTATTGTTCAAAGGTTAAAAGAGAAACATTCATTAAAAGATAAAATTGTCGGGATTCTGGGAATGGCATTCAAGGGCGATATTGACGACCTGCGGGAATCTTTATCCTATAAACTCAAAAAGATACTCGAAATGGAGTCAAAACAGGTGCTCTGTACTGATCCGTTTGTAAAAGATGCTAATCTGGTAACTTTAGATGAAGCAGTTAATAATTCGGACATTATAATCCTTGGGGCTCCGCATTCTCAATATAAGGAAATCGGCATTGACTTTTCAAAAAAATTAGTTGTTGATGTATGGAACTTTTTCGGTAAGGGAGGTTTATTTTAAAGTGAAGATACTTGTTACCGGTTCAGCGGGTTTTATAGGCGGATACCTCGTTCAGGAACTTTTGGATCACGGACATGAAGTTACAGGCATAGATAATTATTCAAAATACGGGAAGGTTGAGAAGAGCTATGATAATCATGAAAATTATAATTTCACGGAAGGTGACGCAAAGGATGCCGGACTCTTAAAAGAGCTGATATCCGACTGTGACCAGGTAGTGGCAATTGCTGCCGTCATAGGGGGTATTTCATTATTTCATGAGCTGGCGTATGACTTGCTGGCTGAAAACGAAAGGATAACCGCATCGACATTTGATGCGGCTATATGGGCATTCAAGCACAGGAAATTAAAAAAGATCAATGTAATGTCTTCTTCGATGGTCTTTGAGAGCACAGGCACATATCCTACTCCCGAGGGGGAACAGTTAAAGTGCCCGCCTCCTTTATCTACTTATGGATTTCAAAAATTAGCCTGTGAATATTTTGCGAAAGGGGCTTTTGAGCAATATGGTCTTCCCTATACAATAATCAGACCGTTTAATGCTGTCGGCACAGGAGAAAAAAGGGCTAAACTTGAGAGGGAAATCTTATCCGGTAATATCAAGCTTGCCATGAGCCATGTGGTTCCCGACCTTGTTCAGAAAGTGTTAAAGGGACAGGACCCCCTTCACATACTTGGAAGCGGCAATCAGATAAGGCACTATACCTACGCCGGCGACCTTGCAGAGGGCATACGCATTTGTATTGAGAGCGAAAAAGCAGTAAATGAGGACTTTAATCTTTCTACTGCTGCATCCACAACCGTACTGGAGCTTGCCCGGTTAATATGGGAAAAGATAAACGGTGACAGGCCATTTCGTTATGTAAGCGACAAGCCGTTTGAATATGATGTGCAAAAGAGGGTGCCGAGCGTTGAAAAAGCCAGGAAAATACTGGGTTTTGAGACAAAAACTTCACTAAAAGATGCCCTTGACGAAGTCATCCCCTGGATAAAAAAGGAGATAGAGCTGGGGGGGATATAGATTGGACAAACCTGCAGTAGGGATCATAATCCCCGTTTATAACGAAGGAGAGAATATCGGGGACACAATAAAAGCCATTGAAGATAGTATCAGGGCGCCTCATAAAATATATATTGTTTATGATTTTGATCAGGATAATACAATACCTGCTGTAAAGGAGTTTATTGAGAGCGGCCTTGATATGAAACTCGTAAAAAATCCTGCAGGAGGAGTTGTGAACGCAATCAAGACCGGCTTGAGGGAAGCCGGCGAAGATTATCTGCTTGTAACCATGGCAGACCTGTCCGATGATTACAGCGTAGTAGATGATATGTGCAGATTGATGTCTGAAGGGTATGATATAGTGTGTGGTTCAAGATACATGAAGGGCGGAAAACAGATTGGCGGACCGTTAATCAAAAAAACCATATCCCGGATAGCAGGAATCAGCTTATGGCATTTGACCGGTCTTCCGACGCATGATGCCACGAACAGCTTTAAGCTCTATCGCAAAAAAATGCTCAATTCAATGGAAATAGAAAGTGACGGGGGGTTTGAGGTCGGGATAGAAATTGTGACCAAGGCGCATTTTTCAGGATATAAAGTGACTGAAATTCCATGTACCTGGACAGACAGGGAAGAGGGGGAATCACGATTCAGGATTATTAAGTGGGCCCCGAAATACTTGAAATGGTACTTTTTTGCTTTAAAGAAAAAGCTGGCATAATAAAGCAAGGCAACAGCCTCTCGATGTTCGCTGAAATATCTCTGTTTTCCCGGAAAAGATAATAAAATGCAATCCAATACCACGTCCCATAAACCCGATGCTTCAATATTAATAAGGACGAAGAATGAAGATAAGTTTATAGGAAAAACATTATCTGTACTATTTTCACAAACATACAAAAACTTTGAGGTCCTGATTGTTGATTCGGGTTCAACAGATAATACGCTGGAAGTTGTACAAAGGTATCCTGTGAAAATCCATGAAATCAGGCCGGAAGAATTTACGTGGGGATATGCACTGAATTATGGTTTCAGGAAAGCAAAAGGGGAATATGTAGTTTGTTTAAGCGCTCATGCATTGCCGTTATCAGACCGCTGGCTTGAAACCCTTATTGCTAACTTTGATGACGGACAGGTTGCCGCTGTTGCCAGCAGGATATTGCCGTGCCCGGATTGCAACCCGTTTGACAGAAGAGGGCTGTTTAAAAAATACAATCTGAAAAAACAGGAGCTTTTTGAAGGCCCCCCGTTTATTTTCAGTAATGCCGCTTCCGTAATAAGAAAAAGTGTCTGGGAAAAAATTCATTTTGATGAGTCGCTGCTTGCTGTTGAGGAGGAAGACTGGGCCCGCAAGGTCAGGAGAATAAATTTTAAAATAATGTATGAACCCGGAGCAAAAGTTTATCATTCCCACAATGAATCATTAAGACAGATTTACAAGAGGCATTATGAGCTGTCACATGCATTTAAGCTTCTTGAATTTCAGGAATTTTCAACAATCGGCATACTATGTGATTTGTTTGCCGGCTCATTTTACGATATGCTTTATGTGATCCTGAAACGTGATAACCTGAAATGGTTTTTTGTTGCTCCTCTCAGAAGATTTGCAATTAATTATGCGAGGTATAAGGCATATAGAGCGGCAGATAAAAATAGGATGCATAAAGTGGGGTAGATGCCTGTATCATCGCTCGTGACCTGTATAATAATTTAAGGCCTGATCGGTTGTAACAATCGGAATGTTTCTCTCCCGGATGTAATCAATAAGCATCTCCATGGCTTTAATATCCGTAACTTCATTACTCATTATGTTATCAGTACTGCTATCATTACTGAATTCATGGAATATGAAAATCAACCACCTGCCTTCTTTTTGTGCCCTGTCTACATATTTATAAGCATCGACTATATTGTCAATGTCAAGCCTGGCTTCATAGGCGCTCAATTCATAAGGATGTATATTTTTTGGATTAATAGAAAAATCAGTTTGTGCAACACTCGTCCTTGCAGAGCGGTAATATTCAGATACAGCATATAACACATCCATATTATACCAGTTAAAAGGATAAGCAAAATTCTTAATGTTTTGAAATCCATGTGCTTTGAGGACTGCCCTGGATTGAGACAATTCGTACCTGATTGTTGCCTCATCCGCATTCCGTAAATCAGGATGATTAACAGTATGAGAACCTATTTCCCATCCTTCTTTATACATTTCCTCCAACTGGGCCCATGACATATAATATTCCGACTTGCCTACTTCAGCGGTGGCCACCATAAGAGATGCTTTAATGCCTTTGGAATCGAAAAGCGGTTTTGCCTTTGTATATTGTGTGATAAACGGATGGTCGAACTGGAATGTTACACGCGCACTCCGGGCCGGTGTGTTATTAAAATTCCGCGTATCAATCCGGAAAACAATCAGGAGATTATTTTCATAAACGGGCTCCCCGAAATAACGCTTAAAATATTTATTAAAATTCGAGCTGAATTTGCCGATATGCCGCTGGATTTTTTGGCTGCCGGACCCTTTCATGAAATCTTCATAGACCAGGGGATCATCTTTTACAGCCATGATCTCGTCCTTTATATTTTTATGGAGAATGATATACCTTGCCCCGCTGTTTCTGAGAGCATCTATGTCATATAGATCAATAAAATTACTGAATAAATCAATAATCTTTGAAAAATTCAGTTTGTTGTTTTCCAGGCGGCTCATTATGATCTCAACAAGCCATACATTGGAAGCAAGAATGTCTCTTGTTTCCAATTGCTTTTTCAAAGCATGGCTAAGAAAATATCCGTTAAGAATTTTCTTCTGGTGAAAAGATTGGTAGTAAGGAAGAGGGTTATAACGGTCCTGTATGATAGCGGGATATTCGATTATGCTGAAATCGCCTTTTTCCTTTAATAGTGCTTTGTAAAATCCGGGGATATTACGATATTGTATTTTATCCGGTAAGGAATAAGATGAGAGTGCAGAATGGATAATGTTTCCAAATAAAAGCCCACCTGAGTAGATGTACAGGATCAAGGCAATGCCCGCAAGAAAGGCGACACTGATCAAAATCACATATCCTCTTTTTTTTGAATAAATATTTGGCAATGTATCCCCGGAAAATCTAAATAATTGCTGCCGTATATGGGTTGATACGGGTTGTAAAATGAAGAATTATTAAATGTAAGATCACATGCATTTTACAACTTGTTTTCAGTATCCTGCCTGGTAGTTTGTATATTTTCTTTTATAATTCTTTCATTAGCCACCTTAAGGTTTTCATTAATAATATCAAGAAGGCTTTGACCTGTCTCCGGTTCTTTATCGAAGAGGTTGTTTAGTTCGTGAGGGTCCTGAATAAGATTGAAAAGCATAATTTCATTAGTATCAAGACGATACATCAGTTTATAATCATCTTTCCATACAGAAATACATCCACTGGAAATCTCATGCCCTTGACTCATGTTTGTTTTAGCATTCATTGACAACGCAGGCTTCGCATGAAGATTTTTTCCACGCAGCAGCGGCATAAATGAACGCCCTTCTATCCATGATGGAACCGGAATACCGGCTAAATCAAGAATTGAAGCAGGTATATCAACCTGCTCCACCAGGTCATCAATGATTTTTCCCTTAGACTGGCCGGCTTCTTTGATTATAAGTGGAATATATGTCATTGTTTCGTGAAGATAAGGGCCTCCATGTGTGAAAAAACCATGTTCAAAGCTCTCTCCGTGGTCGGATGTTAATATAATTACAGTGTTGTCCAGCTTATTCTTTTTTTGTAATTTTTCAATGAAATTTTTAAACTGTGAATCAATATACAGTATAAGTTCGTTATATCTCGTTCTTAATATATCAATATCTTTACGGACATCCTCCGGGAAATATTTTTTATCGCCCAGATATCCTTCACGCCTCAATTTTTTATGTATTAATGCCTGGCTGTCGATATCCCTGAATTTCGGCGAGGAATCAAACCTTCCCATGTAGGGTTCAGGCGGCACATAAGGATTGTGGGGCGGGTAGAGATGAATCCATGCAAAATAAGGCTCGGGCGGGGCATTGTCAAGAGATTCCATGAAACTGTTAAAAACAATATCGGGCTGTATAATCGTTGCAGTAAGTTTTGGAGAAATTACGAATAACAATCTGTAAAGAATAAAGTCTTCTTTCATAATCCAGTTATAGAGCCGGATTCTATCCGCGAACATGCGGTAGAGGGAAGTGTTAATAATTTCAAATAACGAGCTGTGCGGCATTCTCCAGGCAGGAATAATATCAAAATCATTCTTAACGCCCAGTCTTTTAGCCGAAGCATAATCATTTGTAATGTATGCCATATTATAGTAGCCGTTGTTTTTCAATACTGATGCTATGTTTTCGTTACGTTTGGAAGATACCTGTCCCTCTACATTGTATACCCGGTGGGTCCACACTCTTTTGCCTGTTATCAAACTAACCATAGCCGGAGTAGTCCAGTTGCTGGCTGATTCAGCTCTGGTAAATAATGACGCTGACTTTGACCATTCATCAATAAATGGTGTTGTAGGCCTGCTGTAACCATACACAGACATATCCTGTGCGGAGAGAGCATCAAAGATGACCACAATAATATTCGGCTGCTTTTTGTCTGCAATGGAAGATTGGATGTCTTTTTGCAATTCTTTATTGTCTGTCTGTTTCAGCCATGTGTTATATGTTACTAACGGAATCGCCAGGGTAAGACATATGCCGAATATCCATACCAGGGGGGTAATCCGTTCCTGAACAATTTCCATCCATCGCACGGCTTTATTACGAAACCTCCATGCAATAAATACAGAAACAAGCAATATACTGACAGATACAATCAATTTAGTTTGCATTGTTACAGTCTTATCGGGCGACACGAGGATTTGTTTGCTTATCCATATCAATGCACCCAAAAATACAGAACTGCCGATAAACAGGAGCAGGTGTTCAATATTGACTTTTAATCCGAAACGCTTAAAAACCCTTCCGGATGTCCATAACGTTATCCATGCAAGCAAAGATGCGGCAACAGCTACTATGCTCCAGAGAATTCCTGCCAGGGCAAGGCTTGGCAGGAATTCAGAAAACGAAGCATAATATCTGAACCCGTCCCAGCGGTAGAATGCATCTCCCATAAGGTAAAGGGAAAAAATTACAAATATCAGGCGAAATAACTGTGGATAAGATGCCATTGATAGGAATTCCTCCAGAGAGTATTACTTTCCCTTGCTGATTTTCTCATTAACCTCTTTAAGGTTCTTCAGAATCAAGGCACGGAGAGGCCTGCCGACTTCAGGTTCACGCTCAAAGAGATTGTCCGACTCTCCCGGGTCTTCCCTGAGATTAAAAAGCAGAGACCTGTCTTCCTCAATACGGTGTATCAGCTTATAATCACCATCCCATACAGCGATCTTTCCCATTGTAATTTTTTTCCTTTTAAGAGGGTTAGTCAGTAAAGTCATAGAGAATATGGGATACTGCGGCAGGCTTTTGCCATGCATGAGTGGCTTAAGAGAGCGTCCTTCCATCCAGGAAGGCACCGTGATATCAGCTAAATCCAGAATTGTACAAGAGATATCAACCTGCTCTACAAGGTCATTAATAATTCGTCCCCCGGTCTGTCCGGGTAACTTTATAATAAGCGGAATATTAGTAACTTGTTCGTAAAGCTCCTGGCCGCCATGAGTAAGATATCCGTGTTCGAAACTCTCTCCGTGATCTGCAGACAAAATAATTACCGTATCTTTCAACATGTCCTTTTTTTGTAATTGTTTAATCAGGTATTTAAACTCTTGATCACAATACCTTATAAATTCGTCATAACGAGCCCTCAAAGTGTTAAAAGTTTTTTGTCCAATTTTTATGTTCGCACCCTCGCCGGGTCTCGTAAATTTATACTGCCTTTTTTGTGTTCTTAAATCTGATGAGGAATTAAATAAGCCCATATATGGCTTAGGCGGCAGATAAGGATCATGAGGTGGATTAAGATGAGCCCATACAAAATAAGGCTCAGAAGGCTTATCAGCGAGGAGTGATAAAATCCCGTTGAAGATTCTTTCAGGCGGGTACTGTGTAACATAAACGTCATTGGAAATTCTAGCCAGCAGCATACCTAAAAGAAAATCGCTTTTCGTAATCCAGTCATATAGCAAAATTTTATCACCGGCAAGTTCATAAGTCATGTCATTTAACCACCCCAGAAAAGAGCCGGGTCTATTAAACTCACCGACACCGGGAGCAATGTCAAAATCAGCGGCAATGCCTAATCTGTTAACCGAAGCAAGTGGGTTCTGTATAATAGCAATATTGTAATAGCCGTTATTTTTTAAGACCTTCGGCAGGTTATCCGGGGTTAATAATTGGCGCCCGTTCGGGTTATATTGCTGGAGAGTCCACGACCTTTGTCCGGTCATGAGGCTGAGTGTGTTTGGAAAAGTATAATTGCCTCCTGCTTCAACTCTTGTAAACACTGTCGCATTTTTTGACCATTCACTTATAAAAGGTGTTGTCGATCTGTGATAACCGTAAACGGACATATCCCGTGCTGTCAAGGCATCAAAGGTTACAAGTATAATATTCGGTCTGTTTTTATGGGCTATGGAAGATTGTGCGCTTTCCCGGGATATTAATTTATTTTTACCTCTATCCCCTGTATCGTATATTACAACGGGAATCGAAAGTATTACTATAATGCCGAACAGCCACACTAATGGAGTAATTCTCTCCTCGATAATGCATAGTTTCCCGCGAAATATCCATGTGAAAAAAATTGTTGCAAAGATTGCAAAGAATAATACCGTTGATTTTATCAGGATACTCGAACCGCCGCCGAAAACTGCCCGTTTGCCGACCCAGATTATTATTCCAATTGCTATAATAATAGATATAAACAGCAGTAAATTTTCTGTATTAATTTTCCATCCCATTCGTTGGCAAAACCATTGAAAAGCCCTTAATGACAGCCATATAATTATGGCTGTTAATGTTGCCGCAATACTCCAGAGGATTGATATAAGGGCAATGCTTGACAGGAACTCAGAGAATGTTGCGTAATAACTCACCCCATCCCAGCGAAAAAACACATCTCCCATAAGGTAAAGGGAAAAAATTACAAATATCAGGCGAAAAACCTGCTGAAATGATACATGTTTGGATGTCGGCATAATAATTCTATCGTCCTTTTTCATCTTTCCATGATCGTTTATTCATTCGGCACATATATTAACCTGGATATATGTAACAGGAGTCTTTGCATTATTTCGGTTAATCTGCAAAACAGGCGTTCCTTTTAGTTGACGGCTAAGGAACATTATAGCAAATCATGTTTATATCTGTAAAAAAGCCCGCAGCTTTCCGGTTTATGATTTTATGGAACACTCCCTGCGGTCACCTGCCTGCTTAAATCATAGAGATACGTAACTCCCAGCCCGGAATGCCCGAAGGAATCAAGTCTTATGCCGATTGAATCGAGGTGAGAAAGAAAAAAACTCTCCATTGTAGTGTCTCCGGTAAATAATACCCAGACTCTTTTGCGGCCCCTTAACCGGTCCAGGTCATCAGTATATTCCTTCAATAAATCATCTCTTGATTGTGCAGATGTTTCCCGGTTTTTATAGCGTTCAGGAAGCCTGTTTTTCCTCCAGACATTATACCAGCCTCTCGGGGCTATTCCTGTAACGTATTCGTTGTCATTAAAATCAAAAGGCTCCGGATGATATTTCAAATAATATTCGAGTTCATACTGCGCAAAGGAATGTACATAAATAATATCCCCCTCCTGCCAGTTGGTTTTAATATAACTCAGCACAGGCCTGATTTCCGATCGGATTAAGGGCTTTTTCAGGTGATATGCAGCCCATGATACCGGGTAAATGAAGAGCAAACCCATGAATATGGCACCGAATATCACCGAGCTTTTACTGATTTTATCTCTTATATACTCTGCGCCTTCCGAGATGATGAGTAAAAACATCGGTGCAAGGAATAATATCTGCCTGCCTTTAAATGGGTACTGATGCATTGCTGCCGCCAACAGGGTGAGAAGCACGGGGAATATAAGGAGATAAAACTTTTCTCTTTTCTCAGAAAACATTGTGACACACCCGGCAAGAAAGGCAAAAGCCATAATACCGCTTAAGGTAACCCTCTTAACATATATAACGGAATCCTGGAAAAGAAAGGTATCAAAAAAGGCGTCAATAAACCATTTAATATCCATCAGCGATTTTGGAGGAAAAGGCATAAAATATTTTTCCATTACGAATGCCTTTTCCATACTCATATTCCCGGCCATCTCGGCAGTCAAACCGCTGAGGTAAACAAGATAAACAGCAATAAAACTTAATGCCCAGACCGTGCATACAATTAAAATACGCCTGAGCCTTGACCATTCTTTTTTCTTTAAACAGGAGACGAACAGAGCTGTTCCAACACCTCCGAGCACGAACACTGAAGGGTTTGAAGACAACACTGCAATTGCTCCGGCAAGTACAAGGATTATGATATGCCGGGTGTCCGGTTTTTTTGATTGAATGGTTGTTAAAGCTAAAGTTAAAATTAACAGGGCAAACGCAATGTCTCCGGAATATGGTTTCAGTTCCGATGAATAAAAAATGAGAGGGTCTAAGACGGCAAAAAGTGCGAGAGCAACAGGTACGGCCCCCGGGCTGACAATCTCTTTTGCCACCTTGTAAAACAGAAACAGGGATGCTATCCCGAACAAAAGAGGTACCAGCCTTAATGCGTATTCGCTGTTGCCGAACAATTGAACAGCGAGTTTTGACAATATATAAAAGCTCAACGGGCCTGTCTGGGTGTAATCCGGAGAGGGATTAATAAAGTCTGTTATCGGCCTGTTAATAATGTCCACAGCGATTACGGACTCGTCAAACCATAATGAAGTGTTATACAGGTATCTGACGATGCGAAGCGCTATGCCGATGCAGATAATAATCCATGGGAATTTTTTAGAGTTATATATCTGACTTAATGCCTGGGATATTCCGCCTCTCATCTATAACAAGGATACTCCTTAATTTAATATGAATCAGACAACTGTCCGGGTCGCCCCCTTTGGAAAAGTCTGCAAACATTGCAACAGAGCCGCTCATAAATAACGGTTAGCAGCTTAACTGTTATGTTATTATAACATAACGTTTTTTTAAGAGTAATCAATACAGGAGCATATTATGTGCGGCATAGCAGGGGCTTTTTATTACAAAAAAAATCTTCCGGTCTCTAAGGAACTGCTAAAGAGAATGAGTGATGAGATTATACATCGCGGGCCGGACGATGAAGGTTTTTACCTCAAGGGGAATATTGGTCTCGCCTTCCGGAGACTCAGTATTATTGACCTCAATACAGGCAACCAGCCGATTCATAATGAAGACAAATCGGTCCGGGTTGTTTTTAACGGTGAAATCTACAATTATGTGGAATTAAGGGAAGACCTCAAAAGCCGGGGACATTCTTTCTATACCGGATCGGATACAGAGGTTATAGTTCATTTATACGAGGAATATGGAGCGGATTTTCCTCTTTACCTGAATGGAATGTACGGCATAGCACTGTGGGATGAAAAAAAGAAGGCGCTTTTCCTTGTGCGGGACAGGCCGGGAATTAAACCCCTTTACTATGCTGAAACAGATTCCGGGCTGTTGTTTGCATCTGAAATAAAGGCATTGTTAAAAGGGGGCGTCAGCCGGGTTCCGGATCACGAGGCCATAAACCGGTACTTGTCCTATGGGTATATACCCTCACCCCTGACCGGATTCAGGGCAATCAGAAAACTTAATGCCGGACATATGCTGATATGCTCCAACAAAACCTGCGTGGAAAAAGAATTCTGGGATTTAACGGATAAAAGCTTCTCAAGTGAAGATATCAGTGAAGATGAGATAACAGGCCTTTTAATTGATGAACTAAAAGAAGTCCTCTACAGGCAAACGAGAAGCGATGTGCCTCTGGGCATATTCTTGAGCGGGGGAATAGACTCATCTCTGGTCGCATCAGTAGCAGCAGAAAAATGCAACCTGAAACTTAATGCATTTACAATAGGATTCAAAGAAGAATCTTATAATGAAACGGGCAATGCTAAAATTGTTGCAGAGAGGCTCGGGCTTCCTTTAAACGAATTTATCTTATCAGAAAGTGAAATCTTTAAAGAAATAGAGCATATAATGTCTTTTCTCGATGAACCTCTTTTCGACTATTCAGCGATCCCTGTATATTTCATTTCAAAACTGGCCAGTCTTAGTGTTAAAACAGTTATAGGCGGTGAAGGTGGGGATGAGCTGTTTGGCGGATATCAGACTCATTATCTCCACAGAATAGCAGAGTGGTACAGGAAAGTACCCCGGTTAATGCGCAATGGTTTAAAAGCGGCTGTTAACAAGCTGCCGGAATCACACAATTATCTCAGCCTGCCTTATAAGCTCAAGAGATTTACTTATGGCGCTGAATTCCCTTATGACTCGGCTCATTATCGATGGAAAGTGCTTTTTGATGCGGATGAAAAGAAAAAGTTGTTAAGTGACGATTTTGTGCAGGACATATCCGATTTGGAACCTTTCCATGCAATGGGTAAATATTTCGAAAAAGCACAAAAGAGAGATTACAGTATCGGGGAGCAACTGATGTATGTTGATTTCAAGACTTTTCTGCAGGATGACCCGTTACAGAAAACAGACAGGATGAGTATGGCAAACAGTCTGGAGGTCAGGGTGCCTCTTTTGGACAATGCTATAATCGATTTTTCCCGAAAAGTTTCCCTGAACAAAAAGATAAAAGGTTTCCAAACGAAATATTTACTTCGGAAAGCATTGTCAAGGTTTCAACCGGCTGAGATAGCCTTTGGAAAGAAAAGGGGTTTTACCCCTCCGGTAGCTTTATGGATCAAAAACGGATTAAAAGACTACATGCTTTCTTCTCTCTCTCCTGAAGCCGTTTCAAACGTGGGATTTTTAAGACATGCTTATGTAACTGAAATAATCGATGATCATCTGAACGGCAGGGCCGAAAACAGCAGGTTGATTTGGGCATTGATTGTGCTGGTAAACTGGCACCGGAATTATGTTGCCGGATAGACTGACATCAGACCTCAATTTTTAGCTGAACGAATTGAAGATGAGCTTGAAACCATAAAAGTATAAGTCACTATATCTCATGCAACTCTTCTCTGTTGAATTTTCTTATTTACGCCCTGAAATCAAAAGGGCAGCTTGACCGGCAGTGATCCTTTAAAATTCCTTTCACCTTTTAAACATTTGATAACAGATACTTGTGCCTGTTTACTTGTATCGTATGCTGCAATGAGCAAATCCGCCTTCGGGAAATGTCCGAGCACGTAAGGACTCCCAAAGGATATCACGATTGAATTGCGGGAATTTTTTATAAGTTTCCGGATGATATTTATTTCATCGTCCCTGATACCTGAACTCCCTCCCCATGCAGCGATACTGGTGAAGAGGGCAAAGACGACTGTTTTCCGGAGAGACTCTTTTTCAGAGTCTTTGATCCTGATATGTCCGGATATGAAATTTTTCAGAGTGGATAAGTCATGCTTGTTTTCATCAGCGGCAAATGCAAGAGAAAGACCCTGAGTATTTTTGATCGGCAGCACTCCGGGGGAGTCTTTCACAAGTGTGACGGACTTATCGGAAATTCTTTCGGAAAGCCCGGCATGTTCCTGATAATTAATTCCGGATTTTCGGATATTTTTTATCTTTGATTTATATTTCAGAATTCTTTCCACGGCAGTGTCTATCGTCCCCTCATCAATCTTCCCTGATGCAACGGCCTGTTTAAGTTCTTCAACAACCGAATCAGCATCTGCCGGATGAAGGAGGATGTCGCCCCCTGCATTTATGCACATTGCCGGGACATTTTCATATTCATTCAGGGCATGCATGTTCAGCGCATCCGTAAGAACAAGACCTTCATATCCCAAATCCGTTCTTAACAGGCCGGTTATCACTTTTTTTGAAAGAGAGGCAGGAAGTTCATCAATTGCCGGGATGCTGAGGTGTCCGGTCATAATACTGCCGGCACCTGCTTTTACGGCTTCCCTGAAGGGGAATATATCCGTATTCATCAGCTCGTCAAAAGATTTGGAAATAACGGGGAGGGCTATGTGGGAATCAATGGCTGTGTCGCCGTGTCCGGGGAAATGTTTGGCACAGCTTATCAGCCCTGCATCTTCAATGGTCTTTATGTATGTTTTGCCGTACCATGAAACATTTTCCTGATTGTCGGAAAATGCCCTTGTACAGATTATCGGATTGTCGGGATTCCTGTTCACATCCATGACCGGTATGAGCGGCATATTGATTCCGATATCAATCGCTTCATGAGAAACAGCATTAATTACATCTTCGAGAATTTCCACGTCTGAGGAATTATTTTTATTGATTGCTGCGGCTACAGCCATCTGGCAGGGGAAATGAGTAGCTCCGTCTATTTGCTGTCCCACGCCCCGCTCTATATCGGATGCAATAAACAGGGGTGTTTCTGATACAGACTGAAGTTTATTAATGAAAGTTTTTACTTCATTCCTTTTACCGCCAAACAGGATGAACCCTCCGATACCTTTTCGAACAAGTTCAGAAGCCCGCTCCTGATACTGAATTGAAGAGAGTTTTTCTCCATCAAGTCTGCTTATGATAAGTTGCCAGAGTTTTTGCTCAAGGCCGGACATAGAACATTATAAACTACTTTACTGCTAAAACTCCTTGAGCCGCAGGGCATCTTTTAATGCCGGCAACATCCTTTTTACGCAGGCCCGCCCTTCTTCAATGGCTTCTGACGCCCGATCGAATTCGAAGCGCACAAAAAAACTCTTGACTTTTGGCTTCCAAAAAGTGTATAAGTATAGTATAATATACTTAAGGAGTAAAAATGAAAGTTGAGGCCGAGTCTTTTAAGGTTCTTTCGGTAGAAACCAGAATAAAGATTATTGAAATGCTAAAGGCAGGGCCACTCCCTGTGAATACAATAACAGAAGCATTAGGGATTAGCCAATCAGCAGTATCACAGCATCTTCGCGTGCTAAAGCAAGCCGGTTTAGTTACAGACGAAAGAAGAGGTTATCACATCTTCTATTCATTGAATAAAGATAAACTCGACAAGTACCAACAGGAACTACTAAAGGTCTGCACATGTGGCTGCAAACTTGCCAAGAGAAAACAGATTTCCGAGACAAGAGAGGCGCTGTTAGAATATAAAAAAAGACTTGAAAAAGAAATAAAAGATGTGGGAAAAAGAATCAGGGACCTCGAAAAAGCGGCAGGGTAACCTTATATTTTTTCTTTTTAATTTAAGTATATGCTAATACACTTAAAGGAGGTGGCCTATGTGCCAGGGGGGCATAGCTATAAGTCTAAAAAATAATAATTGTGGTTGTGAAGCGAAATTTGAGGAGAGAATTATAGGCAAGGAGGATCTGCTTACACGGTTAAATGAATATAAAAGAAATTTAGAATCGGAACTTGTAATAGTCAATAGCAAGTTAGAATCAGCGTCTTCCGCCGAGAAAGGAGGTGAGTAAGCATGGCAGATACAAAAAAGGATACCAAGAAAAACGGAACATTAGGCAATGTTGTAAAAGAAATTAAGACATCTAATTGCGGATGCGGTTGTGGTTGTATCCCTCCGCCATTCAAAAAATAACAGAGGACTTTGTGGGGAAGAGAATTCTCTTCCCCACAAAATTTTTTATTGAGGAAATAAAATGAAAATTAAACTTTATGCCAATCTGCGTGATATTGTCGGAAAAGATGAATTAGAAATGGAACTAAAAGAACCCGTTTCGCTCATTGAGTTTTTGAGAAATATTTCTAATGATTATGGAGAAAAAATGAGGAAATTCTTATTCAAAGAAACAAATGAAATTGCAGAATCTCTAATTATATCTATTAATGGCGAAGTCATTAAGGAAAATAAATCTATTTTCTTATCAAATAAAGATGAGCTATCAATCTTATTACCTTTAGCGGGGGGATAATTGCAACGGATTGAACATGTTATAGCTGAGATTGACCAATGTACAGGCTGTAATATGTGCACGTTAGCCTGTTCCATGGCACAAAAAGGGGCATTTAATCCAAGATACTCTAAGATAAAGGTTCATCAAGAATTGATAGGCCTTGTTACAAAGATAGAATTTATTGAACAATGCGATATGAGTCTTTTAAGCCAATGTAATTTGATAGATTCTGAGCCGCTTTGTACTAAATATTGCATTTTTGATGCAATTAAATTTAAAAAAGTGGAGGATTAAAATGAGTAATATTTTATTAATACGGCCTCATCCGGTAGTAGATGATACTAAAAATTTTCCTACCGAATCGCCTCCAATTGGTATAATCTCTCTTGGAAGTTTCCTGCGATCTAAGGGTATGGATGTCAAAGCCATTGATTTATGCACTGACCCACAAACAGATATTGTTTCTGAAATCTTAAAAATTAAACCTGATATTGTTGGTATATCATCAATGACTTGCGACTTCCCCTCTGCCTTGAAAATTGTTGATCAAATCAAGCGACATTTTGATATTCCGACAGTTTTAGGAGGAGCACATCCAACTATATTTCCCAAGGAAGTTCTACAGAATCCCTCTATAGATTACGTAATAATTGGTGAAGGAGAATATGCCTTTCATGAGCTTATAATCGCGCTTAAGAATGATAAAGCATTCAGTGAAATAGCCTCTTTAGGTTACAAAGAGAATGGGTCGATTTTTACAAACCCGCGAAGACCATTTATTGATATTAATACTCTGCCCTTCCCTGATTACAGTTTCCTTGATAATGAGAAATACATTGATTTTGGAGAAAGATATCTTGGTTTTAGACACTTAGTAGCTGTTATCAGCAGGGGATGCACTAACAGATGTTCCTTTTGCGCTCAGCATCAGGTCTGGGGCAACCAGTTTAGATTCTTTTCTCCTGAGAGGGTGGTCTCTGAATTGAAAAGGTTGATGCAGGAATATAATGTTGAAGGCTTTTGGTTTAAGGATAGCGTCCTCACAGTTAAAAACTGGACAATTCCATTTTGTGAGGAGATAAGCAGGCAAAAATTGAATGTTAAATGGGCGTGTTTAGCAAGGGTGGATCAGGTAGATAAAGAACTTATTAAAAGTATGAAGAAAGCCGGTTTAGTAAAATTATGGATAGGTGCAGAATCTGCTTCCGATAGAATTCTTCAGTTACTCAATAAATGGATTACAGTGGATCAGACACGAAAAGCTTTTCGTATATGTAAAGACGAGTGTGTTGATACTGCAGCCTTTTTTATGTTTGGCCTCCCAACAGAAACAGTAGATGAGATGGAGTTAACCTTTGAGTTGATCCGTGAAACGAACCCTAAGCCATTGCATTTGGCAATTTATCACCCATTGCCAGGAACAGAATTGTACGAAAAATACAATGGGGCAGATGTCATAAAACATGCAAATCCCAGAGAGTTAGTCTTTGACATGGCCTGTATGTCAACAGGACCTGTGAGTAAAGAACTTGTTCAGGAGATATACGATAGCATTTGTAACTACTTCATCAAGAATGGCTCAAAACCTGACTTTAAAGAATTTAAGAGAATAGCCTCATTTCAGGAAGCGAGGGTTTAATTGCTATACGGATATGCAGGAAAGATTCTCAGGATTAACCTAACAACATCCAAAATTACCAAAGAAGATATTCCAGAAGATTTCTACCAAAAGTACCTCGGTGGTAATGGTTTTGGTGCACGACTACTTTATACAGAGCTGAAACCTAAAATAGATCCACTGAGCAGTGAAAATATTCTCATATTTGCAACAGGTCCTCTGAACGGCGCCATGATTCCAATGGCATCAAAGCTTTGTGCAATCTCAAAATCTCCTTTAACAGGAACATTTATGGATGGATTCTGCAGCGGGAGGATTGGTTCTGAACTGAAATATGCCGGTTATGACATCCTTGTGATAGAGGGTAAGGCTGATAAGCCTGTCTATCTATTTGTCGATGATGACATTATTCAATTAAGAGACGGAATGTCCCTATGGGGAAAAGATACATTTACAACCCAAATAATGATAAAGAACGAGTTAAAAGACGAAAGCGTTCAAGTTGCCTGTATTGGCCCGGCAGGTGAAAATTTGGTAAGGTATGCCTGCATTATAACAGAACAAAGGGCTGTTGGAAGTGGCGGGTTGGGCGCTGTCATGGGGTCTAAGAATCTAAAGGCAATAGCAGTTCGTGGGAGTAAGTTAGTCTCTGTATTTAACACTGCTAAATTAGAGCAATTTGTTCAACGGATAATAGTAAAGATCAAAGAAGAGCCAGCAGCTCAAGTTCTTTCAAAATACGGCACTGCGGTAGTTACGTCGGTTTTGCAATATATTGGAGGACTTCCAACGAAAAACTGGCAGTCAGGTATATTCCCGGATAGTAAGGCGCTTTCGGCAGAAACACTTGTCGATAAATATACACAGAAAAACTTATCATGTTTTGCCTGTATGATCCCATGTGGACATTATTCTGTCGTTAAAGAAGGCCCATATAAAGGGGCGATTACTAATGGTCCGGAATTTCAAAGCATAGGCGTTTTTGGCCCATTGACTGGAAATAAAAGATTGGATGCAATTATCATGGCCGATAGACTTTGCGATGAATACGGCTTAGGACAGATATCGGCAGGGGTTTGTATATCTTTTGCCATGGAATGTTTTGAGCGAGGACTTATTACCAAGAAAGATACCGATGGGATAGAGTTGAGATTTGGCAATCATGAAGCAATGATAAAGATGCTTAGAAAGATAACTTACAGGGAAGGGATAGGGGATATTCTTGCCGAAGGGGTTAAAAGGGCATCAGCTATTTTAGGAAGAGGTACAGAAAGATATGCCATCCATGTAAAAGGGATGGAGATGGCATGCTTCTGTCCCCGGGTTTTAAAGACACAGGCCTTTGGTTTTGTTGTCTCCTCAAAAGGACCAAGCCACAATGAAGTGCGTATTACAGCAGAATTGGGAAGATTAATTCCTAATGACTTAAAGAACGGCTTAGGCTATTTGGCTAAAGAACTGATGGATTGGAGTGCAATAGCCAATTCATTAATTTGGTGTCTTAGTGCTGAAAGGATTTTGGATATAAAATTATCCGAAGAAGTAGTAGAGATGCTCAACTTTACGACGGGAATGGATTTTGATAAAACAGAATTAGTTAAGATCGCTGAAAGGATTCACAATTTGGAGCGTGCATTCAATATCAGGGAGGGTTTTAGCAAGCAGGATGATGTGCTTCCAAAAAGATTTCTGAAAGAGGCAATTCCGGAAGGACCTGCAAAGGGTCTGAAAATAAACAAAAAAATACTCAATGCAACTATCGATGAATACTATGCTGCCAGGGGGTGGGATAAAGGAGGCAGACCTACTATGAATAAACTTTTAGAACTCGGATTAGAGGATGTAATGGTATATATAAATGATGAGGAGAGAATGCCTGCAGGAAAATGAAAAGAAATTATTGTACATAACAGCTTTATCAATTGAATGAGGTAAAAAATTATGAATAACAGATTTTTCTCAACCCAAAAAGGCCACACAAAATTATGGATAACAATTGGAATAATTGTTCTTTTTCTGATTGCTATGGGCTTATTTATATTTTCAAACAAAAAACCTGCTGATGAAATAATTATAGGTTATAGTGCATTACGCATAAGCCTTCCTGTCTTTGCTGCAAAAGAAAAAGCTTATTTTGCCGGAGAAGGTTTGAATGTTAAATTAGTAAGGTTTGACACTGCTCAACCTTTAATGACTTCTCTTGTTGCCGGCAGCGTCCGGATAGCCGGTTATACGGCCTTGCCAATAACTTATAATGCCATGCTCAGAAGTAAAACAGATCTGTATTTTGTTACAGCAATGCTTGAAGACCAAAAACATAGAATAAGTTATCTGATTGTTCCCAAAGATACTCCGGATACTTTTACGATTGCTGAGTTAAAAGGCAAAAAGATTGGTATTCTTCCAACAGTTGCATACAGGGCATGGTTAGAAGAAATACTGAAATTTAACGAAGTAGATCCTTCAGATGTTAAAATTGTGCAAATTACTCCGGCTCTTACTCCTTCCGCATTAGAATCCGGTCAAGTTAATGCACTCTTTACTAATGATCCTGCTGCTACAACAATTCTACAACGAGGAATCGGTAGATTGCTTAGTAAAGAAGTTGAAGTTCCAAAAATATTTGGAGAGCAATTTGTTTTTGGCAGCTTTAATATTAGAAAAGACTTTGCAGACAGCAATCCTGAGATAGCAGCAAAAATAGTTAGGGCATTAGATAAGGCAGTAACATTTGTTAATAACAATCCGGATGAAGCAAAACGGATAATGAAGAAATATTTACATGAATTACAAAAACCTTTTGTGGATTTCTACCCGGATGCCCTTTATCAAACCACTACAGAAGTTGATCCTGAAAAATTCCAGGATATTGCAGATAAATATTTAGAAATTGGAATAATCCAGAAGCCATTAAAGGTTGAGCATTTGGTTATTTCCGAAAAAATTTTTTTAAAATGAAAGCATGATTGAAATAAAAAATCTTAAAAAGAAATTTTTTTGCAATGGCAGCAATAAATCCTTGTTTTCCGGATTTGATTTAGTAATCAGAAAAAGCGAGAAGATTGGACTTTTCGCACCAAATGGAAGTGGAAAAAGCACTCTTTTAAATATTTTAGCAGGAGTTGATAAAGATTTTGCCGGCACGGTTTCTATAGAAGGGAAACGTATAAGCTATATGCACCAGGACACTAATGCAACCTTAGCTCCCTGGTTTACTTGTGAAAAGAATATTTTGCTTGTAAGGAAATATCATCACTTAGGCATTGAAAAAGGGAAAGCTTTACTTAAACGGTTTGTTAATGAAATAGAAATCAACTTTTCTTTAGACCAATATCCTTTTATGCTTAGTGGCGGCCAGAGACAAATAGTTGCACTTCTGCGGGCATTGATATTTGAACCGGATGTTTTATTATTGGATGAGCCTTTCTCTGCTCTTGACATTGAAAAACGAGCTGCTTTTATAGAGTTTTTAACAAAACACTTCACTAATAATCTTACAGTAATAATGTGCTCTCATAGAGGGGATGAGGTTAAATCATTGCTTGACAGAGCTGTAATTCTAGAACATCAGTCAGAAACAAGGATTACGATGGATATTTGTCGTTCCAAGTTCCACTCTAAACAAGAATTTGAACAGATTATCTCTAAAATCAGATTTAAGAAAAACGGACATGAAATATAA
Source organism: bacterium BMS3Abin06 (assembly GCA_002897895.1). Lineage (GTDB taxonomy): Bacteria > Nitrospirota > Thermodesulfovibrionia > UBA6902 > UBA6902 > BMS3ABIN06. Next base: position 51,776 of record BDSY01000058.1, read on the forward strand.
GACCTCACTTATAGGGATTTTTTCGGCGGTTACTATCTGGCAAATCATTGCCTGGTTAAAAATATTCAATCCAATTTATTTTGCCTCGCCCTATGAAGTAATTGCTGAATCAATCAAAATGATTCAGGGAGGCGCTGTTTTCATAGACCTTACACTCACTATTTACAGAATAGCTGTCAGTGTTATTATATCCTCACTTATTGGCATACCTCTTGGCATTGCCTTTGGTTATTTTGCTCGTATCTATAAATATGTCGGCGAAATAGTGGATTTCCTGCGTTCAATCCCGCCAATTGTAATTTATCCATTGCTCCTTATTGTCTTGGGACCCGGAGATAGTTCAAGAATAGGCGTTGCTCTTTTTGGCTCAATAGTTGTTTTGGTTCTTATTATTTCTAACGGGTTATTTCAACAAGCGCCATTGAGAAGACAATATTTTGCATCTCTTGGAGCCAATAAGGTTCAGCTCGTAAACCACATTGTCTGGTATGAAGCGCTGCCTCATGTTATGGTCGCTTTAAGAACAGCAGTATCCCTATCCATTATTATTATAGTGGTTACAGAAATGCTTGTTGGCGCACAATATGGTTTGGGGACAAGGGTACAGAACGTTCAAATTACCAGCAACATTCCCGATTTATTTGTCACTATCATTATTATTGGTTTAATTGGTGTTTTATTTAATAAAACCTTAATCTGTCTTGATAAGAAGCTTGTTTTTTGGAAATCTAATTGATAAATTTATTGTGGAGACTTTCTTATAAAAGTTTGTATGCTTCGCAGAATTTTGCAAAACTCAGAAAGAAAAATTTGCTCTAATTTACATGATATTGATGAAAGAGATAAGAAGGGGTAAATAATTTTAATTTCGCTTTGTATTTAAGTATATGCTTATTAACTTAATTACATTAGGGTTATTTTGCTGAGGAGAAGACATTTTTTGATGCATAATCCACAGAAAGGAGGTGATAAAAAATGGCTGACAAAAGCAAAAAGAAGTCTTGTGGCTGTGGATGCGATATGCTGAAGCAATCTAGCCGCAAAGCCGCAAAAGACGAGAAAGAGTCAAAAGTCATAAGTAAGAAGTAGTCAGACTCGGCCTCACCAAAAGGGGGTAGGTTCAGAAATCGCTTGCCCCCTTAACTCCAATAATATTCTAATATTACGATTCAATAAAGGAGGAAATAATGAAAAAATTAAATATTGAAGAAATTAGAGAACTATCCGAGAAGCTTGCATCTGAGAAATTGGCGCCACGTGCCGCAGAGATTGATCAGAACCGTACCTTTCCCTGGGAGAACATTCGAGCACTTGGAGAAGCTGGTTTCCTTGAGTTGATCATTTCTGAGGACAACGGTGGCTTAGGATTTGGGCGAGTCTGCTTTGCTTCGGTTGCAGAGGAGATAGCTAAGGCCTGCGCTTCCACCGCTCTTATATATGTTTCTCACTCAATCGTGACAAAGGCGATAGAACTTGCAGGTAGCGAGGCTGCAAAGAAGAACTGGTTAACTAAAATGTTAACAGGACAATCGCTTGGAGCGTTCGCTGTCCACGAGCCTGACTCCGGCAGCAACTCCGGAGCCATCACCACATTGGCAAAGAAGGAAGGCGATCACTATATCGTAAATGGTTCAAAATTTTTCATTACTTCAGCCGGGGAGGCCGACTTCTACCTGGTCCTCGTCAGGACTGACCCGGAAAAGGGGCCTCAGGGTATGAGCACATTGCTCATTGAAAAAAACACTCCCGGTCTTTCCTTCGGTCAACACGAAGATAAGATGGGTCTGACAAGTACTTCCTCAAGGGAGATGTTTTTCAGCGATTGCCTTGTACCGAAGGAAAATCTGATAGGCAATGAAGGTGAGGGAACACAGGTTATTGGGAAAACTGTAGTTGGTTTGGGGTTCTTCGGAGCTGCCGCGATATCTGTCGGAATCGCAAGATCAGCCACTGAACTTGCAATCAAACATGCCAAGGAAAGAGCCATAGCAGGACAACCCATTGCCGTTCATCAAGCCGTTCAGTTCATGATCACGGACATGATTCTTGGGAATGAAGCCGCAGAAGCATTTCTCAAAGTATGTGCTGCAAGAGCTGACTCAACTCAAGGCGCTGCCGTTATTAATGGGTTTAAGGCTAAGCTTTTAGCCTCTGAGATGGCTGTGGATGTTACAAACAAGGCAATCCAGGTTATGGGTGGTCATGGATACTGCCGGGATTATATAGTTGAAAGGCTTTTTCGCGACGCCCGGGGATTGACGCTTCACTTCAAAACTTCCGAGTGGCTTCGACAGGATATTGCCAAGGCAGCATTGGGATTGTAAAAGCACAGGCAGGTCAACACACTATCGAGCGGTGAAAGACAGAGGGCATGGCGCTTGCTCAAAAACCCCGGATACTTTTACTTGATGAGCCGATGACCTTTCTGGACATTCATCACCAGTTCGAGATAATGGAGTTGTTGCAGAGACTCCAGAAGACTCCAGAAGGGTCTTGACATTACAGTAATCATGGTCATCCATGACCTGAACCATGTGGCAAGGTTCAGCCACAGGGTAATTGCGCTGAAACATGGCCGTGTAATCAAGGATGGGTATCCACATGAAGTAATAACCGAGGATATCCTGAGAGATGTTTTTGGAGTGAAGGCAAAGGTAATGGTAATGGCATTTAAGGATCATCATAATCGTGATTTCACTTTATGTTTCCCCTGTGGGGTCTGTAAGTAAGCGGGAAGTGAAAAAATGATCAGGACAGAAAATTTAACAAAGTATTACGGCAGTAAATGCGCTGTCAATTCGGTCTCCTTCAATATCAGGAAAGGAGAAGTCTTCGCGCTGCTCGGTCCTAACGGGGCCGGTAAGACAACAACCATTAAGATGCTGACCACCCTGAGCAGGCCTACAGAAGGAAAGATATTCATTAATAATCTTGATGTGGTAGTCGATCAGTTAAAGGTCAAGAGGCTGGTGGCCGTTGTGCCGCAGGTGGGAAACTTTGACAGGGAGCTTTCAGTATATGAAAACATGCTTGTTTACGGGATGCTTTATGGAGTAAAGGAGCCCGGACCGAAGATAGAAAAAAATCTTGATGCTTTAGGGCTGCTGAAAGAGAGAGATACCATTGCAGAGGTCCTTTCGGGCGGCATGCAGAGGAGGCTCCTTATTGCAAAAGCGCTCTTATCGGAGCCCGATGTCCTGTTCCTTGATGAACCAACAGTAGGACTTGATCCCCATGTGAGAAGGGAGATCTGGGACATTATCAGGAACATACGGAACAATGGGAAGACAATTCTGATGACCACCCACTATATCGAAGAGGCAGAGATGCTTTGTGATAGGATCGGTATCCTGTCTCATGGAAGCCTGATCGCAATAGATACTCCAGGGAACTTGAAGGACAACATAGGCAGATATGTTGTAGAAATTCCATCATCCAATGGCAGCGGAAGGACTGAGCGTGTCATATGCAGAGACAGGGCTGAGGCGGAAGAGACCGCCCGAAGGTCTGACAACAGAGTTGTGATCAGGCCTGCAAATCTGGAAGACGTATTTATTCAACTGACAGGGGAGATGGTCGAGGGATGAACTGGTACCCGGTATTTTACAGGGAGATGCTGCTCTTTAAGAAAAAGCTCTGTAAGCTTGGTTATGTCTTTTCATCTCTATTGTTCCCGGTGCTCTATCTGGTGGCATTTGGCATGGGGCTTGGCAGAAGGGTAAATATTGAGGGAACGGGTTATATAGAGTTTCTTATTCCGGGCATAGCCGCCATGACCTCGATGACAAATTCATATAACCTTGTTTCAAACTCTTTAAGTATGGGCAGGCTTTTTTTTAAGAGCTTTCAGGTTGTTATCCAGTCACCTCTGCCGCATTTCTCGATCATGACAGGAATAGTGTTTTCGGGGATTGTGAAGGGAGCACTTGCATCTGCAGTTATTGTCCTCGCGGGCTTGATAATATTCAGGGCCTTTCCATTCAGTCTTGTCTCTTTTCTTGGGCTTTTATTAAACCTGATATTGTTCTCCTCTATGGGTGTAGTCGCAGGGCTGCTTATAAGGTACCCTGAAGATAATGCTATTTATACCAACTTCTTTATAATGCCGATGGCATTCTTCTCGGGTACATTCTTTCCTGTAGACAATCTGCCGGCAGCGGTAAAAGGCATAATCATGTTTTTACCGCTGCACTACACCAACATTCTGATAAGAAGCGATGAACTGAGCAAGGAGGTGATTCTGCCGATATCAGTATTACTTGCAGTTTCGATAACACTATTTTTATGCGGAGCAAAACTGATTAAAAATTACAGTGAATAATTTCGGGCGTTATCCCTTTTACCGCCAAACAGGATGAACCCTCCGATACCTTTTCGAACAAGTTCAGAAGCCCGCTCCTGATACTGAATTGAAGAGAGTTTTTCTCCATCAAGTCTGCTTATGATAAGTTGCCAGAGTTTTTGCTCAAGGCCGGACATAGAACATTATAAACTACTTTACTGCTAAAACTCCTTGAGCCGCAGGGCATCTTTTAATGCCGGCAACATCCTTTTTACGCAGGCCCGCCCTTCTTCAATGGCTTCTGACGCCCGATCGAATTCGAGCAGTCCAATCTGCCCTAATCGCGGGGCAAGCATAACATCCGGCGGGTCACCGGCCATCCGGCTTCTTGTGATGCGGTCCTGCATGATATTTATGGAGCTGGCCAGGACATCAAACAATCCCGGCGTGCCCGAGGGTTGGGGCATAATGGAAGTCGCCCGTTCCTTGAGGCTTGCGGAGAGCTTTTCAAGGAGTTTTCTCTCAGTGCTTGCTTCTTTTCTTTTAAGAGACTTTCCCCGGCTTTTACGAAGATGTTTGCCGACTATGTCCCCGTTCAGGTTAACGGCAATGACTACCTGTGCCCCCATCGCACGGCAAAGTGAAACCGGTACAGGGTTAACCAGGCCGCCGTCCACTAACCATTTATCATCAAGTTTTACAGGCGTAAAGATGCCGGGCAAAGCAATGGATGCGCGTACGGCATCTAAAAGCGATCCCTTTGTGAACCAGGTTTCACGGCCTGAATTTAAATCAGTAGCAACTGTTCCAAAAACTCCCGGAAGTTCTTCAATTAACCGGATACTGATATGCTTGTGCAGAAAGTCCATCAGGCGTTTACCCTGAACAAACCCTCCTCCTTCAACCAGTTTTATATCCAGATATCGAACTATATCGCGTACGTGCAGGCTTCGCACCAGGTCTTCGAGCATGTCGAGTTGATTGCAAAGGTAAGCTGCTCCGACGAGTGCACCGACTGAAGTGCCGCATACGATATCAGGTTTTATGCCTGACTCACTGAGAGCGTGGAGCACACCTATATGCCCCCAGCCGCGTGCAGAACCGCTGCCGAGTGCAAGGCCGATTATATTCCGTTTTGTTTTCATTGAATCAACAATCATTATTACGTTAATAATACAATATGTCATGCATAAATCGATAATAAATTATCAACTGGATTGCGCGGCAAATCTGTAATATAATCCTTTATATGACAAACAGACGGAATTATTACCGTATACTCCAGGTTCAGCCCGATGCCCCACTGGAAATTATTCGCTCCTGCTATTACACGCTTATGCGTAAATTAAAGCAGCATCCGGACCTTGGCGGTGAACACTGGAATGCTGTAATTATAAATGAGGCTTATGCAACCCTCAGAGATAGCAATAAACGCGCTGAATATGATAAAAGACTCTTTGAACATTATACAAAAAAACCGATTCCTGATAAAAATTCCGTCAGGAAACCTTCCATCAGCATCTTTTGCCCTTTCTGCAAAAGACCCCTTGCGCGTAAAGCAAAACCCGGGGAAAGCTGTCCTTCATGCAGAAGTCCTTTACAAGCAATGAGTACCGGGGAAGCATTGCACCATGATTATCATCGCTCGGTTGATCGTATAAAAAAGTCCGGGAACCTTCGATACTATTCTTCCTGGCCCCAAAAGGGAAAAGAAGCAAAAATTCTTGACCTTTCACCAAAAGGAATTCGTTTTCTGTGTGCTGAGGAACTGGACCGGGAATTAATTGTCAAGCTGAGTAGTCCTTTGTTGAAAGCGATTGCAAAAGTAATAGATACCCAAAAAAAGGAGGCAGGTGGAAAGACTTTCTTTGCTGTTGGAGCCCAGTTTCTTACGGTGAACTTTGCGAACCCGAAAGGCTCATTTTTTTCTACTATTATTTAACAATCATGTTGCGTCAATACAGTTCTGGGTAAGTATTTGATTTGCAATCAGCAGTGAATTTTTGATAAATAAATAATAACGATACCGACGGAAACGAGGGATTTAAATAGATAATGGTAAATAATCATAATGCTGTCCATGCTGAAAAACCCGGGCAGGAAGATCTGAGGGATATGATTGCCAGATATTTGCCCCCTGAGCGTGTGCCGAAAAAAGTCAAAGTTATCACAGATACATCTGATTTCTTCAGGGTTGATTACGATGATGTGGTTGTTCTTGATGGACGGCCTTACCTTATCAGGAATTATGAACGGGAGGGGCGTTTCAGCATAGATGAGCAGCCGAAATTCTGGGTTAAGAGGGCCATTGACCTGGAGGATGGAAGTCTGAAAATTATTAAAATGGTCTTCTCTGAAAGATTCAGGGCAAAGGTTGGCGATATGATTTTTGAATGTGTGCGAAGTTCTAAAAAAGAGGCCAGAATTCTTGATTTAGTCAGGGGTCACCCGAATTTCATGCATGGATTCAGCACCAGAGACTCTACCGGGAATATCATAAGAATCATTGACTATATCCCTGGCATAACCATGGATATCCTGATATCAAGACTCGGCAGAAACCATGAGGACTACTTTTATAATTACTTCCCTTCAGTTTTTGTCGATTATATCGAGCTGGTCGAGGCCATTGCATTTCTTCACAGGCATGGTGAAAAACATGGGGACATCAGGCGCGACCATATTATAAAGGATAAGCGAGGAGGCCGGTACAGGTGGATAGACTTTGATTTTAACTATTGGCATAAAGAGAATATGTTTGGTTATGATCTGTTCGGGCTGGGCAATGTCCTGGTTTATCTTGCAGGGCGGGGGGATGTTACCACACAGTATCTTGGACATAATAATCAGGCTGCATTGCAAAGGCTGACTATTGATGACATGAACATTATTTTTAATAACCGGGTAGTCAATCTGAAAAAGATTTATCCTTATATCCCTGATACACTTAATTTTGTGCTGCTTCACTTTTCTGCAGGGGCGGAGGTCTTCTATGATGATACCGGGCAATTACTGGATGATCTGAATGAAGCAAGAGATAATCTTAACGTTGCTCATGATTCAGTAAGGGAGGAATAAAAGGTATGGAAAACTCTGGCAAACTCAAAGACAGGCACATCCTCATTGCATTAGATGAGTCGGAAAATGCAAGAAGGGCGCTTCTTTACGCAGCGGATTTTCTTGGAGGCACGCCGGGATTTCGTGCAACACTCCTGAGAATTATCCCTGAACCTCCGGAAGATTATTTTGATTCGGATGAAGAGCGCAATAAGTGGATTGAAGACAGGCGTTCCACTGCAAAGGAGATGCTCGAAAATTACCGCAAAATACTCATTCAATCCGGTTTCAGGGAAGATAAAGTGGATGTCCTGATCAATGTCAGGAGTTGCCCTTCTGTTGCAAAATGCATACTTGATGAGCAGAAGAGACTCGGATGCTGTACAGTGGTTGTAGGGCGGCGGGGAATATCAAAAAAGGAAGAATTTATATTCGGCAGCACCTCTAATAAAATCCTTCACAACGGGAAAAACTGCGCTGTATGGGTGATAGAATAATTTAACCGGAGAAGGCCTGAAAAGCGCTGAAATTATCAGATAACGGTCATATTGATTTTTCTTCTATATCATATTTCTTTATTTTATACCCTATCTGCCTGGATGTAATTCCAAGAAGCCGCGCTGCTTTTGCCTGAACCCAGCCTGTTTTTTCAAGGGCATTAAGAATATTCGATTTTTCAATTTCCCCGATATTCGCTGTTAACGATGCCGACTTGCCGGAACTTTTAGGACGCTGAATACTCAGAGAAACAGGCAGGTCCGAGGCCGTGATCAGCTCTGAAGGCGACATAATGACTAATCTTTCAATTGTGTTTTCAAGTTCCCTGACATTCCCGGGCCAGTTATAATTCAAAAAGACCTGCAAAGCGCTTTTATCAAGGACAACGGAGCGATTATTTTCCTGATTGAACTTTTTCAGGAAGTGATCAATCAGGACAGGAATGTCTTCTCCCCTGTCACACAGGGGGGGCAGGAAAAGCGGTATCACATTAAGCCTGTAATAAAGGTCTTCCCTGAATTTTCCCTGTGATACCAGATGTTCAAGATTTCTGCTGGTTGCCGTTATGATCCTGACATCAACCTTGGTGGTTTTTTCACTCCCGACACGTTCAAACTCTCTTTCCTGAAGTACCCGCAAGATTTTCGGCTGGAGTGTCGGTGGAAGATCGCCGATCTCATCAAGAAATATGGTGCCCTTGTTTGCAAGCTCGAATTTGCCGCATCGCGAAGCAATAGCGCCGGTAAAAGCTCCCTTTTCATGGCCGAAGAGCTCGGACTCCAGAAGCCCTTCGGGTATGGATGCACAGTTGAATTTTATGAAAGCCTCTTTGCTTCTGGGACTCATATAATGAATCGCTTTTGCAAACAGCTCCTTTCCCGTGCCGCTTTCACCGCGAAGAAGAACGGTTGCCTTTGATGGAGAGACGCGGTGAATGGCCTCAAATACCTCCTGCATTCTGTCTGACTGGCCGATAACATTTTCAATGCTGTATTTCCCTTTTAATTCTCTCTTTAAATCTTCTTTTTCTTTTTCAACCTCTTCATAGCTCTCCCAGAGTTTAATAAACTGGGCGATTAATGAGGCTACAATCTTCAGAACTCTGAGGTCATCATCAACGCCTCCCTGCTTTTTTGAATAAATTCTGTCTACACTCAAAACTCCCAGAACTTCATTCTTCAGCATTATCGGGACACAGAGGAAAGATATTCCGTCTTTTTCAGGTCTTGAACCTGTCTTGTTGAGAAACAAGGGTTCTTCCCCGATATTGGGAATCACCATTGGAATCTTTTTTTCCAGTACCCGGCCCACAATACCTTCCCCGATACGATATTTCCCCTTTTCAATATTGTTTTTTGTAAGCCCGTGCGCTGCAACAATGCGCAGCTCTCTTGATAAAGGATCAAGTAAAAATACGCAACCCCTTTGCATCTCAAGAAGACTGCCCAGAGTCGATATTACAGAGAGGAGGTTTTTATCAAGGTCAAAGGACGTAGTGAGAACCTTGCTGACTTCGAGAATGGCCGAAAGCTCCCTGTTTTTGCGAACAATCAGATCGGTCTTTTTATTCACGGCTGCTTTCATATAATAAAAATTGTCGGAGAATTAATTAAACCTGCAGCTTCTTCCCGGCTGCCAGTTTGTTCAGGGCATTTATGTAAGCTTTGGCAGATGCAATGATAATATCGGTATCGGCCCCGTGGCCGTTGACAGTCCGGCCTGCTTCTTCAAGTGAACAGACGACTTCACCAAGGGCGTCGGTGCCGCCTGTGATAGCCTTGACTTCATACTTGAGCAGTCTGCTTTTAGTGCCGGTTATTAAAGTGATTGCCTTGAATACCGCATCAACAGGCCCGTCTCCGTACCCGGTTTTCTCAATCATTTCTCCGTTAACTTTGAGTTTGAGAACGGCAGTCGGCTTTTGATCTGTGCCGGATGATACGCTCAGGCCTGTGAGACTGTATATCTCAGGCACCATTGTGAACTCTTCGGAAACAAGCGCTTCAATGTCTTCATCATAAATTTCTTTTTTCTGGTCGGCCAGTTTCTTAAAACGTTCAAAAGCGCTGTTGACTTCTTCATCACTTAATGTATAGCCGAGTTCATCAAGTCTCGTCCTGAATGCATGGCGGCCCGAATGTTTGCCGAGGACAAACTTTGTTTTATGTAACCCGATTGTCTCAGGTCTGATAATTTCATAGGTTGATTTTTCTTTCAGGAGCCCGTCCTGGTGTATCCCTGATTCATGTGCAAAGGCATTGGCGCCGACAATAGCCTTGTTGGGCTGGACGGATATCCCTGTGATTTTTGTAACAAGCCTGCTGCTGCGCATAATCTCTTCTGTATTGATATTTGTGTCGGCATTAAATAATTCACGCCTTGTCCTTAAAGCCATTACAACTTCTTCCATGGAGCAGTTGCCCGCGCGTTCTCCGATACCGTTAACAGTGCATTCAACCTGGCCTGCTCCGTTAAGAACGGCTGAAAGAGAGTTTGACGTGGAAAGTCCGAGATCATTATGGCAGTGCACCGAGATAACGGCCTTATCAATATTCTTTACCCTCTCACAGAGGGTTTTTATCATTGCCCCGAATTCGCCGGGAATGCTGTAGCCGACTGTGTCAGGAATATTCACTGTTAATGCGCCTGCCTCAATAACCGCCTCTACAACTTCACAGAGATACCCTGTGTCGGTACGGGTCGCATCCATTGGTGAAAATTCAACGTCATCTACAAAACTCTTTGCAAGCTGAACCATTTGCACAGACCTTTTAAGGGCTTCTTTACGGTCAATACGAAACTGGTATTTCAGATGTATATCGGAAGTGGAATGAAATGTGTGAATTCGTCTCCTGGGTGCCTCTTTAAGCGATTCCCATGCACGTTTGATATCCTCTTCTTTTGCCCGGGCAAGGCTGCAGATAACAGGGCCGTCGACTTCACCACCGATGGTTTTAATTGCCTCAAAATCACCCGGCGAAGCTATAGCAAAACCGGCCTCGATAATATCCACTCCAAGGCGTGCAAGCTGTCTTGCAAGGCGGAGCTTTTCCTCGACATTCATGGATGCACCGGGTGATTGCTCCCCGTCTCTCAGGGTTGTATCAAAAATTTTTATTATCCTCATCACGCCGCTTCTTTTGATTTTCTCTTTTTATTAAAAATATATGTGCCTTCTGCTATTCCCCAGAAAACATAGATAATGGAGAAAGTAAATATCACTATTTCAGGATACATAAATATAAGAACAAATGCCACTACAATTACAACGAGGAGCCAGAAGGGCTTCCTTTTTTTAAAGTCAATTTCTTTCAGCCCGTGAAATCGCAGGGTGCTGACCATAAGGGCTGCAAGTAAAACCATCAGGAAAAGAATCGTATAGTTTTTTCCGCTCAGACTGCCCCATGCCTCATTATAAAACAATACTAAGGAAGCCGCGACTGTACCTGCTGCGGGTATGGGCAGGCCGGTAAAAGCCTTGCTTTCCGCACTTCCCATCTGGACATTATACCTCGCAAGCCTCAATGCGCCGCATATGACAAAAAGAAATACAGCTCCCCATCCGAGACGGCCGAAGGGCTGCAGGGCCCAGCTGTAGATCAGGACGGCAGGGGCAACGCCAAAGGCAATGAGGTCGGAAAGAGAGTCAAGTTCAATCCCGAATTTTGTGGTGCTGTTTGTTAATCTTGCGACCCAGCCGTCAAGGCCGTCAAAGATATTTGCAATTAATATCGCCCATGCGCTGTATATGAAATGTCCCTTGAATGCTGCAAGAATGGCATAAAAGCCGCAGAACATCCCTCCCAGCGTCAGGGAATTCGGTAGTATGTAGATTCCTTTTCTCATAATTCAGCAATCAGCCTTTATTGTCATCTGTCTTTTTCTGATTGCATAACTCTTTAACTCTTTAACTCTTTAACTCTTTAACTCTTTAACTCTTTAACTCTTTAACTCTTTAACTCTTTAACTCTTTAACTCTTTAACTCTTTAACTCCCAGTATCGTTTCACCTGCTGTAACCCTGTCGTTTAATTGTACCTTAATTTCAGTATCTAACGGCAGGTAAATATCCACCCTTGAACTGAACTTGATCATTCCGTATCTCTCTCCCTGGGAAAGTGATTCTCCGGGCTTTACCCTGCAAACCGCGCGCCTTGCAACAGCGCCCGCTATCTGTTTTACCACAACCGGCCCGTGATTATCACAATCAAGAAGCATGGTGATATGTTCATTTAAAATTGAGGCATCGTCTTTAAATGCGGAATAGAACTTGCCGGGGTAATGCTGAACATCTTTGACAATGCCGTCACACGGCGCCCTGTTAATATGGACGTTTAACGGCGACATGAAGGTGCTTATCTTCAGTCTGTTCCCGTTTAATATCTCGTCTTCCTTTGCCTCTGTAATCAGGATAATTTTTCCGTCGGCAGGGGCAATGAATGCGTTCCTGTCAGTGGTTATGACCCTCTCGGGATCTCTGAAAAAATAGAACATGAAGAGCGTAAGTATCAGCGCAAGCGCAGCCCCCCATCTCAACCCCAGGATTGCTGATATAACAGTGATTGAAGCGAAGAAGATGATAAAAGGATAGCCTTCTTTAGCAAATTGAAGCATGTATTCAGAACCCGGACAGTTTCCCGGCGAAGTCTGAGTTCTGAGTTCTGAGTTCTGAGTTCCGTATTATCATGCCTTTGACTTATCCACCAGTTTGCCTTTTTTGAGCCACGGCATCATGGCCCGTAATTTTGCCCCGACTTCTTCTATGGGATGGTGTTCTCCTCTTTTGGTAAGGGCATTAAAGACAGGCTTGTTTGCTTTACACTCGAGCATCCACTCCCTTGCAAATTCACCGGACTGGATCTCATCAAGTATCTTTTTCATTTCTTTTTTGGTCTCTTCAGTTATGACCCTCGGCCCCCTCGTGAGGTCGCCGAACTGGGCGGTATTGCTGATGGAGTATCGCATATTGGATATCCCGCCTTCATAGAGAAGATCAACGATTAATTTGGTCTCATGGAGGCACTCAAAGTAGGCCATTTCAGGGGCATAGCCTGCCTCAACGAGCGTTTCATACCCCGCTGTTATCAGCGAGGTCAGACCACCGCAGAGGACAACCTGTTCACCGAACAGGTCGGTTTCCGTTTCCTCTCTGAACGAGGTCTCGATGATGCCTGCCCTTCCTCCTCCTATCGCAGACGCATAGGAAAGGGCAAGGTCTTTTGCATTTCCGGAAGGGTCCTGATGAATTGCGATAAGACAGGGGACCCCGCCTCCCTTTGTATACTCCGATCTGACAAGATGCCCGGGCCCCTTGGGCGCGACCATAAATACGTTTATGTCGGCAGAGGGGACTATCTGATTGAAATGGATATTGAAGCCGTGGGCAAAACCGAGATAAGCGCTTTTTTTAAGGTGCGGGGCGATCTCGTTTTTATAAATGTCCCCCTGATTTTCGTCCGGCAGAAGGACCATTATTACATCCGCCTTTTTCGCGGCATCTGAGGGCAGCAGGGTCTCAAAACCGGCTTTCATAGCCTTATCAAAGCTTCCTCCCTTCCTGATCCCGATTATGACATTTACACCGCTTTCCTTTAAGTTATTCGCATGGGCATGTCCCTGGCTGCCATAACCCATGATGCAGACTGTCTTTCCCTTTAAAAGATTTTTTTTGATATCTTTATCGTAATAAATTTTCATTATTCCTCCCTGGTATTTTGTCCTCCGCAGCCGTTTTCCGTGTCTGTTTCTTTTGTTTTTTTACGGTCACGAATCACGGACACGTCTGACGTATGTTGTTCGTTTTTCATTTAGGTTTCTTAACTCCCTCACGGGCTATTGCCACCTTGCCGGTGCGCACGAACTCTTTAATCCCGAAAGGCTTTATCAGTTCTATGAATGCATCTATCTTTTTTTCATCACCAGTGATCTCTACCGTGAAAGTAGTGGTGCCCGAGTCAACTATTCTTCCCCTGAATATCTCCGCGAGTTTGAGAAATTCCGTCTTGTCATTTTTTTTCGGGGCAACCTTGATGAGCACCATCTCTCTCTCAACATGGTCAACCTCCATGTAGTCTACGACTTTTATGATATCAATCAGTTTGTTGAGCTGTTTTGTTATCTGTTCAACGATCCTGTCATCCCCGCTTGTAACAATAGTCATGAGTGAAATTGCCGGGTCTATGGTCTCACCAACGGAAAGGCTTTCAATATTGAACCCCCTGCCGCTGAACAGGCCGGAGACCCTTGAAAGGACTCCGAATTTATTTTCTACAAGTATTGATATCGTATGCCTCATCTCTCTCCTCTAAAATAAATCGTTCCGGCAGTTTGAGCCTTTTATATTGTTGAAACGGCTCGAACTCTTTATTTTACCGCCTTAAGTTTTTTTTCAGACCTTTTCTCTTCTTCTTCAAAAATCATCTCGTCAATTGCCGCACCGGCCGGCACCATTGGAAAGACCTTTTCTTTCCAGTCAACAACAAAGTCCATAAATACCGGTTTATCTTTTATCTTCAGGGCCTCCCTGAGAACCGGCACTACTTCATCCGGCTTTTCAGCCCTTAAGCCTACGGCGCCGTATGCCTCGGCGACCTTGACAAAATCCGGTATTACGTCAAGTTTGGTATGTGAGTAGCGCTCCCTGAAAAACAGTTCCTGCCACTGCCTGACCATGCCGAGGTAACCGTTGTTAAGGATCGCCACTTTTACAGGCAGTTTGTTTATAACGGCTGTCGCTAATTCCTGTATGTTCATCTGAATGCTTCCGTCGCCGGCTATGTCAAAAACCAGTTTGCCGGGGCAGGCAATCTGCGCGCCGATTGCCGCAGGAAAGCCGTATCCCATTGTGCCGAGGCCGCCTGAAGTGAGCAACTGCCTCGGCTTGTCATATTTGTAGAATTGCGCGGCCCACATCTGGTTCTGCCCGACTTCAGTACAGATTATTGCTTCGCCCTTTGAGACTTCATATATCTTTTCTACGACAAATTCGGGCTTGATTATTTTTTTGTTGAGGTTGTAGCTGAGCGGTTTCTCATCTTTCCAGTAGTCAATCTGTTTTAACCAGGCGCTTCTGACCGCATCCCACTGGGCCTTCTGCTCTTTGACTGCTTTAATCATATCCTTCAGCACATTCTTTACATCCCCGACAACAGGCAGATCAACCCTTACATTTTTTCTGATGGAGGTGGGGTCGATATCGATGTGTATGATTTTTGCATCCGGGGCAAACGCACTTGTTTTTCCTGTGACACGGTCGTCAAATCTTACGCCGATGCCGATAAGGAGGTCCGAGTCCTGAACGGATTTGTTTGCATAATATGTGCCGTGCATGCCGAGCATGCCTAATGAAAGTTTGTGTGTGCCCGGGAACCCGCCGAGTCCCATCAGTGTCATGGTAACGGGGATTCTGGCTGTCTCAGCCAGGCCCTTAAGTTCTTTTGAGGCGCCGGATAAAATTACACCGCCCCCAGCCATGATAACCGGTTTTTTGGCCTTTGCTATCATCTGGGCGGCCTGTTTTATCATCCATTTATTCCCCTGGTAAGTCGGGTTGTAGCTTCTGAGCTTTACCTCAGCCGGCCATTTGAAATCAGCCATTCCTGCTGTTACGTCTTTCGGCAAATCGATAAGCACGGGGCCCGGCCTCCCGGTTGACGCTATATGGAATGCCTCTCTTACAGTTTTTGCCAGATCCTTTATGTCCTTGACAAGGTAATTATGCTTGGTGCAGGGTCTTGTAATCCCTACTATATCGGCCTCCTGAAATGCATCATTGCCGATAAGCATGGTCGGCACCTGGCCGGAGAAGACTACGAGCGGAATGGAATCCATTGAAGCAGTAGCTATACCCGTTACAGTGTTGGTTGCGCCGGGGCCTGATGTGACAATTGCCACTCCGACTTTCCCGCTTACCCTTGCGTATCCGTCCGCTGCATGAATAGCCCCCTGCTCATGCCTTGCAAGGATAAGCTCTACGTCCTTCTCATCATAAAGAGTATCGAAAATATTGAGTACCACGCCTCCGGGATAACCAAAGATGTGCTTTACGCCTTCTTTTTTCAGACACTCTATTAATATTTCAGCGCCGCTTATTTTCATCTCTTCTCCAAACCCTGGTTTTTATTTTTGAATTTTCATCACTGCGCCTGTGCTTGCCGATGTAACCAATGATGCATAGCGTGCAAGCCAGCCCTTATTGATCTTGGGTTTAATCGCCCTGTATGTTTTTAATCTCTTTTTTATCTCTTCATCACTGACAAGTAAATCCAGTTTTCTTTTCGGTATATTAATGCTTATTGTATCTCCATCCCTGACAACGGCAATCGGCCCGCCTTCCATTGCTTCGGGAGATACATGGCCTATGCACGGGCCCCTTGTCCCCCCGGAAAAACGCCCGTCCGTAATCAGGGCTACGGAGTCGCCCAATCCCATTCCGGCTATGGATGCGGTTGAGTTCAGCATTTCCCGCATACCCGGCCCGCCTATGGGTCCCTCATAGCGAATAACTACAACATCTCCTGCCTTGATCTTATTGCCGAGAATTGCCTTTAACGTGGCTTCTTCCGAGTTAAATACCCTTGCCCTGCCTTTAAACCGCAGCATTTTTTTGCTGACAGCCGTCTGTTTTACGACTGCGCCGTCAGGGGCAAGAGAGCCTCTTAAGACCGCGATGCCGCCTTCTTTATGGTATGCTTTCTTAAGCGGCCTGATAACTTCCGGATCCGTAATCTCGGCCTTATCGGCAATATTAAAGGTCTTCATTCCTGATACGGTATTGGTATTATTCATGCTTGATTTTAACCTCTTTAACACAGCCGGTATACCGCCTGCATATTCCAGATCCTCAAGGTAATGTGTCCCTCCGGGAAGCATGTTTGAAATATGGGGCGTATTTTTGCTGATTTCATCAAATAACTCTAAAGACAACGGGACATTTGCCTCATGTGCAATTGCCGGAATATGCAATACAGTGTTTGTTGAACCCCCGAGTGCCATATCAACCCTTATGGCATTTTCAAAGGCCTCGCCCGTCAATATCTTTCCGGGAGTTATTTTCTTTTTCACTAATTCTACTATCCTGCTTCCGCTTTCAAATGCAATCCTCCGCTTTTTAGCGGACACTGCCAGAGCTGTTGCGCATCCGGGAAGGCTCATACCGAGAGCCTCGGTTACACAGGCCATTGTGTTTGCCGTATACATTCCCTGGCACGAACCCGAGCCGGGACAGGCGCACATCTCAAGCTCTGCAAGGTCGGGATCACTCAAAAGTCCCTTCTTATATTTTCCTATTGCCTCAAAGGTATCATTTACGAGCGAAAGTCTTTTGCCCCTTAAGCGCCCTGAAAGCATCGGCCCTGCAGTAACAACTATTGACGGGACATTGACCCTTGCGGCTGCCATAAGCATACCCGGAGTGATCTTGTCACAATTTGTCAGAAGCACCAGACCGTCAAGCTGATGGGCCTCGGCAATGGTCTCAACCATATCGGCTATAAGCTCCCTTGAGGCCAGGCTGTAATGCATTCCCCTGTGTCCCATGGCAATCCCGTCGCAGATGCCCGGAATGCCAAAAAAGAAGGGATAACCACCGCCCGTATGAACGCCTTTTTCAATAAACCTTTCAAGATCGCGCATGCCTGTGTGCCCTGGGATGATGTCCGTAAAGCTTGTGGCCACACCTATAAACGGTTTGCCCATTTCAGTGCGCGGGATCCCCGTGGCATAAAGTAATGCCCTGTGTGGCACCCTTTCCAGTCCTTTTTTAATTGTATTGCTTTTCATAATGGATAAATTTGATTAACCCGGGAGAATGGCGGTCTTTTATTTATATTCCCTGATAAGCCGGGCCATACGGTCTTTATATTGAAGCTTCTGCTTCTGGATTTTTTTTCTCTCGATCTCCTCATCAGGTGTAAGATATTTCTTTTTATTTATGTCTTCAAGAGATTGTTCCAGTCTTTTATGCTCCTCCTCAATTTTCCTGTATTCTTCGTTCTCATTCCTCAAAATACTGATTATGTCCGCTTTTTTCATATGGGCTCCCCCTTATATGTAATAAACTGAAAAATTACCATATTCTACAGAAAATTACAAGGCCGCTGCTTTGACAAATCTCCCATATTTCACTAACATAAAAAGGATTTCGTGTTTGTTCTGTTTCCTCTTTTTTTTATGTTAACACTGATTTTTCTTAATAAAGGGTACAACTTATGTTGATCGACACTCATTGCCACCTTGATATGGATGCATTTGACAATGACAGGGATGCGGTTGTCAAAAGGGCGGGGGATGCAAATATTGAGTATATTATAAATGCAGGCTCTGACAGAGAAGGAAATATCAGGGGCATTGAATTATCGGATCAGTACCCCGATGTATTTTCCGCGGTCGGGATTCATCCCCATGATGCAAAGACGCTGGATACGACATTATACAAGGAATTAAAGGAGTGGGCAAAAAAGCCGAAGGTCGTGGCCATCGGTGAAATCGGCCTTGATTATCACTACCTGCACTCTCCGAAAGGCGTTCAGATAGAGGCATTCAGACAACAGATAGCCCTCGCAAGAAGCCTGGGCCTCCCTGTTATTGTTCACAGCCGGGAAGCGAAAAGTGACACGCTGCGGATACTTTGCGATGAAGTGGCTGATACACCGGGTGTTCTCCACTGCTTTTCAGGTGATATGGATATGGCTGAAAAGGCGATGGAACTCGGCCTCTATATCTCCTTTGCCGGTACGGTTACATTTAAGAACGCAGAAAAACTGAGGGAAGTCGCCCGGTTTATTCCCGATGAATTCCTGCTTATTGAAACAGATGCCCCTTACCTGAGTCCTGTGCCTGTGAGGGGCAGGAGGAATGAACCCTCTTTTTTGAAATACACTGCCGAAGTCATGGCGGAGATCAGGGACGTAAGTGTTGCGGATATAGCCAGGATAACAAGACTCAATGCCAAGCGGTTGTTCAGGATAGGGGATATTGCCGAACAGGGAGAGATAGCTTATAAAATAAGAGACTCCCTGTACCTGAATATCACAAACAGATGTACGAACAGATGCGGTTTTTGCATCAGGTTCCGCACAAGTTATGTAAAAGGGCACAACCTGCGCCTTGAAAGAGAACCTTCGGCATTGCAGGTTATCAAGGCCATCAAAGATCCGGGGTCATATAAAGAGATTGTCTTCTGCGGAATCGGTGAACCGTTTCTGAGGCTTGACCTTGTAAAAAAGGTCTCTAAGTGGGTCAGGGAACAGGGCGGCTCAGTCAGGATAAACACTAACGGCCACGGTAATATGATTCACGGCAGAAACATACTGCCTGAACTAAAAGGTATTGTGGACAGCCTTTCCATCAGCCTTGATGCAGAGGATGAGGAGAAGTACAGAAAAATCTGTAAACCTGAAATGAAAGATGCCTTCAAAGGAGTTATATCATTCATCGAAGAGGCTAAAAAATATATTCCGGACGTAAAAGTTACAGTTGTCAAGGTGCCTCAGATAAATATGGACAAATGTTATGCACTTGCAAAAAATTTAGGCGTTAAACTGAGTGTGAGAAAGTTTAATGTGGTGGGGTGAAAAAAGTAAGGGCAATTCATGAATTGCCCCTGCATCTTACCTGCCCGGTTTTTGCTACATTAAGGTTGCATTGATTTTTAATGGCTGATATGATATAAAACTATACTCTTTGCCCTTACCTTACCGGAGTAAGGGCTTATCTTTCCATAGAGGGAAGAATCAATCCAGAAGGAGGTATTGAATGAATTATTACGAAAAAATCGTAATCCTTGACCCGAATCTTGAAGACAATGCGGTTGACGAAACGGTTGAGAGGATCAAGGATTTAATTGTCAGGCACGGCGGTGAGATTTTTAAAACGGAAAAATGGGGCCGCCGTAAATTAGCTTACGAGTTGAATAAACACCAGAAGGGCAACTATATACTTCTCCTGTTTAAGTCCCCTCCTTCAACAATCCTTGAACTCGAAAAATTATCTAAAGTGGTTGACCCTATTATCAAGTTTATGGTTGTAAAGCTGACAAACAAGAAACAAATAGCAGCTATAGCACAATCTGCGACTGAAACAGCTGCCAAAGAAGCCGCCGTAGAAGAAACAACGACTGCCCCGGAAAAGCCTGCAGAAGCAGGGGAGGTTGCGCCGCCGCAGGAGGAGATGAAAAATGTTTAATAAAATTATTCTTATCGGTAATCTGACAAGAGACCCTGAAATGAGATATACACCGCAGGGGACTTCTGTCTGCAATTTCGGCATTGCTGTTAATCGTAAGTATAAACAGGGCGAAGAGGCAAAAGAAGAGGTTACATTTATAAATGTGGTTGTATTCGGCAAGCATGCGGACGTATGCGGACAATACCTGAATAAGGGCAGGTCCGTGCTTGTTGAGGGGAGGCTGCAGGAGAGACGCTGGGAGACGGAAGACGGGCAGAAAAGAAGCAAGCATGAGGTTGTCGCCCAGAGCGTACTTTTCCTTTCAAAGAAACAGGGTCCCGCTGATATGGACTCTCCTGGAGGGGGAGAGGCCGCCGCACCGGTAGAAACCACTGATATAGAGCCTTTTTAAGAATAATTCAGGAAAAGGAGTTTAAAATTGCATTACAGAAGATACCAGAGAAGAAAGTACTGCAGGTTCTGTGCAGACAAAGTAGATTTAATAGACTATAAAGACATGAAGACCCTGAGAAATTATGTTACGGAGAGAGGCAAAATCATTGCCGGCAGAATGACCGGCAACTGCGCAAAACATCAGAGGGCCCTGACAAGGGCTGTTAAGAGGGCGAGAACCATAGCCCTTCTGCCGTTTATAGAGAAATAATGAGAATTCCAAAAGGCCGGGTTACTGTTTTAGCGAAGGAGATAATTGAAGAGCTCCTGAGGAGGGAGCAGATTGATCTGAAAATCTCCAGGGAAGAGGCGGTTGCATTGATAGAAGGATTGCTGCTTGAAGAGCTGATGGTGGAAGACAGGCTGAATGCTGAAGTGAGAGAAATTTTAAAGCAATATGATTCTGAAATTGAAAAAGGACGCCTTGATTACCGCAGGCTTTTTGAAATGACGAAGCATAAGCTCATTAAAGAACGGAATATTATTTTATGAGACTTTCCGATGACAAGGTAAGCCACCTTACACATATCATACTGAAGGGACTGCTTGATAAGGGCGCCGTTACCCCCCTTGAAGAGGAAGGGCAGATCAGGCGTGAAATCAGAAGAGTCATAGTGAAAGAGTTGAAGATTGCAGAGGATATAGATGAGCTGGTCAAAAGGAAACTGCAGTCTTATTCAAAGAAGATATACGAGGGCGGTTCCGAATGGGAAGTCCTGTATAACAAGTTCTATGAAGAAGAAGCCGCTAAAAAGGGCAGATCTTAAAACTCAGGGACATCCTGGTTTTTCCTTTCACAACCGCCAAACCGCAAACTCATTAAATCCGGCATCATTCATACGGAGGTCATTTCTATAATGAACGCAACACAGAAGTTAATATCATCACATCTCGAATCAGGAAAAATGAATGCCGGTGAAGAGATTGCAATATCAATCGACCAGACATTGACCCAGGATGCAACGGGGACAATGGCGTATCTTGAATTTGAGGCAATGGGCATCCCAAAGGTAAAGACAAAGCTGTCGGTAAGCTATGTTGACCATAATACACTTCAGACAGGATTTGAGAATGCCGATGACCACAGATTCTTAAAGACGATAGCAGGCAAATACGGAATTTATTTTTCAAGACCCGGAAACGGCATCTGCCACCAGGTCCACCTCGAAAGATTCTCGCGGCCCGGGCAGACTCTTTTAGGTTCAGACAGCCACACACCAAACGCAGGCGCTGCAGGTATGCTCGCCATAGGCGCAGGCGGGCTTTCTGTAGCCCTTGCAATGGCCGGAGAGGCGTTCTGGCTGGTGATGCCTGAAGTTTTACACATAAAACTTACAGGCACATGCCAAAGGGGAGTAAGCGCAAAAGATATAATCCTTGAAGTCCTCAGAAGATTGAGTGTAAAGGGCGGTGTCGGCAAGATTATTGAATACGGCGGTGTCGGCATAAAGAACCTCACCATACCCGAAAGGGCAACAATAACAAACATGGGCGCTGAACTCGGAGCCACATCCTCTGTTTTCCCTTCAGATGAGCAGACCCTGGCCTTTTTCAGGGCAGAGGGACGTGAAAGTGACTGGAAGGAACTTAAGCCTGACCCGGACGCTGAATATGATGAAGAGATAATTATAGATCTTGATGCCCTGGAACCCCTCATAGCTGCCCCGTCAAGTCCTGATAATGTGAAGCTCGTAAAAGATGTCGAAGGGAAGCCGGTGAGGCAGGTTTGCATAGGGAGCTGCGTTAATTCCTCTTTTGCCGATCTCATGATTGCAGCAAAAATACTTAAAGACAACAAGGTTCATCCTGATGTAAGTCTTGCAATCAGTCCAGGCTCGCGGCAGGCATTACAGATGATTACAGAAAACGGGGCATTGGCAGATCTCATATCAGCCGGTGCAAGAGTCCTTGAATGTACTTGCGGTCCATGCATTGGAATGGGGCAGTCGCCTGCAACAGGTACAATAACGCTCAGGACCTTTAACAGGAATTTTCCCGGCAGAAGCGGTACGCCTGATGACCGGGCTTATCTCTGCAGTCCTCTGACAGCGGCAGCCTCTGCAATTACCGGTAAGATAACAGACCCCCGGGATATTGTGAAAGAACCCATAAGGATTTCCCTTCCCGGGAAATATACTATAGACGATTCAATGATTATCCCGCCTTCGGATGAGCCGGGGGAAGTTGTGATTGAGAGAGGCCCCAACATCAAACCATTCCCTGTAAAAGGGGCGCTTGAGGAATCCTTAAAAGCAGTGGTGATATTGAAAGTCGGTGACAATATTACAACTGATGACATCATGCCGGCCGGCGCAAAGATTCTGCCCTTAAGATCAAATATCCCTGCTATATCCGAATATGTATTTTCAAAAGTAGATGCTACATTCCCTGCCAGGGCCAGGTCTCAGGGCAGTGGAATTATTCTTGGGGGAATAAACTATGGCCAGGGGTCAAGCAGGGAACATGCAGCCCTTGCGCCGATGTATCTCGGCATCAAGGTCGTGCTTGCCAAGTCCTTTGCGCGTATCCACAGGGACAACCTGATAAATTTCGGCATTATTCCATTAACTGTTTCTCCGGAGGTATATGATTCCTTTGAACAGGATGCTGAAATAGAGTTTCCGAACCTTGCTAAAGAAGTAAGGGAATCGTCGGAAATAACTTTTGCAGATATCAATAAAGGTGAAACATACTCGGCAGAACACGGCCTTACAGCAAGGCAGAGGGGAATAATTTTAGCCGGTGGATTGCTCAATTATGTAAGGGGAAAATAAAAAAGCTTGCAAAACTCCTGAGAATGTTATATTTATATAAAGAATTATCTTTAATTAGTGTCTGTGTATAAATTGCTATTTTATTCCTGTCATGCCCGAAGTCTTTAATCGGGCATCCAGAACTCATTAGAAAAGACTGGATTCCGGCTTAAGGACTGCCGGAATGACAGACAGGCACATTGAGTTTATACACAGACACTAATTAGTTAAGAGAGATAAATTTTTATGGAAAGGGGGGTTCGACTATGAGATTATTACTCGTGCTGTTAAGTTTGCTTGTCTTCGTGATGGCTGGATGTACTACTACTTATGTGATGAAATCCGGGGACAAGATGCTGCTGGAAAATGCAATAAATGCAGCAAAAGATGCAAAGTCTTCTGCTGAAGATGCGTCCTCTGCTGCAAGTAATGCATCAATGAAAGCAGACAAGGCGGAAAGAGCTGCTAACAGAGCGGAAGGCGCAGCTGACAGAGCTGGAAATGCGGCAGACAGAGCGGAAAGGGCTGCAAACAGAGCGGAGCGCGCGGCTGATGATGCTGCATCAGCGGCTGAAAAGTCTGTCAAGGCATTTGAAATGAAACAGATGAAATAAATTACCTTGAAATCACGGCAGGAAGCCCTGTTGCACTTTTTATTGCGTGAATCATCAGTTGTGTGTCAACATATTTAAGCAGGCGCTTCCTGCCGAGATTTTTTACGGCAAGCATCATAAGTTCCGGGTCTTCTATCCCCGAACGGTGAACCTCAATATAAACCTTATTGTTATACATGCCTGTCTTTACCGGTTCGTTTAATATCTTAACCGGTGTTCCCGGTTTGATGAATTTAAATAGTGTTTTTATATCCTCAGGATAAAGCCTGATGCAGCCGTGGCTCACTCTGCGTCCAATTCCATACGGCCTGTTTGTACCGTGTATCCCATAACCGTTTACTGAAAGCTGCAGCCAGTATCCGCCAAGGGGATTGTCAGGGCCGGGTGGAACAAAGGCCGGCAGTTCAGGGTTTTCTTCCCTGATATTATCCGGAACATGCCAGACCGGGTCTTTGACTTTCAGAGTTACTCTGAAAATACCCGTGGGGGTATTGAATCCCTGTCTCCCGATGCCTATCGGGTAAGTCGTAACATATTTACGGTTATTTAAAATAAAAAAATAATATAGCCTCATTTCTGCAAGGTTAATTATCAGGCCGTCATCTAAAATCTCCGGAAGAAGCCATGAAGTCGGTATTATTATTCTGCTTCCGTTATCAGGCACCCAGGGATCACTGTTACTGTTGGCAGCAGCAATTTCGTTAAATCCTACGTCATATTCCCTGGCAAGCTTAATAAGTGTCTCATCGTCTTGTATCGTATATGTTCTGTTAACACCTATAATCAATTTGGACGGGTTATCAAGAGGAAAGACGCCGGAGCCATATATATTTGAAACGGCAAGTAATAAGAGAGCCACTGTTAAGGTCAGGATACGCATGCTTAATAATAAATTATTTTTTTATCTTTTTTCCTGAAAGTATTAAATTGCACACTGTTGGGTGACCTGGGATTCCACCGAAATATCGTTTGCATCGACCGGCTACATAACGTGCTTAATTTAGGTTACCTGTAGTGGTATGATTTGTTATAATTAATCCCATGAAGAAAGCTACTACAAACTGGTTACTATCAATGGAGTACGACTTAAAAACCGCCGCATCATTATTAAAAAACAAGAGATATATCTATGTGGTCTTTATGTGCCATCTTGCCATAGAGAAAGCCCTGAAAGCGATACTTTCAGAGATGCATAAAGAACTGCCGCCGTATACCCATAATATCAATCGACTGATAGAGTTAGGAACTATATCACTACCTGACACCTATCAGGTTTTTATTGACAAAATCAATCTCCAGAGTGTACCAACAAGATATCCTGAGGATTTTCAGAAAATTTCAAAAGAATTCAATAAAAAGATCGCTGAAGATTATTTAAAGCAAACAAGGGGAATAATAAGATGGTTAAAGCAAAATATACCACAACTGAAATCAAAAAAATAGTAAGAGCTTTGGTTGAAATACTTATTACAAATAACATAGCTGTCGATAAAATAATATTGTACGGTTCTTACGCCACCGGCAGACCTCGTAACCATTCAGACATAGACATAGCAGTGATTTCACCTTCTTTTAACGGGAAGAAAATTCTGGAAATTCAGGAAGAACTTGCAAAGGCATTTTCAAAATATCTGTCAATAATAGAACCTGTTGGATATTCATCAGAAGATTTCCGGGCTGCTGAACCGGAGACCCTGCTCGGTGAAATTAAGAAGGCAGGAAAGATACTGTATGCTGCTTGAAAAGCAGACAACCATAAGATGCTGATGGATGCATCAGATATAGACATACTGTATCTGCAATGCAGAGTCAAATTTGGCAGCGAATTGCTGATAATGACTCGCACAAAGTGTTGATTTCTAATTGACAAACATGCTTGCCATGATATATAAAATGATACTGCTGATTCACCAAAACCAAAATAAGCTCCAATTTCCCTTAATGGAGAGCCATTAAATCTATGGCTTGCATATATCGTCACCTTTTTCGCAATTGATTCATCGTAAAAAAGATTCGTCACCTTTTTATATATTGACTCAATATTTTCAACTTTTCTGATCTCTCTCATTGCAGGAAAATCTCTGTCCTTGTTTTTCAGATTCATGTTCTATGGTTATTTGGGCAACAACCCGTAAAGATGCGACACCACAAAGAGAGAAAGAAGATTTTTCAGTGGCTTAATGCATTAAGCAGTTGTTAAGATATGCAAAAAATAATAATGGAAATGAGAGGGGACAGAACACTGAAAGGACAATTTCAGCAGCCTGTCAGGGGCTGATCCCGTTCAGTCTCCGTTGGATATTATGTTGATATTTGAAATGGTTCTTATAGCATGCATTCTCGTCGCAGGTACTCGTCAGACGTTTAGCCTTAAGGAATAAATGTTGAAACAATCTGATACTATTACTGATATAATGATAAAATAATATGAAAGCAACAGAATATTTCAAATACATTCGAAAAAGGCCGGATAGGAGTATTATTAAAGATGAATGGATTGAGAAGGTTATCAACTATCCATTGAAAGAGGAAATTCAATCAGATGGAAGAATCAGGAGATGGGCAAAAATAGAAGAAATGGACGGAAGAGCATTGAGGGTTATATTGTTAAGTGATGGAGAAACTGTTCATAATACATTTTTCGATAGATCATTCAAGGAGGATCGATAAATGAAAATAAAATATTTTTCCGATACAGATACGGCATTATTGGAATTTTCTGAGAATGAAGTATACGAAACAAAAGAAATAAATGAAAATATATACATTGACCTGGGCAAGGATGGCAAGTTAATAAGTATGACAATAGAACACGCTAAAGAGCAGGCAACAATAAAAGAGTTCTCCTATCAGGAAATTGAGAAAGAAATTGCATGACTGGATAACAAGACAGTTGTTATCTTCCCAATTAAACCAACTCAAAGAATAATCCAATCGTCAGTGGGGGCGCCACAGAACACTGAAAGGACAATTTCAACAGCCTGTCAAGGGCTGATCCCGTTCAGTCTCCCTTGGATATTATGTTAATATTTGAAATCGTTCTTATAGCTTGCATCCTCGTCGCAGGTATGCTTATTGTGTTGACATCGATGAAAACCGGCATTTCTCCTTCCCCGAGTTCAAGCAAGACTGTCCGGGCAATGATGGCAACTATGGAAGATTCAGGAGCAGGACCTATCGTGGACCTGGGGTCCGGGTGGGGAACACTCGTTATCGCATTCGCCGGAAAGTACCCGCAGCGACAGGTGATTGGTTATGAATTATCACTGGTTCCATGGTTATTCTCATCGATTCGCAAGTCTGTCTCGCGATTGAACAATCTGACCCTGTATCGCAAAGATTTCCGGAATGCCGACCTCTCTCATGCATCTGTCCTCACATGTTACCTGTTCCCCGGGGGCATGGTTTCTCTTAAGGAAAAACTGGAACGCGACAAGATAACAGAAGTCCTCATTGTGAGCAGCACATTTGCACTGCCATCATCAGAGCCAACCAGGGTTATTCGGGTAAAGGACATGTACAGAACTCCGATTTATCTGTATCATCAAAGCCGGAGGGCCGTGTGTGGTCAATCTTTATAATTGACAAAAATAAAATGCTCTGACTTAGTTTCAAAACAGCGGCATACAGAAAACATGGTCTGCGCCACAATAAGTAATGCGCAATATTTCTGAAACCAATTCTTGCATTTGAGTATCAACACTCGCTTGTGCAAGGATGAGTTGTTTTTCCCTTCTGAAAATGGTAGTATTTATTCATACCGGCAAGGAGGCTTTTCAATGGCAACAGCAGTAAAGAAAACAATATCACTTCCACCTGAACTCGCAAAAGAAGCTGAAGAGATTGCCCGCGAGGAAGGGAAGCCGCTGAGTGTTGTAATTCAGGATGCCCTGCGGCTCGCCAGAAAAGAAAGACTCAAAAAGGGATTTAAAGAATTACAGGGATACTGGAGTAGTAAAGCTAAAGAAAAAGGTATCCTAACCGAAAAAGATCTGCAGAAATACCTCAAAAAATGAGGGTTGTTTTTGATTCAAATATTTTCATTTCCGCCCTCATTATTCACGGCAGCCGGGCTGAAAAGGCAATTGTCAGGATTGTCAATAATCAGGATATACTTGTCCTGTCCAAGACGATCATTGATGAGGTATTATCCGTTCTTGCTAAAAAATTCAGTCGTGACAGAGAGGCTATAAGCCGTGTTGCAGTTTATCTTGATGAGCTGGGAGATATCGTTTGTCCAATCAAGATGCTCAAGATATTCAGGGACGATCCTGATAACAGGATTCTTGAATGCGCAGTCAGCGGAAAAGCAGACGCAATCGTAACCGGTGATAAAGAAATGCTCAGTTTAAAGGAGTATAAAGGGATAAAGATAATGACTCTAAGAGATTATATGGAGCATTAACAATTAATTTTCCGCGCCGCATTCTTTCTTTAAACCCATATAGGAATATTGTTTATGTATGAATATCAGAGGAATAAGCTTTATTTTGCCCAGATTGCAGATGGGATAAAAGAACTGGGGGTAGAGGAACTGTCTGAACTTGGTGCGCGTAAAGTCAGCCCTGCATATGGGGGGATTTATTTTAATGCGGACAGGGAAGCGCTTTATCGAATCAATTATTTCACAAGATTTGCTTCAAGAATTCTTGCGCCCCTCGTCTCGTTTGATTGCGGCACTTCCGATCAATTATACGAAAAGGCAAAACAGATAAACTGGCCGGATTTTATTTCCGGGAAAAATACATTTGCCGTATTCGGTAATGTATCAAACAGCATGATAACTAATTCACATTATGCATCTCTACGTTTAAAAGATGGAATTGCCGATTCATTCCGGGAGATATCCGGGAAAAGGCCTGATGTTGACTCAAGAAATCCGGATATATGGCTGAACCTCCACATCAGAGATGACAAAGCCGTGATTAGTCTGGATACATCCGGAGGTTCTCTTCATCGCCGGGGATACAGAAAAGATTCCGTGTCTGCACCAATGCAGGAGACGGTTGCTGCGGCGATTATCAGATATGCAGAATGGAATGGAGAAGTTCCGCTTTATGATCCAATGTGCGGTTCCGGCACTTTACTCTGTGAAGCGTTGATGCATTACTGCAAAATCCCTTCAGCTATTTTTCGTGAACACTTTGGATTTGAATTTTTGCCGGACTATGATAGCTCAGTATGGAAAAAAGTCAAAAAAGAACTTAACGGGCAAATCCGGGACCTGCCTGAAGGATGTATTGTCGGCAGTGATTTATCCCCAAAAGCTGTTGAAATATCAAGGCTGAATATATGTAATTTGGAGTATGGAGAAAAAATAAAACTTGAAGCGCTTGATTTCAGAAAAATCAAAGGTCTGGAAAATGGAATTATTATTACAAATCCTCCGTACGGCATCCGTATGGGAAACAGGCAGGAACTTGATCTCCTTTACAAATCGCTTGGAGATTTTTTAAAACAGAAATGCAAAGGTTCTGCTGCCTATATTTATTTCGGTGAACGGGAATTTATAAAAAAAATCGGCCTGAAACCGACCTGGAAAAAGCCGTTGAAAACAGGCGGCCTTGATGGAAGATTAGTAAAATATGAGATGTTTTAAATAAATGGAAGAGAAAAGTAAAACACAAAGGAAAAAAGAAGCTCAGTCTTTGCAGGTGCTTGGAGAGAAGCTTGTGAAATTGTCAATTGAACAGATCAAAGAGATTGATCTGCCGGTTGAAATTTACGACGCCGTCAAATTTGCAAAAACAATTAAAAAACATGGTGCGATTAAAAGGCAGATGCAGTACATTGGTACAGTGATGCGAAAATATGATCCTGAGCCTATTCGGGAAGCCCTTGATAATATAGAACATGGGAACTACAAAAAAGCCATGGCATTCAAAGAGATAGAAGAATGGCGGGATGAACTTATAGCCGGAAATAAAATGCTTATGGAAGAAATATTGGAAAAATGTCCTGATGCAGACCGGCAGCAATTAACCCAGCTTGTTCGGAATGCTATCAGGGAAATGGAGAATAATAAGCCGCCCAGGGCATCCCGGACATTATTCCATTATCTATCTAAAGAAAATAAGAAACAGGTAAGATATTAAAAATCCAATAAAGTGAGGTTGAAGATGAAAGAATATGTCATGATTCCTTTTCAGGTAGAGGAGGACAAATTAGAAGAGGCGAAGAAGGCCATAAATGAGCTTATCTCTAATGTTCGTGAGAATGAGCCCGGAACGCTGCTTTACAAATCACTTCAGTTAAAGAAAGACCCGACAAGTTTCGTTCATTTTATGGTTTTTGCCGATAATGCTTCTCACATGCATCACCGCACCGCTAAATATGTATTGGAATTTGTGAAAAAACTTTATTCTCTTTGCCCTAATGAACCGTATCCGATTTTTCTTGAGAATTTTGATTCATGCGGTATTGCTTTAGAACCATAAAGGTAGTGGGTCATTTTGGGATAATAGTTCACGAATTTTTTATAGAGAAACATCTTTTTGGATAATTTATTTTAAGAGTAAAATTATCTAAAAAACTTCTAACACCCAATAAAACGATATTTAAGCCTTCAGAAAAATCAATAGATTTATCAGGGATACTGTAAATGACTTTATTTTGTTTTATGTCAAATATTTCAATTGTTGTTGTGTGTGAATATGCAGTAGTCAGACCTCCAGCAGTATGAACAGGCTTAGCCGTTCCATTTTCAAGTTTATGCCCTAATTGTTCAGTTAAGAAAGCAGGCATAGTACAATCATCTGCCCCTGTATCAATCAAACCGTAAGTATCGATATGTTTACGCGTATGCGGATTAGTTATTCTAACAGGCAACCAGGGACGTTCTACATCATTTTTCCTTAAACATAAGAACGGGAAGTCTGTTATTGGCATTAATATATATGTACCATACCCTTTTTAGGTACATAAAATATTACAGGGTTTCTTGCGCCCTTCTTTTTTGCATTGTTGAAAACTTTTGCGGGATCAGAGCCGGAACTTAGCACCTCATTGTTCTTAAAAGAACGAGTGGCAACATATTTGCCATCATACTTACTGCCATCTTTTAACAAAATAGTAGCTTGCATATTGTTCCTCTCTTTCTTCTTCATGGTTTTTATATCGGGATATCATTACTTTTACTTTAATTATAGAATGATAAGGGTAATAGTCAATAGAAAGCACAAAAACGGTATCTCTTTTGGCCCAATGTTCATAGATTATTATTAATTTATTATAGGATTCTGTCAAGCATTATTTGGATATTAAGAAATATTATACTATGCAGATAATATGGGAATATGTGTGACCTGTTCTACAATAGAACGGGCAAGGACATTAATATCTTTGGAAGGTTTTTGCGTTACGGGTTTTTTGCTTGACCGTTTAGGCATGTTTTATTCTAACATGCCGTACTGTCATTGTCTATAACCATGAAATCCAAACTGACCCACTACCATAAAAAAGACAATAAAAAAGACTTTCTTGACACACTGTTTTTGAAGCAGTATACTTAAAACTTACCTGGGGGAGGCGATGCCTGAGAGTCCCGGCTATTCGGGAGACCCCTTGAACCTGAACTGGTTAATGCCAGCGGAGGAAAGGATAAATAGCACCTTATACCGTATTCCCGCAGGTAGTTACCATAAGGGAATACGGTTTTTTATTTGGAGAAAAATGGATCAAAAAGAACTCACGAAATCCGATGCATTATATATCAGGGATATCCTTGCGAAATCTCTTGATATGCAATCATTGAACCTTACCGAGGTCTCGGCGCTTTTAGAAGTAAGCGACAGGTACCTGTGGTCGGAGATATTTGATGCTGCACGCAGTGTAAAGGAAAAGGTTTATGGAAAAAGGATCGTGCTCTTTGCCCCGCTCTATCTGTCAAACGAGTGCATGAATGACTGTTTGTATTGTGGTTTCAGAAAGGGCAACACGGATGCAAAGAGAAAAACGCTTACTGTAAATGAAGCGCTCGAAGAGGCGGCCCTGCTTGCAGGCAGGGGATATAAAAGGCTTCTGCTTGTTTCGAGTGAACATCCAAAACGTGCGGGTATTGATTATTTTGAAAAAATTACAGATGCAATTTATAAGAAAACGGATATTCGGATCCTGCACGTAAACTCCGCCCCTATGAGCGTGGATGATTTTAAAAGGCTCAAGGCCTCGGGTGTTGGTGTATATCAGTGCTTCCAGGAGACATATCACATGCCGACTTACAGGTTTATGCATCCGACAGGGTCTAAATCGGATTATGCATGGCGTCTGGGAGTAATGGACAGGGCAATAGAAGCCGGCTTTGAGGATGTGGGAATGGGCGTGCTGCTTGGCCTTTATGACTGGCGCTGGGATGTGGCTGCATTGATTGCCCATTGCCGGAGGCTTATTAATAAATACGGATTCGGCCCTCACACCCTCTCTGTTCCGAGATTGCAGCCGGCACAGGGTTCTAAGGCGGATAATTTACGGTACAGGGTTTCGGACGATGACCTCAAAAAAATAGTCGCTATTTACAGGCTGGCCCTGCCTTATGTCGGCGTTGTTGTTTCTACGAGAGAGCCGTCCGGACTCAGGGATGAACTGTTTTCATCAGGTGCGTCGCAGGTGTCGGCGGGGTCAAAGACGAGCCCGTGGGGCTATATGAAGGACGGTGATACCGAACAGTTTGAGATTGGAGACAGCAGGAGTCTTGAAGAGGTCATAGGGAAGATTGCAAGCCTTGGACTCATGCCGAGTCTCTGCACAGCCTGTTACAGGGAAGGCAGGAGCGGAGAGCGGTTTAAGAATCTTGCGGAGGAGACAACTATTAAAAACTTCTGTCATGAAAATGCCCTCTTGTCTCTCAAAGAATACGTGGAAGATTGTGCATCAGGTGAAGTGAAAAAAGAATTAACAAAAATATTGAATGAAGAAATCGCTAAAAGCCGGAACGGTCTTGCTGAAAAGTTTAAACTTATTGAGGCTGGT
The DNA here is from genome assembly GCA_002897895.1 of bacterium BMS3Abin06. Taxonomy (GTDB): domain Bacteria; phylum Nitrospirota; class Thermodesulfovibrionia; order UBA6902; family UBA6902; genus BMS3ABIN06. The sequence continues at coordinate 84,564 of BDSY01000058.1, forward strand.
AAGAGGGATATGCATGTATGAATTTAGAGTCTGTGTATAAATAACGCAAATGCTCAAAAGCATGTCATTCCCGCAAGCGAAGCGAGTCGGGAATCCTTCTTAAAGAAACGATTCCGGACAAGCCGGAATGACAGAAAAACGACAACTGTTAGACTTTATACACAGACACTAATTAAGGGCGAGACTTAAAAATGAAATTAATATTAAATGGCAATGAGACTGAATTCAGTGATGATCTTACGGTCGCAGGACTATTGAAGAATCTTGAGATCGAGCCTGTAAGGGTTGCGGTTGAGGTTAATCTGAATATTCTCAAAAAATGTGATTTTAAAAAGCATGTCCTGAAAGATGGCGATGCGGTGGAGATAGTTAATTTTGTAGGGGGAGGGTAGGAATTTAATGGATAACAAATTAGTAATCAGAGGTATTGAGTTTAAGTCCCGTCTCTGGGTCGGGACAGGGAAGTATAAAGACTTTGAAGAGACTGCAAGGGCTATTGAGGCATCCGGCGCTGATGTTGTCACTGTTGCGGTAAGAAGGACAAATATATTTGACAGAAAGTCGAAAAATCTGCTGGATTACATTGATCCTGAAAAATACAAAATTCTTCCCAATACAGCGGGCTGTTATACGGTTGAGGATGCTTTAAGGTACTCCAGGCTTGCAAGAGAAGCAGGGGTATCCGACCTTATCAAACTTGAAGTCATTGGTGATGAAAAGACTCTTTTCCCGGACAATATCGGTCTTTTAGAGGCAACTGAGATACTGGCAAAAGAAGGATTTATTGTCCTTCCTTATACTAACGATGACCCGGTTATGGCACAGAGGCTTGTCGATGCAGGAGCTGCTGCGGTTATGCCGCTTGCCGCGCCGATAGGGTCGGGGCTGGGAATACGAAATCCGTATAACATAAAAATCATTCTTGAACAGGCTAAAGTTCCGATTATTGTTGATGCCGGAGTCGGCACTGCCTCTGATGTTGCAATTGCAATGGAATTAGGCTGCGATGCAGTTCTATTAAATACGGCGATAGCAGGGGCCGAATATCCTGTTGCCATGGCAGAAGCCATGAAACACGCTGTCATGGCAGGCCGTCTGGCTTATAAGGCAGGCAGGATTCCGAGGAAGCTTTATGCAACTGCAAGCAGTCAGATTGAGGGAATGCTGTAAGGAAAATTACGAATTACGAATTAGGAATTACGAATTGGTTGATTTTAATTTATATCTTATGACTGATAGAAAACGGTTGTTGAAAACTCAAAATCCGAAACTCGAAACCCGGAAATTATTATCTGCTGTAAGGCAGGCGTTAAAAGGCGGGGTAAGGGCAATCCAGGTTAGAGAAAAAGATCTGGATACACGGGAGCTTTTGAAGCTGGCATATAAAATGAGAGACCTGACAAATAATTTTAATGCGCGTCTTTTTATAAACGACAGGTTTGATATTGCGCTTGCAGTCGGCGCTGATGGTGTCCACCTTGCGCAAAACAGTATTCCGGTTGAAGCTGTTAGAAATGCAGTAAAGAAAAAACTTGTGATCGGGGTTTCGACACATTCTTTGAAAGAGGCAAAGGCTGCTGAAAAGGGAGGGGCTGATTTTATTACTCTCGGCCCTGTTTACAGAACACCGTCAAAACTGAAATACGGTGACCCTGTAGGTCTGGATACTTTAAGCAAAGTAAGCGGTACAATAAAAATTCCGGTCTTTGCAATCGGTGGAATAAAGAGAGACAGGATAGAAAAAGTAAAGAAAGCAGGGGCCTTCGGGGTTGCAATGATATCGGAAATATTTGGAGCTGAGGATATAAAAGAAAGAGCAAATGAAATAAATCAAAAATTGGAAACTTGAGTTTGAACGAAGTTTTTTAAGGAGAATTTATGATCAAAACTCTGGAACATACAAGGATTGAGCTTGCAGGAAAAGGGATTATTACGGATGAAGTAAAGCAGGTGGCTGTTGATGAAAACATTGACCCCGAGCAGCTTTCAAAAGATATTGCCGAAGGTCTGACAGTTATATCAAGAAATATCAAGCACGATATAAAACCATTAGGAATCGGCAGGGGCCTGAGGACAAAGATAAATGCCAACATCGGCACGTCAAAAGACAGGATATCTCTTGATGAAGAGATGCAAAAACTCGATGTGCTGATTCAATACGGCGCTGATGCTGTGATGGACCTTTCTACTGGCGGGCCGATAAAAGAGATCAGGAGGCTGCTTCTCAGTAAGTCGACTGTCTCGGTCGGTACTGTCCCCATTTACGAGGCTGTGGCAAAGGCAGCTGAAGACAGGGGTTCGATTGCAAAGATGAGTGTTGATGACCTGTTTAATGTAATAGAAGGGCATGCAGAAGAGGGCGTTGATTTTGTTACTGTTCATTCCGGACTCACAAGAAAAACTATCGAGACGCTCAGAGAGGACGGAAGAATACTTGATATCGTCAGCCGCGGCGGGGCGTTTCTTGTTGAGTGGATGATATACAATGACAGGGAGAATCCGCTTTATGAAGATTATGACAGATTGCTGGAACTCGCAAAGAAATATGACCTGACATTAAGCCTCGGTGACGCAGCGCGGCCCGGATGTATTTCCGATGCCACAGACAGGACTCAGATAGATGAGCTCCTGACGCTTGGAGAATTAAGGGACAGGGCAGTTAAAGAAGGAATCCAGGTCATCATTGAAGGACCCGGACATGTGCCGATTAACCAGGTTGAATTGAACATAAAAATGCAAAAAGAAATTTGTAAGGGCGCACCGTTTTATGTGCTTGGCCCCCTTGTAACGGATATTGCAATGGGTTATGACCATATATCGTCTGCTATTGGCGGTGCCATTGCCGGCGCAGCAGGCGCTGACTTCCTCTGCTATGTTACGCCTTCAGAACATATCAGGCTTCCGAATATAGAAGATGTTAAAGAAGGAGTTATTGCATCAAAGATTGCGGCACATGCGGCGGATATTGCAAAAGGCGTCAAAGGCGCTATTGATATTGATAATGAAATGGCGAGGAGAAGAAAGGCGCTTGACTGGAACGGCCAGATAGAGCTTTCATTAAATCCTGAAAGAGTAAAGAGCCGGCGCTCGGAAGTGCCTCCAACCGAATCAGAGGTCTGCAGCATGTGCGGAGAATTTTGTGCTATCAAAACCGTGGAAGAGGCTTTGAAGAAAAGGTAGGTTATTTAATCGCTCCTGTCTCGTCAAGTTTTAAATTTGAATCAAAGGCTATTGCCTTTTGCTTCCTTAGTTCATCAATTTTCCTGAGAGGTCTTTCCAGCATATTGCTTCTCGTAGTAACAAGGGAATCATATTCCCTCTTGGCAGCATCCAGTCTTTCCCCCATCATTCTGAATTTGTCCTTATAGGCATTCCACTGTTTGGAGAATTCACCTAACAGTTCAAGTATTTCAGAGGCAGTCCGTTCAAGGTTGAAATTTTCGATGGCCTGCCTGACTACCGCTAAAACCGCGTATAGTGTGAAAGGCGAACATAATATAACCTTCTGCCTTAATGCCTCATCCATAATCGTTATATCGGATTCATTTATAAAACTGTACACCTGCTCATTCGGAATAAAAATAATTACATAATCCACAGTGTTATCCGAAGGGTTGATATATTCACGGGTTGTTACCTGTTTGATCATGGTTTTCGTGTTTTTCAGGAGTTCGTCCTTATATCGTTTCCTGTCATGATTGGTTGAGGCATTGAGATAATGCATGTAATTGTCTAAAGGAAACTTTACATCCATGTTTATTTTCAGGTGGTTCGGCATGAAAAAAGTGTAGTCAGGCCTGCCTGATGAACCATCCAGTGTTTTCTGCTTGCTATAGTTAATACCTTCAACCATTCCGGTCAGATTGATAATGTCCTCTGCCATGCGCTCTCCCCACTCGCCTCTTTTTTTGGAGCTCGCAAGGGCCTGCTTGAGATGCTCTGTAGTATCCCGCAGCCTTAATGTAACATCCTCGTGTTTTTTAATAAGGGTGGAGACCTCTATGTTTCCTTTGCCGACATCCGCAATTTTTTGTTTGACATCGGAAAGTGTTTTATCCATTTCTTTGATGCTTTTATCAATAAGATCTTTCTTGCCTTCAAGCTCTTTAGAGCCTTCAACTGTGCTGGATTTTAATTTTTCCTCGGCAAGCTTTAAAAACTCGGCAGAATTTTTTGAAAGGGCCTCTAAAGAAATAGTGCTGAATTTATCTATCAGCTCTTTTTCCATTGACTGGAGGTTTTTTTCAGCCTCATGATATTTAGCCTCAAGCGCAGCCCTGATCTGCGACTCATTCTGCAATTCATTCTGAGTCCGGGCAAGTTCTCCGGTTTTTTGTTCGATCTGCTGTCTCAGTTCATTATTTATCGCTTCTGCGCTTCTTGCCTCTCCCTCAGCCTGAGCTGCCTTTTTTGAGAGAACAATGTAAAGAATAAGTGATGCCAGAACACTGCCGATTACAAGACCTGAAACAAGCAACCCGATATCTGTTGTCATAGTTATTTAATCATCCTTTTGTTTTTTATTATACTGATTATATTGTTTTCAGTGTAGCCTGAACATATCATTACCTGCCATATTTTTGCAGCATCAAGGTTGATAATCCAGCAGCTTCTGCCTGACATATACCAGATGTTGAAGGAATGCCACAAATGCCCTGTACAGCTTGGCGTTATCATCCTCCAGGCTTTTCAGCAGTGCATCGCAAAAGAAAGATGTACAGCGGAACGGTCTCTGCCATCTTTCACGTGAACATCCCTTTTCATTCAGAAAACGGCAGGGCTCTGTTTCTTCCCGGTCGGATGGATTATCAGGGATGTCTGCGCCGAAGGGCCTCAGAAAAACCAGGTCATTACTCTCATAACGCCCGTGTTTGTCAATGCAGCAGACCTTTTCGCATGCAGGGCAGACTATTGAAGTATGTTTCTCTATAAAAGGAGAAACAGCGCTGAATGCACTTTTAAGTTCATTTGCAAGTTCAGTTCTTTCTTCAGTCTGAATACGCTTTTGGGTATTTTTTTCCATAAGTTTTATGTTGCAAGTGATTTTTATGCAGGTAAATTAAGCCTATTCTATAAAATATATCATTTATTTGTAACCCTCTGCCCTGAGATACGGTTCTGTGATATAATGTTGCTCTCAGATAAATAGCTGTATTGAAAGGATGAGTGTTTATGAGCGAAGAAATGGAAATAAAAAATAAACCGTATGTTATCACAAGAAATAAAGTTATATTTGATTATGCCAGACTTGGCTGTGATACATCTGAAAAACTATTAAGAAGCCCTTTGTTCCTTGAGATCGTAGACAGGTTTATCGAGCGGCTTGCATCAAAAGGAAGCTCACTTTTTGCATTTCTCAACGATAGTCTTCCAGGAGTAAAGCGTAAGGAAATGGCAAGTTATCTCGTTAATCTGTTCAGACTTCTTTCCGGCCATTCTGCTCAGGAGGTAGTTTCAATGAAGAAGGACTATGCGCGCTTAATTGAAAGGGCTGAATATCTTCATGAATTTGTAGAGGAGCTGTACAATTACTGGAGGCGGCTGGAGCGGTTTATTTATTTTGAGGCGCCTAAACGGTCCCGGCATGCCGGGAGCGGCATTCACCATGTACAGTTTATTAAGGTCAATGATGAATTCAAGAATAATGTTCTTTACGTGTACAGGCGAATCGGCGAAAACCTTCTCGGAAAAAATCCGCGTGTTTACAGGCAGCTGCCTGCCGGCGCTAACATGGGAATGTTACTTGAGCAGATCGATTGGAACTGTCCGGATGAACTGAGAGCATTTTCAGATATTCCTTTTATCCGGCTATCATTGATAGAACCACCGTTGATTCTGTATCCTCAAATGAATAAAAGAAAGGGCATATTTGAGGAAATCCATAGTCTTTCAGGTGAAATGTTCCGACTTGACTCAAGCGAGTGGTTTTGCTTTCCTGCAAAAGTCGGCTCTTTAACCGCGCATATATATTTTCACCGCGATTTCATATCGCTCGGACTTGCTTTAAGCAACCTTTTTGAAATAGCTGATTACGAAGATATAGAGGGCAAACAGCCGGAAATTATACTGCTTTTTGGCCTTCAGAGTGAGTCCCTTCCGGCTAAGACAGTGTTTTATGAAGACAAAAACTCCGGCATGCTTTTAGGTATGGTTGCTCATTCAGAGGAGGTTGATTATTTCGGCTATTTCAAGAAAATGACCCTTACTCTTCATAACATTGTAATGCTTAAACGGGGCTGTCTGCCTGTTCACGGTGCAATGGTATACATCAAGCTTAAAGATGGAGGAGAGGCAAATATTGTTATCATCGGCGACAGTGGAGCGGGCAAGTCAGAGACGCTTGAGGCATTGCGGGTCCTTGCAGAGGAGCATATCTGCGAAATGAGAATTATTTTTGATGACATGGGTTCAATAGGCCTCAACGATGAAGGAAAAGTAGCCGGGTATGGTACGGAAACAGGAGCATTTGTGAGACTTGACGACTTGCAGCCCGGATATGCATATGAAGAAATTGACAGAAGCATATTTATGAATCCGGACAAAGGCAATGCACGTTTAATAGTCCCTATCACCCATTATTCTGAAATAGTTAAGGGATACCCCATAGATATCGTGCTTTATGCAAATAATTACGATCAGATAGATGCCGGGCATCCTATTATAGAATTTTTCTCATCGCAAGATGAGGCTATCTCCTTATTCAGAAGCGGAGCCAGGTTTGCAAAGGGAACTACTGACGAAAAAGGTATAGTTCATACATATTTTGCTAATCCTTTTGGTGCACCTCAACGTAAAGAGATTCATGAAGAAGTTGCCGGACGTTATTTCAATAAAATGTTTGACTCAGGAGTGAAGGTTGGTCAAATAAGAACACGTCTCGGCATCGAAGGTTATGAGCAGACCGGACCGCATGCAGCATCAAAAGAGCTGTTCAGTATTATTAGACGGTTGAGTCGATAATTTTAGAGAAAAAACAAGGGGGGAGGGCCGGAAGATTACAAGAACAGCAGTGGCATATATTATTTATTTGTAAGCCTGCCCCGCAGTTCATCTTTTTGAATAATACTCCATCTCAAGAAGGCGAATTTTCCTGTTTACTCCCGATGAGTACCCGCCGATGGAGCCGTCCGACTCAATAATCCTGTGGCATGGTATAACAACAGGGATGGGATTTTTTGAAAGCGCCCGGCCAACTGCCCTTGCTGCTGAAGGTTTGCCGGTTTTTTCAGCGATCCACTTATAAGTTCTTGTCTCTCCAAATGGTATTTCTTTCAGCGCAGACCATACTTTTTTTTCAAAATCCGTGCCTGTGAGGAATTTTATCTCCTGGCTGAAATGAGTGTCTGACCCCTGAAAATATAGTGTGAGTTCCTTTATGAAATTCTCAGGCGCTGAATCCACTTTAAAAGGAATATCGGATGGCCTGGTAAAAGATATCCCGGAAAGAAACTTCCCTGAAAAAATCAGATACATGGAACCTAAAGGGGATTTGAATATATCATAAAAGAGAGTAGACCTGTTCACCGCTTGACTCATTAAGACTGGACTCTTTTTACTTCCAGTACACCATTTATCTGAGACATTTTTCTCAGGATGCCATCGAGCTGACCTTTATCCTTTATTTCAAGTGCAAAATTAAAGAGCGCCTGTTTTTCATGCGTTGAGGAAGCATCGAGATGCTTTATATTAACATTATTCGTTGATAAAACAGCGCTTAATTCAGCAAGCAATCCCCGCTTATCAACTGTAACTACCTGCGCCTTGACAGCATAAGTAGATTCCCCGTCCCCGTCCCACTCAACATCAACAAGACGATCGACATCAATTGTATGGGTGTCAAGAGTGGGGCAATTCACTCTATGTATCGACACCCCTCTGCCTCTCGTAATAAAACCCGTTACCTTTTCACCCGGAAGGGGATAACAGCACTTTGCACGGTGAAACATTATATTATCAACACCTTTAATTTTTATACCCTTGCCTTCCTCTTCCCTTATCTCATCTTTTCCGGCAGGGGCTTTTTCTTTTTCATCCTTTACGGAAGTCTTTTCAGACTCAGGCAAAAGCCTGTTTATGATCTTGTGCACAGAAAGCCTTCCATACCCTATGGCAACAAAGAGGTCCTCGTAAGTTTTTATTCTATAAGGCCTGGCAATTGCAAGAATATCTTTTGATTTTGCTATTGACGGACTCAGTTTATGTCTCCGGAGGGCCTTTTCCAGCAGCTCTTCACCAAGGGCAATGCCCTTTTTCCTCTCCTCTATCTTCAACCACTGTTTTATCCTCGCCCTGGCCCGCTGGGTCTTTACGAATTTTAACCAGTCCCTGCTCGGCACATGCCCCTGGGAGGTTATTATTTCTACGGTATCACCGTTTTGCAGCTTGTACCTTAAGGGGACTATCCTTCTGTTAACCTTTGCCCCCGTGCATTGATGCCCGACCTCCGTATGGATACTATAGGCAAAATCAATGGGAGTGGCATCTAAGGGAAGCTCCACTATATCTCCCTCCGGAGTGAATACAAAAACTACTCCCGGAATAATATTGCCTTTAATAGCCTCAAAGAATTCCCTTGCATCCGGTGTGTCCTTTTGTGATTTGACAAACTCCCTGAGCCAGGAAAAATACTTATCATCTACCATTGCTGCATTATCCCGTTCCTTGTATTTCCAGTGAGCCGCAATTCCCTCTTCGGCAAGCCGGTCCATCTCTCCGGTTCTTATCTGAAACTCGACCCTCTCACCCTTTGGGCCGATAATCGTAGTGTGAAGGGACTGGTAAAGGTTTGATTTCGGGGCCCCTATGAAATCTTTAAATCTGCCCGGCACGGGTGTCCAGAGTGAGTGGATAAGACCTAATGCGGCATAACAGTCAGCCTGGGTATCAGTGATTATTCTCGTTGCTATAACATCGTATACCAGTTCAAAAGGTATTTTCTGTTTTTGCATCTTTTGATAAATTCCATAGTAGTGCTTTACCCTGCCGAATACCCTGGCGGGAATAGAGGCAGCCTTTAAGTGGGCTTCGACTATCTTTATTACTTCATGCAGGTATCCTTCCTGCTCCTCTCTTTTTTTGGCAACCTTTTTCACAAGTTCATCATAGACATCCGGCGCAAGAAACTTGAAACTCAGGTCTTCAAATTCCGATTTCAGCCAGCCGATACCAAGCCTGTTTGCAAGAGGTGCATATATCTCCAGTGTTTCGCGGGCTATTTTTTCCCTTTTAGCTGCAGAAAGATATTCAAGTGTGCGCATATTGTGAAGTCTGTCGGCAAATTTAATAAGTATAACCCTCATATCCTCGGCCATTGCAAGGAACATTTTTCTGAAATTTTCGGCCTGGGCGTCCTCACTCGTTCTGAATTCTATCTGGCTGAGTTTTGTCAGGCTTTCAACTAAAAAAGCGACATCTTCTCCAAAAAGAGCACTGATATCTTCTACTGTCGTATCTGTATCTTCAACAGTATCGTGCAGCAGTCCTGCTGCAATTGAGTTAGTATCCATTTTCATGTTGCACAGAATTCCTGCAACAGCAAGAGGGTGCTGTATATAAGGGTCCCCTCCTTTTCTCTTTTGTTTATAATGCACTTCATTTGAAAAAGCGTATGCCCTTCGCAGAAGGTCGGCATTTGCCTCGGGATTATACGAAAAAACCCTGTCTATTAGGGCATCTACGGTGTTTATGTCTCTTAATACAACCATGATTTTATTATAACTCATTTTCCGCACATTGTAATAGTTAACCGGGTATCTAAGATACCCGGTGAAGAAGTCAGGAGTCAGAATCCGGAATTCAGAATGAAAAGAGAAAAAGCTAAAGAGTTTCAAGATTTGATAGTCTGTCAAAAAGCGCATCAATCAGGAGAAATAAGTAAATTGTCAGAGGCATATTCCAAAGCAATTCTGACTCCTGACTCCTGACTCCTGAATTCTTGTTAAACATTTTCTTATGCATATTCCTCTGTGGATTTCTGAATTCTTTAATAATTTAGCTTGCTTTTTTTAATCGATTTGTTAATAATTAGAAAATCCGTAACTTATTACAGTATAATTTTTTATAATATCTGATTTATTAGTTTAATTATGAGAAAAAATATCCTGGTTATCAAGGAAGGTCTCATAAAAAAATTATATTTAATTCGGAATAGATCTCAGTATCAACTTCATATCGGCCCTGTCGGTTCGAAACCTATTCTAAAATTCAGAATACCTGCTCAGATTATTTCTTACAATAATTATGCCTGTTAAATATTGTACAGCTAAAGAATCATGGCGCTTAACTGCTTAATTTTATGCAAATGTAAGGTTAACTATTCAAGGATTTAAGCCGTATTAAGAGTAAGAGAGCCAAGGTTTTCTGATTAGGATAATCAGAAAAATCGGAGATAAAATGTCCGGAAATTACAGAAAACCTTCTTAAGAAACTTTTTATTAATAATACAAAGTTCATAAAATGGATATTTTCAGCCTTTCTTCTCTATCGGCATTTGTGATATGTGAATTATTGGCCGGGTTTGTTTATTTAAAAAATCCGAAGAATAAAATAAACATATCGTTTGCGGTTGTAACGTTTCTTATCGGAATATGGCCACTTTTCCCATATGCAACGTGGGTATCCCGTTCCAGGGAAGAAGCCCTTCTTTTTACAAGACTTGTTTATATTGCGGTTATTTTAATGCCGCCGGCTTTTTTGTTTTTTGTTTATAACCTGACTGATATCTATAGTATTAAAAAAGAAAGAAACAGGCTGCCATTATTTTATCTGATTTCCGCTGCTTTCCTGTTTAATTCTTTTAATCCGAATTTCATAAAAAATGTTCAGCCCTTTGGTTTAAGTTTTGCCGTTGTTCCGGGAATAATGTACCATCTGTTTTCCCTGTTTTTTGCAATAGCGATTGTTTTGGGCTATATAAAGATTTTTATCAGATACAAAGAAGTGACGGGTTTTAAAAAGAAGCAGCTTTTTTACATATTAATTGCGTTTGTTACAGCAGGCATTGCCGTCTTTATTCATTTCCTTTCGGCATACGGGGTTGAAGTGATGTATCCCCATGAACTCCTTGTTATTTTATTTGCAGCTCTGGTTTTATATTCTATTGTCAGGTACAGGGCAATGGATGTTAATATTGCATTTAAAAAAAGGATGGCCTACTCCCTTTCCGTTGGTCTCCTGACCGGTTTATTTATTGTTTTCGTTCTTGCTGTCACAAATCTGTTTTCAACTTTCATAAAAATACATTCGTTTCAGATCAGTATAGTTGCGGCCTTTTTAATTGCCCTCCTTTTTAATCCATTCAGAAACAGGATTTATGCCCTGATTGACAAAGTTTTTTATAAAAAGTCTTATGATTATTATGCCACCATACAGCAGGTCAGCTCTACACTTACTTCAATGTTCAATTTGCAGGAGATATTCCAGTTTACAGGGAAAATAATTTATGAAGTGATGGGATTGAAAAGCATTTATCTGCTGTCTGCTAAAACAGGTGGTGGTTATGAAGTTGTTTACCATACGTCTAAAAAGATCAAAAGGGGAAAAAATGAAACGCAACATCCTGACACTAAAGAGAGTATAAGGATAGGCAATCGATCGGGGATAGTCAGGTTTTGCAGGAAATCAGGAGATATTATTATTAAGGATGAGCTGCCGGCAATCGAAGCAACCCTTGAACGGGATATGATTGGAAAAATTAAAGATGATCTTGAACTTTTTCATGCTGAAGCGGTAGTTCCGGTAATTGTTGACAGCAGATTGTCGGTTTTAATCGTGCTGGGAGAAAAATTATCATGCGATATATTTACCGGTGAAGATATTAACCTGCTTAATACGATTTCCGATCAAACGGCCATTGCTATAAAAAATGCCCGACTTTATAAAGACAAGGTTCATTCCGAGTGGCTTGCATCCATCGGAATGATGTCGGCGACTTTTGCACATGAGATCAGAAACCCTCTGACCTCGCTTAAAACTTTTGCGCAGCTGATGCCTGAGAAGTATAATGACGCTGAATTCAGGAATACATTTTCAAAGATTGTTGAAGGCGAGATAGAGAAAATAGACGGACTGATTGGCGATCTCCTTGATTTTTCTACAGAGAAGAGGTCTTCCCGTGTTAACAATTTCAATCTTGTATCATTAGTAGATGAGACAGTTGATTATGTCAGGGAAAAACTGGAACGGGAGGAAAAGAAAATTGCTATCAGAAAAACATACAACGAAGATGAAATATATATGTCTGGTGATGCAACTAAGCTGAAACAAACTTTTATCAACATATTAACTAACGGTTGCCAGGCAATGCATGGAGAAGGTGTATTAACAGTTAAAATTAAACCTAATGGTAAATACATTGATGTGGCAGTTGCGGATACGGGAGAAGGTATTGATACCGATGATATTTTAAAGGTTTTCGACCCCTTTGTCACATCCAAGGATATGGGATTAGGTCTCGGGCTTGCTATCAGCAAGAGAATTGTAGAAGACCATAAGGGGCGAATAAATGTTAAGAGTAAATTATCAAAAGGATCGACATTTACAGTTTCATTGCCTGTACAGAATTAATAAATAAATATATAATAAAGAAGCTGTAATAGTTCACTTTCCTGTCATTTCGGCGGAAGGGATAGAATCTCTTTATGTTGGGATTTAAGATTCCTTGCTTCATTCGGAATTACAGTTCAGGCAGCAATTTCGATATGGTCTGAACAATTGCAATTTCTGCAAATTATCATAGTAGGTTATTACTTAATTATTTTGACGGCAATATAGTCTATGGAACTTATCGCATTATTGAGTAATAGTGATGATCTGATTATCCCGGATGTAAAGGATGCACTCAGGAAGTACACAGTGTATCCGTTGAAGACATTAGAAGAACTTGAGGACCTGTACGGCAATATCCCCCTGAATCTCTTCCTTATTGATACGACCTCCCAGAGGTTGTCTTCTCTCTGTGATTTCTTAAACAAACTCGATCAAAATGTGGTCATGCTAATTGCACCTGAAAAACTTGACAGGTTTAAAATGGATAATCTCCCGCAGAGCGTGTTTGATTCCATTGATATCGGGTCAATAAGAACCGGTCTTCCGGTTATAGTTGAACGTGCTCTCGAAAGGCAGAGGTTTGGAAATGAAATAAAGTTACTGAAGCAATCGCGGGATATTGTATCGCCGGTGCAGATGAAGGCTTATAACGGATTAGAGACGGAAACATTTTTAAACCGCAGTGAACCTGTGCCGGGCGGCAGATATATCCATGAAAAGGTTATTGTTAATTTTGCCAGAATGTTGTCGGTAAGTTTTGACATGCGGAAGCTTTTAGATCATTTTATAGATTCTGTAATGGAGATTGCCCGCGTAAGCAGGATGTCTATTATGCTCAGGGATAAAGAAGGCTTTTATGTCAAGACGCACTATGGCATAGATCCATATATTGCTGATAATCTTAAACTCCGGAAAGAGAGCTCTCTTGCAAGCCGGCTGACAAGAACAGGGCGGATCATGCAAAAGCCGGCCGGTTTTACAGGTGCGGATACAGCATGCATTAAAGCCGAAATGGAAGCACTGCAGTGCTCGGTTTCATTTCCCATGATATACAAGGGCAAGCTGATAGGGATCTTTAATATCGACGATAAAATCACTGAAGAGCCTTTTTACAGGGAGGAACTGGAGATAATATACATATTATGCAATTATCTTGCGGCTGCTGTAAAGGATATAGACCTCTATCATCAAATGTGGTATCAGAAGGAGTTTACAAAGAACATACTTTCAAGTATGAGCAGCGGAATGATCGCAATAGACTGCGATGAAAAAATCACCATTTTTAATCAGCAGGCATCGGAGATACTGAACCTTGATCCTTCAGAAATAATCGGCAGTGATTTAAGGGCGCTCCCCCCGCCGCTCGGAGATATATTATATGAAACCATGGCAACCGGCATTTCTTACAGCCGGTATGAGGTTACAATAAATCCTGCGAAACTGCCGCTTGGAATAAACAGTTACAGGCTGCTTGACGAACAGAAAAATCCGGTAGGAGCGGGGATTTTATTTTCCGACCTCTCTGATTCCAGGAAGTTGGAGGAGCAGCAAAGGAGGGCGGAGAACCTCAAAGCCGTAAATGACCTTATGGCAAAGATAGCCCATGAGGTGAGGAATCCTTTAACTTCAATACAGATATATACACAGTTATTGAATGACAAATATAACGATGATGAATTAAACAAATTTTATATTTCAACTGTAAGGCAATCAATCAACACGCTTGACAGTTTGATTGATAAACTGGTGACTTTTTCAAGCACTCAAAACTATAATTTTAACAAGGTGGAATTAAACGGCTTTTTAAGAGAGACCGAAGAGTTCATATTGAAGGATATGCCTCAGACCCACCGGTTTTCAAGGCAGCTGCTGCATAATTCTTTTTATATTAATGCCGATAGAAAACAGATGACAAAGGCGATTTACTATATTATATTATTTATTATCGACAAAACACCTGAAGGAGCGGTTATTACTATGGATCTTGACACAATAATGCAGGATACCCCTTTTATTGAGATATCGATAAAATATGCCGGAGATATATCTATTAAGGATGGGAAGCAGAACCTGTTAAAACCCCTGCTGGATATCGGTCATCTCGGAACCGAGTTGAATGTGCCGATAAGCCATAAGATTATTGAAGGGCACAGCGGAAGTCTTGATATGAAAAGCGAGGGCGGCATTAATACCTTTATCATCAGGCTGCCGCTTGTTGACAGGAGAAGCTCTAATGTTTTCTTTGTGCGAGGTCATTTAAATGGATAACAGGGAAAGAATTCTTGTTATAGATGATGAGCTGGCGCCCAGGGAATCCATCCGGATGATTTTGAAGGATCAATATGCCGTATCTACGGCTGAAGGGGCGCTTGAAGGGTTGGATATTATGAGCCGGAATCCTGTAAACCTGGTAGTAATGGATATAAAGATGCCGAAAATGGATGGTATCACGGCACTGCAGGAGATAAAGAAAAGACATCCCGACACCGAGGTTATTCTGTTAACGGCATATGCCAGTCTTGAAACAGCCAGGGATGCGATACGGTTTGGCGCTTTTGATTATTTGATAAAGCCTTTTGATAAAGACAATGTATTATCTGTTGTCGGGAAAGGACTGGCTAAAAGGCGGGCTAACACAGGTTTGAGATTAGAGCGTGATATCTTGTTAGACAGGGCCTCCTATCTTGAAGAGCAGGTAAATAATGCCAGGAGTAATATCATGACGTGCTATGAAGGCACGGTTAATGCGCTGATTCTTACTATTGATGCCAAAGACCATTATACATATGATCACTCAAACCGGGTTGCAAAATTATCTTCTTCTTTAGCAAAGGCGTTCGGGGTCCCTGACAGAACAGTAAAAGAGATAGAGAATGCAGCCTCTATCCATGATATAGGGAAGATCGGCATAGAAGAAAATATTCTCAAGAAAAACGGAAAGTTGACTTCATACGAATATACGGAAATAAAAAAACATCCTGCGATAGGCGCCCGGATTGTTCAGTCCGTGCCCTTTCTTGAGGACGCAATTCCGGTCATTCTTTATCATCATGAAAGGTTTGATGGAAAGGGATATCCCGAGGGCAGAGAAGGTGAACAGATACCTCTCGCAGCGAGAATAGTAGTTGTTGCAGATGCTATTGATGCAATGATGAGCGCCAGGCCTTATAGAGATGCGCTCACCATAAACAGAGTTTTAGACGAATTAAGAGATAATACCGGAACCCAGTTTGATCCCGGGATTGTGGATGTTATATTGAAAGGCAAAGTACCGTTCGAATAATTGCATCGTTATTTTTATGTTGATTGCACCTATGCCGATGACCCGGCCGATGTTCTCCCCTGATGCTTCATGATCTTTACGCTCCAATGCTCCGGTCAGTTTTATATCGTCCAAATCCTCAACCTTCATTTATGCCCCCTTTTTTATTCTTTTACGGACACGGGAGGTAAGACCGGTTTTCGTGTCCGTTTTTATTCTTGTCTTTTACGGTCACGTTAAACGGACACGTCCCACGATCCTTTCCAGTCGCAATCCCTTATTTATCAGGTCTTCTTTGATTCAAAGCAAACACAAACAGATACTGAACGCATAGTCGCAATCCCTTTTTCATCAGGTCTTCTTTGATTCTGTTTCACTGGGCAAATTAGGATTAATGCTTGCCGTCGCAATCCCTTTTTCATCAGGTCTTCTTTGATTCTACCTGGCTGCAAAAAAGCCCTCCTTAATCCGATGTCGCAATCCCTTTTTCATCAGGTCTTCTTTGATTCACAGTCCTGAAGAATAACTGTAAAGCAAGTCGTCGCAATCCCTTTTTCATCAGGTCTTCTTTGATTCACCCTGCAGGAGGATGGGACATATCAGATATGGGAGTCGCAATCCCTTTTTCATCAGGTCTTCTTTGATTCAATGAAAAAGAGTGAACCCGTGAAGTGGCATTCAGTCGCAATCCCTTTTTCATCAGGTCTTCTTTGATTCATTATTTTTTTCTTATTTGAATTACTAACTTTGTCGCAATCCCTTTTTCATCAGGTCTTCTTTGATTCGATTTTAAAATGTGCAATTACATATTAAGCGGCATGTCGCAATCCCTTTTTCATCAGGTCTTCTTTGATTCCAAGATTGGAGCTTAGCCTCGCAGAACGTAAGAGTCGCAATCCCTTTTTCATCAGGTCTTCTTTGATTCTTTAAGGGCTATCGGCTTGTGGTAGGCCACTGTGTCGCAATCCCTTTTTCATCAGGTCTTCTTTGATTCACTGTTGCTCTCCATGCTATGCAAGATTTTCTGGGTCGCAATCCCTTTTTCATCAGGTCTTCTTTGATTCAATTAATGTTGTTGGGAAACATCCAGCGCTGAGTCGCAATCCCTTTTTCATCAGGTCTTCTTTGATTCTCAAAAACAGGTCAAATACCTTTTGTCAAATACTCGTCGCAATCCCTTTTTCATCAGGTCTTCTTTGATTCCTTTCATTTCCTTTAATTACACTGCAAATTCACCAGTCGCAATCCCTTTTTCATCAGGTCTTCTTTGATTCTGTGCCTCATTCACAGAGGTACCTCTTTTGATCCGTCGCAATCCCTTTTTCATCAGGTCTTCTTTGATTCGTGAATACGGTGCCAAACGTGGTAAAAGATTAGTCGCAATCCCTTTTTCATCAGGTCTTCTTTGATTCAGCACCCCTCAAAAATAATTTGTGAAATCCAGCTATTACAGCGCCCATTGAGCAGCTTTTCTTTCTTACTGAAAGCAACCTGTTTTTGCCTCCCTTTTTTGAATTTTGAATCTTCGGAGCAGAGACTTTTACTCAAGAAAAATTTCTACTCCGTCCGGCACCCTGTCTCCGCATCCCATAACAATAACTTTATAATCAGAGGGAAGCGGATATATCCTCACATCGTCTTTTTCTTCATCAATTAACCAGCTCAGTTGCTCCTTTAACTCTCTTAATTGCGGCCACGTCAATGTGCAATGGAAAACCGAGTACTGGAGATGTATTCCCCGGCTTTTCATAAATCTGTAAACCCGCGCCAGTCTTCGGGGTTTGGTTATATCGTAACATACAAGATAGTCAGTCTTCATGAAAGCATCTCTCTTATTAAGTCAAAAAGTTCATCAATAATGTCTTCTGCTTTCTCTTTGACCTCTTTTCGCTTGTTCTCAAAGCGGTGTGCGATATTCCTGATGCCCCGGTCTGTCATAACCCAGTGCCCGGTTTCATTTTTGATCAGCTCCCTGAGATTAACAGAATGGAAAAACTGCAATGTCTGCATATCACTTTCACCGCCCATGATATAACAAATATCAAGGGCAAGCCCGAAGTTATGCCTCCGGTGAATCACTCCAAGATGAGGGTCAAGCCCCGAGTGTATAAGGCTTTCTATAATTACATTTCTGAAGATACCCGTAATGATTCCGTTGACAGCAAGCCACTTTCTTTCCTTAACCTTTCTGATGCCCTTCAATATTTCCTGGTAATTACCCTCTCCAAAACCTTTTATCTCAAGCTTCGCTGCCAGCGGGGGAACATATCTTCTCAACATGTTTAATTGCAGTAAAATCCTTTTGGCAGTCGCCCATTTCTGATAGTGAAGAATTGTTCCTTCAGAATCCAAAAGCACCTTTTGCTCTTTGTAGTGATCCGGCAGCCGGTGGTTGTACGGGATGACTACTGCTGATTCATCCGCCCTTCTGTTCATGAATGTTATCGGTATATTATTGTCGGCAAAAAGAGTGATCGTCCCTGAATCAAGCCGGACATTGCCTATGACAATTACCCTTCCCACCAGGCGCGCGGGGATCCTCCGGCCTGCCCGGCCTTCTTCCTTAACCCAGATTGAAGGGCCGTCTCTTTTTATCACCGGTTTATTTGCCTGACTTATATACAGGGTCCTGCCCATCCATAATCCTCCTTGCAATCCCTCTTGCTTCCTCAACCCAGAGCGGCCTCATCTCCTGTGCCCATTGTTCATATAATGGATAAAACTTCTTTCGGCTCGCCTTTTTCAGATAACAGCCCGGCCTTTCATCATTCATCGCAAAGTCTCTCTTTGTGAGTGTCCGCTCCCTGAACAGTTCCCATACAAATCTGTCGACCTGAGGGCGGTATGACTCAACAAGGTCGCATGCAAGGGATTCTCTTCCATAGTCAAACTGATGATAAAACCCGATCACAGGATCAAGACCGATAACCTCTATCTCCCTGACGAGTTCAAAGTGCATCATTGTATAGCAGAGCGAAAGCATGGCATTGACAGGATCCAGAGGCGGCCTCCTGTTTCTCTTCTTGAATCCCAGGGATTCGGGGAATATTCCTGTAAAGGCTGAAAAATAACCTGCAGATCCCCCGCCTTCCATGCCGCGCAGTGTCTCCATTTCCATGTTCTGTTTTTCAATTTCAATGACTATCCCCTGAAGCGTGCATATTGCCCTGGTCAGCGGATAGCGCAGATCAGGACGTTTTTCCCTGACATGCATCAGAAACTCCTTCTGGCCTTCCATCTTTCTCCTGACAATGTCTGTTGCTGCTTTCATATTAAAATCAGAGAGTGACTTTTCGTACTGTTTAATCCTCAATAACCCGTTGTTGTGCAGTCTGCCATGCAGCATCCCGCAAAACCTCAGCCTCTTGCCTGATAAAAACAGGACACTTATCCCTTCCCGCGCAAGCATATTCAGCGCTGATGTCTCAATCAATATATTTCCCACTATTACGACCCGTTTAAGCGGGTTAACAGGCACAACGCCCTCTCGTCCCTGCTTTGAGTAAAAAGCAAGAGCTTTACCATCCGGTTTCAGATGAAGTTCTTTTCTGTCAATGTATAGTGTACTCATAAGCTTCAATTATCAATCAGTAATTATCAATGATCAATCAAGGAAGTTTTTTCATTCATAATTCTTAATTCTTAATTACTCATTGATTTTCACCCTATATAAAAATACGCAGGATCTTTTGGCTGCACTCCGATCCCTATAGCATGAGTCCTGCTTCTTGCATCCATTGTGAATATGTGCACCCTGTCGTCTTCTTCATCAATAAGCCTGTCAAGAACCACCTTCACATGATTCAGCTCACCGGCTGTCAGGAAACATTCATAAACAGACTTCTGCCCGCCCGTGCTGTATCCCTTGAGAAATTCCCTCACACGGTTCAGCCGTTTGTCGTTTGTAATGTCGTAGGCGATAAGATAAAGCCTTCTGTGCATAACCAACCCTTTCAAGTCCCCCCTTATGGGGGACTAAAGAAAGTGATAAGCACATACGCGCTTTTTAACCTAATGATAAAGGGATTGCGGAGGATTGTCAGCAAAAACAATATTGCCGCAATATTGTTTTTTAGCGTTGTCAAAGAGCGGGAAACTGCTAAAGCTCAATTTTAGGAAAAACCGGAGCATCAGCAGGATCGATAATATTCAGGTTTAATACGAAATCTCGGAGATTCAAGTAAGTCTTTTCTTTTGAATGATCAAAACCATGAGCAAGATAAGAATAGTTCCTTGACGACTGGATTTTAATAAATTCAGCTTCGTTTGATTTAAACATTACACCAAGTTCATCACCTAATGCCTTCAGTAATTTGAATGCCGCAGTCTGAGATATCTCGATTTTT
This sequence comes from bacterium BMS3Abin06, assembly GCA_002897895.1. GTDB lineage: Bacteria > Nitrospirota > Thermodesulfovibrionia > UBA6902 > UBA6902 > BMS3ABIN06. The sequence continues at coordinate 104,718 of BDSY01000058.1, forward strand.
CCATTACGATGATTTTTATAATTTGCTATAAAGTCAGCTTTCAGTCCGGATGGAATTTCATCCTGCTTAACATCAGACGTATTAATGTTATGTTTTTTCGCGAGTCTTTCCTGAGCCATCATTTCTACAAGTCTGTATAATCTTAAAATGGCATCATCAACTTTACCCTCTTCAAATCTTCTTTCGGCATTTGAGAAGATATCAAGAACAAATAAATTGTCCGGTTTTTTTGATAGAGTAGCAATTTTTTCAAGGAAGTCCATACATTTTTCTGTAGCCTTTGCAAATGACTTTACGGTTTTATCTCCGTATTCTTTCAGGTCTTCAATTTTTGCTCGTTTGAAGCATTCCACGGCTTCCCGATGCCTGAACATATCCCACTTATAATAGCCATCAATCAAAAAACCTGTTTTATTAAATATTGATTTGTATTTAGTTGTTTTCCCCCGTATAGAATCTGCCAATTCTTTAGCAGCCTTAAACTGGTATTGATTAAAAAGAACTGCTATTTTTTTCTTTTCCTCAACTGCCAGGAAATCCCAGGGGTTAACACTTTCATAAATTTCTTCCCGGCCATCAACAACTATGCCGACACCGTCTTTTGTCCTCTCTTTCCCGCCTACATAAGAAAAAGAAAAACCGTGTGTTATCGCAGCTAACGCGAGGGCAACTGACATGTTTTTTGTCCCTCCTGTATAATCAACCACAACGTTTTCTTTTGAGGATCCTTTTTTAATTACACGGTTAACAGCTTCTTCCGCTTTTTCATGGCAATGAAGAAGATCATTAACGTTGTCAACCAATGTTATTTCACTTTTAGCTTTAATTCCATTCTTGACGGATTCTGATTTTAGCAGAGCAACCTTATCGCAAGTATCCTGAGAGGCGTAAAAAGAAATAAAATCAGGTCTATATTTGCCAATTGATTTTATTATCGGCTCGGGTGTCCCGCCTACTGAAATTATCATCGCTTTAGTCATTTATTTCACCTCTATTCCAGTCAGGTTGAATTGAAGAAGACCTTTGTGTTTTTGCGCCTGATCACTTTGGCCGGCCTGTCTGCCTGTGCCTGCTTTGCTTTTTGTTGCCAGCAGCATAACAGTATCAGGCCTGAATTGTTTGCACTGTTTTAAGATTAGGTATCGTCTGGGCTGACACCAGACATACATGAATATGACTCATAATTTCATCTCCCTCTCAATCATGGGCTTAAAGGGTTTTGGTTCGTGATTGATGAACTCGTTGTATTCAGACAGAAAAGTTATCAAACGGTCTATACTTACTTTGCCGTTAACCATGACGGGATTATGCCTTGTTGCTGATAAATGCCTCATATCTTCCTTCAGAGTTGATGACCCGGCCAGTCTTAACAGTTCTTTTTTTTCTTCTTTGCTAATCATTACCGTACTTGCCCCTTAATTCATTGAATAATTCATCCAGTCCGAACAATACAAAATATTCTTCAACTACAGACCAGTCAATTCTGCTTTTATGTTCCGACATTAATGACTCAATGTCCGCCAGGTCAACAGGCTTTCTTGATTCATCATTTGCCATGGCCTGCACTTTAAAGCCTATCAGGTCCTCAACTTTTAATACCTTAATAGTTATCGACCCATTAAATATTCCCCCATCGACCGCCCTTTGCAGCATACTTAAAGAAGGGCTTCTGAATGCATGCAAAAAATCAACCTCCCCAAAAATATTGAGAGGCGACAGATATTGAGAGACATTCTCAGTTTTATATTTACACTCATAACCGAGCTTCTGCATGATTGCGTCAACTTTTTCCATATCATCTCTGTTCACAAGAAAGTCTATGTCAACGGTACCCCTCGGAACACCCCACGCACCAAGCGCCATTCCGCCTATGAGCGCATAGTGGACACCTTGTTCGTTAAAGGAAGTTAAAAGTTTTTCTATGACGAGTTTAAAGTCCATAATATTTAATTTGCACTTTACTTGATACGAGACTTAACAAAAGCAAGAATCTTCTCAGCCTTTTCAATGGCATCCGCAACTTCTTCACCGTGAGGTTCAATATCAGGCCCCGGATATCTGAAAGCTACATTGTATGGCGTAAGAATATCCGCGTCATCAACAAATTGGTTGAAGTCTTTATCAAACACACTGCAAGACTCCAGCAAAAGCTCAATATCATGCACTTTCCGTATGGGCTGGGCTTTAAATGCAAGATACGCCTTTAAAGCCTTTTCAGCTGATTGCTGAGTGTGATAGATAGCTGTGTCCAAAATAGGATCGCTGCTCTCGGAAAGCCGTCTGGCAGACTTCAAATCGTTCTCTGCTTTTATGAGCCAAACTTCATGCTGCTTCATAAAGCTTTACCCCTTCGTTTTTGATCTTAAAACACAGCGATGACACGTCACCGGCTACCTCATCAAATTCGTCACTTGTATAAATAATAATATCCTTGGCAACTCTTAACCCCCTCAAAGACTTGTATCCGGCAACCCCGCGCTTATAAAATCTCTCATCCGACTTTTCAACCACTACCAGCAGATCAAGATCACTATCCTCATCCGGCGTTCCCCATGCGTAAGAGCCGAACAGATAGATTGCCTTTGGCTTGTACGTTTTAATCAGCCTGTTTTTAACTGTCTCTATCAATTCAGTATTAGTCATGAATTCTCCTTTGAAAATTATACAATATCGGATATTTCATTAGCCGAATCTTAACAGCATATTTAATTTATTACCTCCAGCACCGCCCAGCCGAAGGGGGTTTAAGGTACCACTCCGTCTATAATTATCGGTACAGCGAAAGCATAACCGTAATGCACAACCTCTGGTTTTGATGGAGAAATATTCTCAACCACTTTGCCATAAAACGGTTTTATTTCTTCTTTCACAAAAAAAGTAGAACCGGCGGTTAACATCATTAGTGGTTTCTTGAAAGGCTTTCCGCAAAAGGTGTAATCACCGCCAAGTTTTCCATACTTTACCAGTATATTATAAAAACCTTGCACTGGATCATTCTTCGCCGGTACAAAATTGGACAGAGAAACATATCCGTTTGCTGCTTCAAAATCATCAAAACCATTGAAGCTCTCTAACTCTCCAAGGATCTCAAATGCTCCTTTGCCTACGGATTTTTTCTTGCCGTAGCCCGTAAGTGAAAGGTCCTGGAAAAGTGATAGCACTTTCTTTTCCCAACCCTCACGGATTTTGAGATAAATGGATATATACCCTTGTTCATGGGCAAATTCATGAAGCTCATATAGAGAGCCTTCATCCCCTGTAGTTCCTGTTATGCGGTTGATCGTGCTGTGAAGAGTAGTTACCGTTTTTATTGTTTTCAATTCTCTGGCATCAGGGTCAATCGATGTCTTCCCCTGTCTTACTGACTCAAAGGATTCAGGTTCGAGCCATGCTGTCTTCTTTAATTTCTTCCCCTCAAGATACTCCTGATAATCACTTGTCCGTTCTCCCGCTAATGGCAAATGTGCAGGAGCAGGCAAAAGGTCGCCGGGAAGTCCATCCGAGAGTATGAATGGAGGATTGCCACTTCTGTATTCATCAAGAAATTTCCTCAATACCTCTTCGCCTTCAAGCCATGCAATGATCCAGCAGAGGTTGCCGAATATAGTGTCTGCCTGCCATGGGGTGAGGAAGGTGCCGGATAGCTTTAATCTAAGTCGATATGTTTTCATATCTATTCCTATAGTTCTTTAATTTCCAAATTTTTAATTTCAACCTGCCCGTAGCCTCTACTGCCTGAACCGCCAAGATAATCTTTTTCAAGTAATGACAGTCCCTTCCTGACAAACTCTGTTATCTTCTCCTCATTGTCATTGTCAAACAATTTAACTGTTATAGTTAAACTGAATTGAGTGCCTGCTGGTATAGTCTCCTGAGTTCTCAAGCCTCCCTTAATGGTCGTTCCGGTTTTCCTATTAATAATATTCTCACTTTTAATATCTGCAAAGTTCATACCTTTTTCAGCCTGTAACTCCCGCAGAGTCGTCTCAGACTCCTGCGTAACCGGACAATCACGTACAAGTATTCTTGTTATTTCTTTGTTATTCATTCCATGTGATCCGAACACCTTACATACTAAACAGGCTCCGCATTCACATGGCTTTCCATTGTCTCTAATATTTGAACCTGTTTCTTTATCCAGTTCAAGCAATGAACGCATCTTCCCTTTAATAGATGATCCGGGCACATAGGGCAATGATGTTACAGGATGTCTAATAATCGGATTATCTACACCTCCCGGCTCAACGATGCCGTCTTTTGTGCCGCCAATTCTAAGCTGAGTTTTACAATGCAACACTCCGGTTAAAGACAAGTACTTTTTTAATTTCATATCTATCCCTCCTTAGTTATTTTTTAGATACATCCTTGAAAAATGACAACACACTTAGAAAGTGTTCGACAAAGCCCTTGAACTCCTTTGGCCCTTTTGCTGCAATTTCAGCATTGACATTAATAAACTTTCTGAATTCCTCGCTGACAACTCCTCTGCTTACCTGATACGCAACGTCCCGTTCAAAGGCATACAAATCAGGCTTCACCAAATCGAAATCATTGCTGGAACTCTTATATTTGCACTCAATAGCCTTTAATTTGTTATAAAAAACTCTAAGTGACGTAGGCGTTGTATTCCATGAGGCCAGCACCTTTGATACAAGTTTCGCGTCCTCTTTAAATATGCCTGCTCTTAGTTGTCCGTTTTCATCGAAGTAGCTTTTAGCAAGGTAGTTATCAGGTAGTCGTTCTCTTGATTTATCATATCCATGGACATCCTGTCTATTTTTTTTACTGCATTCAAAGCATGTATCAAATCTATCATTCTTAATTAGCTTGCCACAGCTACACTTCTTCATTCCTCCCCCTCCACCTTTATATGCCTTCAAATTCTTTAAATTTTCCTTCCAGTCACTCACATCACCCTCCTCTATTTGCACTTAACGCATAGTTTAATATTATCCCCATGTTCTTAAAGGTACGGCTCTCAGGCTCTTTAAGCTCTTCAGCCCACTTCCTGACTTCATGTTTTTGAGCAGAAATATTTCTTGCAATGTCATATGTCATTAAAGGCAGAAACTTCAAGTATTCTGTCTGCCCTGTCTCTTTAAACATCCGGTTCATTTCCGAGTAGTGCAGGAGGTTCCTTGCAAAGCCCATTGATATATCTTTTTCCTTGAGCCATTTTCCGAATTTTTCCGCTTCATTGAGTATTGCCGGGAATTGACTCCATTTAACCGTATGGTCAAAGACGGTTACGCTGTCCTTGCCCTCCTGACTCTTGGATTTTTCAAGCGCCTGTTCCGCCATTTCAACAGCCCTGAAGACAGGATAGTTATGTTTGACGAGTGCGATGCCAGAGGAAAGAGTAAGGTTTTTATTGTTGCAGACAAATCTTTTAAACTCCTTTTGCATTTCATCTGAAAACCTGATAATCGAATCCCACGCCCCGATTACAAGCAGATCATCACCGCCGGAGTATACAGTATAAAGCTCAGGATAGTTATTCTCCATAAGTATTTGTATGTACCCGGAAAAAAACACATCAAGCATTCTGCTTAATGTCGCTATACGAGACACTGAGGCAAAGTTTTTTTCTTCTTCATCTTTCTGTTTCAGGCCAAACCCGAATATTCCGCCAAGATTATCCACATCTGCCTTGAGATATCCGAGCATAGGCCTTCCCGTACTTTCTACGGCCAGGCAGTTAAAAAACATCGGCAGGTTCTTGTCTGCCTGCTCTTCATTCTTGCAGCCATCGCGTTTTGCACAGTCATTACAATATGTATCATCAGGAAATACAGGGATATGATTTGCAGTATATTTCAAGCTGTAAGGAGAGTTGTAAACAGGTTCATCTTTGCCAATCGACATTGCCATATATGCATCATTTCCATTAGTTTTGAAATCAAAGGAGTATCCGCATGGCCCGTTAAACATACCTTTCCCATTATTGTAAAAAGAGACCTGATCTGCCCTCGGAAGTTTCCTCCCTATTTCAGCATCATCAGAACAGCGGTCACAAAAGTGCGCTCCCTGCTCTTCCCGAAACTCACAGGGAAACCTTTCACATGCCTTGCAGAGTTTTTCTTCTTCGGCAAAATCTACATTCAATGTCGCAACATCCTCATTCCATACTTGATTCTTCGACATAATAGAGTGAAAGGGCATTTTCTTTGTTTTCTGAAGAAGATGATTGATCTCTGCCACTTTTTTCCCATAATCCTCAAAGTCTTTGCCCGATAACGCCATTGACGCCAGATTAATGTTTATTTCAGCGTTCATATGTTTATAAAACCATTGGTCCACTTCCTGCCTTATTGAATTTAATTTTGCCTCTGTGCCCTGTATTCCGGGAAGAAGAATATAAAATTTGCCGCCGGATGCCATAAGTATGTTTGTGATGGGCAAGTTGAATTCATGCAGAATTTTATGGCTGATAATCTCGGAAAACATATTTAGCTGAAAAGACCTGGCCCGAAGCCTCTTGGCAACACCGCCAGCTCCGACATGTGTAATATTGAAAATGTAGTTCTGAATCCCGGACAAATCCCCTACAAGCAAAACAAATTTCTCAGTGGTGTCATCTTTTATCTCTTTTTCGGAAAAAACGGGGTGATGATACAGGTATGAGCAGGCTGCAATAGCAGCAGTTGTCTTCAGGTGGTCGTATAAAGAAACATCAGGCACATCCTCCTGCGTGTTACTCGGGATGCACCACGCGTATTTCAGTAATATATTCAGAATATTTGTGAATCTTGAATCATAGTCTGACGACCTGCTCCTTTTAACCAACTCCTCAAATTCAGCACCAAAGCCCTGCAAATGGGAGTTGTACTCATAATGGTTATAAATATCAAACTTTTCAGGAAATGCTTTTTCCGGCATAAGCTCTTTTAGTCTGTACTTCAGCTTTTCAGATGACTCTTTGTCCAGCCTGACCCGGCTAAACACTGAAACAAGTGGTGTCAGTTTGTAATCCTGATATTCTTTTGACTTGCCACCACGCTCTGATGATGAATAGTTATCCGCACGACTGACAAGATAGCTGAAGGCCCTGTATATCTGCGGAGCATTCTTGCAAGTCAGGTCATCGCCCATCCCCGAATATTCATGATGTCGCTGTACAAGAGTTTTTAACAACTCAATGTCTGTGTATGATGTAAAGAAGTCATCAAATGCACTGATAAAGTTTGCTGATACCTGTGGATGTTTACCTTCTGTTCTCAGACCGGGAAATGTGCCCTTCTGCAACAGCTTCCCCACATCATGCAGCAAAGCCCCCAAAATTACTGTCTGATATTCCTTTTGATTAAACTCTCCCATTCACTTACCTTTCTCATTTATTAAATAACTCCCCCAGCCCCTCTTAACCTAAGAGGGGTGCTCTCACTCTATCCTTATCTTCCCCTTCTCAACCCTCACCCCATGCCTGCTGGCAGCATAGCGCCTGTGGGATGTGTTTATTGAATAACAGGCAGACAGCGCATCGTCAGCCAGCATTGATCTGATGGCCTTCTTTATCTTGCTGACTGACTGCCGTATCACGTCCAGGGGAAGGCCGTCTTTATATTTATACATAAGGTCTTCAACCCTGGAAGGCGCGATTATCATATAATCCTTTGCCATCTCCTCAAGGGCTGTCTTTGTTGAAAGTTCGAGCATTGAGGGGAAGCAGTCAGTACAGTCAAGACAGTACAGGCGGTCAGGATATTTGCAGTGATTAAGTTTGTATCTCAGATAAGCCAGATAAATCATTAAATGAAGAGGCGCAAGCCGTGCTGATTTTTGCCCTATATGCAGAGTGCGGTCAGAAAGTTTTACTCTCAGTTCCGGCTGCATCATCGCAATGTCTATATCCTTCTGGCCTTCTTTTACGAGGGCCCGAAAACTGCGGCTTTCCAGAGTGATTTTATCCCGCAGCCTTATAAAAGGCAGCTCTGCAAGATATATTTCTGCATCACGGGCATTTAATGACTTTCCATCCACCTTCAGTACTTTATTCTTTTTGGGCCTGTAATAGAATGCAGAATTCGATTCAAATTCAGGCGTAACAAGCACATGGTAGAGCTTATCCCACGGTCTCCCGAAAAACTGGAGAGCAGAGCCCATATAAAAGGACATTGTTTTGCGTCCGCCAGCAAGTGAGCAGTGCAACCTCGTGTTGTCGTCTTCAGCCTTTTCTCTGATAAAATCTGAAATGAAATCGCCAAGCAGTTCATTGTCCCTGTCCGATCTTATATCATCAATTGATTTGCGTCTATTGTCTTTTATAATAATCACTGCTCCATCGTTCAGGATATTGTCGCTTACGTTGAATTCGCTGCAGAAGTCTTTGAATATTCCGGAATCCATAAGATTCTTTTTTATGACCTTTGCTCCGTGGCTGGTTGTTATTATATTAATTTCATCCGGATATACAGGCGGTTTCTGATGAATGAGGGCATAGATTGTCTCTGTGATAATCTGAGGCGTAGTGCCAGCGACAAAAATCAGCACTTCTTTAAATCTGCTTTTTGGGGCTTTCCGTTTCATACATGCATTATGTAGAAAAATATATTTATTTCCAAGAAAAACAATATTTCGGCAATATTTCTATTTAATCTCATACCTCCCCAACCCAAACCCCGTCCCCTTCCCGACATGCAAAACCTCCCCGGCTTTAATCAGAGGCATAAACGGCTCAATATTACCCTCAAATGTTATCTCTCCCACAAACCCGCCCATCTTCATCTTTGTCTCCTGCCTTGACGAATACCGCTCCCAGTCATACCATTTAAGATTCCTCTTTTTAACTTTTATGTCTTGAGCCGTTTCAATGATACCCTTAAAATCCCATCCCGAAGTATCTCCGCCGCAGTGGAAATAACAAAGAAGCGAAAGTCTTCTCAATAGATTCCTTATGAGGATATGAAATTCAAGGTCAAGTATGAGATGCTTTTTGTAGATAATACGCGCAGGAGTGAGGAAGTTAAGGGTCAGGGATTTTGGCTTATAAGTATTAGTATTTGTGAAAACGGAATTAAAAGACAGAATATCAGTTTTGAATGTCCTGAGAGTTTTGGTATCAGATGAATAAATAACTTTATCTTCTGCTCCACTCCTGACTTCTTTCAGTTCATATTTCCCCCTCCCTCTACCGATTCCCATCTTGCCGAGTTCATCAAATGTGTAAATAAAATAAGGAAGATAGTCAATTGCCTTGCCGATAAGAGTAAGCCCAAAGATTAACTCGTCTTCGGGAGTGTATCCCCGCTTTTTCTCGGGCGGAGGTTCTATGATAAAAGGATGGGGGGCTGAAGTATATTTGCGCATTATTTTTGTATCAGAAGGCGGCGGAGTCTCAAAGACATAGGAGTAAATGCACTTTTCTTTTAAGATGCAGTCAGTGCATTCTTTGCTTTTTATTGCACACACGATTCTTTTAAAGGCATTGCCGAATCCGCCTCTTAAGGTAGAGCCCTTGTAAGATGGAAGGATAAGGGGTTCTTGAGGTTTAATATTAAATTCAAACTTTTGATAAGGAAATTGAATATTCAAGACAGGTCCCCCCAAGCCCGGAACAACTTCAGTAAACGGAACGTGTATGTTTAAAATACTTTAAAATTATACTTGTTTTAAATGTTGAACTACTTCAGCCCCAGAACATCCTGCATATCATACAACCCCGGAGTCTGTTTATGTACCCACTGCGCAGCTTTTAATGCTCCCCTTGCAAAGGTATCTCTGCTGGATGCCTTGTGGGTTATCTCGATCCTTTCACCAAGCCCGCCGAATATAACGGTATGTTCTCCAACTATGTCTCCTGCGCGAATTGTCTGTATCCCGATTTCTTTCTGTGTCCTTTCGCCAATGAGGCCGTGTCTGGAATATACGGCAGTATCTTCCAGATTCCTGTTCAACGCTGAAGCTAAAACCTGTGCCATTTTCATTGCCGTGCCTGAAGGTGCGTCCTTTTTTAACCTGTGGTGGGCTTCAATAATTTCAACGTCATAGTCATCGCCCGTAACCTTTGCTATGTCGGATAATACTTTTAACAGAAGGTTTACCCCTACACTCATATTCGGAGCAAAGACGCAGGGAGTGTTTTGAGCATATAATTTTATATACTCTATTTCATCTTTGCTGAAGCCTGTAGTGCCGATAACAACAGGCACAGGTTTGTCCGAAAGCGATTTTAAACATTCTATAGTTGCGGACGGTGACGAAAAATCTACAAGTACATCGGCCTTTTCACTTATAGCGGCGATGCTGTCCGTTATTTTTATGTTGATTACACCTATGCCGATGACCTGACCGATGTCCTTCCCTGATTCCTCATGATCTTTACGCTCCAATGCTCCGGTGAGTTTTATATCGTCCATATCCCTTGAAAGTGTAATAATTCGGCTTCCCATTCTGCCGGAAGCGCCGGACACTATCATATTAAGCATTTTTCCCCTCCCTGAGTAATGTTTAATTTATATAATCTATCTTTCAGCCGGGCTAATCAGGCATCCTCTTCCGTATCAGGGGATGTCGTTTCGTCTTCAAGCGTATTTTCGATTTTGTATTGTCCTGATGCCCATGCCCCAAGGTCAATCAGTTTGCACCGTTCAGAACAAAAAGGCCGGAACGGATTGTTTTCCCATGCCGTCTTTTGTTTGCAGGTCGGACACTTTATTTTCATAAAATCAAACCTGAAATCAAGAAAAAATCCTTAATCCTGCATTTTGCTTTTTTATCTTTAATGTTACAAGTCAATCGTTCCATCAAATACCTTTACCGCCGGGCCTGTCATATAGACATGGTTGTCTTTTTCAGACCAGTGGATACTGAGTTTCCCGCAGGGCAAATGAACAGCGACCCTTCTGCCGGTCAGTCCGGACAGCGCTGATGCAACCGCTGATGCGGAAGCCCCGGTGCCGCATGCCATTGTTTCACCGACTCCCCTTTCCCATACACTCATCTTAACATTGCGTTCATCAATAATCTCTATGAACTCAACGTTTGTCCTGTTTGGGAAGAGACTGTGATTTTCAATCAGGGGGCCGTAATGTTTCAGTGAGACGGAACTTACGTCTTTTACAAATATTACAGCGTGTGGATTGCCCATTGAAACGCATGTTATTTTAAAAGTCTTATTGCCGGCTTTAAGCGGGCTCTCAATGATCTTGCCGTCTTTTAATTTTTTTCGCACGGATTCAGCGACAACAGGTATTTTTTCCGGCTCGAATACAGGCTCTCCCATATCAATCCTGAACAGGTTGCCCGACTTGTGTATATGCCTGATTCCGGCAATTGTTTCTATGGCAATGGAATCTATGGTCTCGCAGTATTTCTTTGCATAAGCGCTTTCCTCGCAGCAAAGTATATTGTCCCATATATATTTTCCGAGACATCTTATGCCGTTACCGCACATTTCAACTTCCGATCCGTCCGCATTGAAAATACGCATTCTGAAATCCGCTGTTCCGGAGCGGCACAGCAGCAGAAGCTGGTCAGCGCCGATGCCGAATCTGCGGTCACAAAGCTTCTTTGAAAGCCGGGCAATTCTTCTCAGTTCATCATGCCTGTTATCAATGACAACAAAGTCGTTGCCGAGGGCGTGCATTTTTGTAAAGTTAAGTTTCATTGTGCCTCTTATTTCAGAAATTCCGGGATTTTTGTCCCCTTTGTGAGATCTTTATATTTTTCCCTTTCACGAACAACGAAGAACTCGCTGCCTTTGACAAGCACCTCCGCTACCCTGGGCCTGCTGTTATAATTCGAACTCATCGTGAACCCATAGGCGCCCGCGCTCATAACAGCGACAAGATCACCCTGGGACAGCCTGTTTACTTCCCTGTTCTTTGCAAAGAAATCTCCTGATTCACATATTGGTCCGACTATATCCGTGAGAACCTTTTTGCGGCTGTTTTTCCTCACCGGAAGCACGTTATGAAATGCATTATACAGGCTTGGCCTCAAAAGATCATTCATTCCGCCGTCAACAATAACGAATTCCTTTTGAGGGTATTTCTTTAAATAAAGCACCCTGGTAACAAATATCCCGGCATTTCCTGCAATTGACCTCCCCGGTTCAAGGATAAGATTGAAACTGCAATCCTTCAGCAGGGGCAGTATCGCTTTTGAGAGTTCTTCAGGATGAGGGGGGTGCTCATCGTTGTACGGGATTCCAAGCCCTCCACCCATATTCAGGTGTTGAATTTCAATACCGTGTGATTTCAGTGTTTCAGCAAGCAATATGACTTTTTGCAAAGCGTCGACAAACGGTCTTATCGTAGTTATCTGCGACCCTATGTGTTTGTGTATGCCGAGTATCTCCAGGTTGGGGAGTTTTCGCGCCAGTTTATAATTCTCCAGTGCTTCCCCTATCGGGATACCGAACTTGCTCTCTTTCAATCCTGTTGAGATATAAGGATGGGTTTCAGGGTCAATGTCCGGATTAACCCTGAGAGCAATCGGCGCTTTCATCTTTAATGAGCCGGCAATCCGGTTAATGGCCATCATCTCGTCGGATGATTCAATATTGAACATGAGAATCCGGGCCTTCAGCCCCTGGATGATTTCTTCTTCGGTTTTTCCCACGCCTGCATATACAATCTTTCTCGCAGGGATACCTGCCTTCAGGGCGAGATAAAGTTCACCCCCGGAAACAACATCCGCTCCACAGCCTTTTTTTGCAAGCAGTCTCAGAATTGCACTGTTGGAATTAGCCTTGAGCGCAAAGCATATGGTATGAGGCTGGCCATCAAAGGCATTCCTGTATGCATCAAAGTGTCTGAGGAAAGTCTTGTGGCTGTAAATATACAGGGGCGTTCCAACCTTCCCGGCTATCTTCTTGACCGGAACATCCTCGGCGTATAATCCGGAATTTTTATACTTAAAATCGTGCATGGTTTTAATTGTATACGTATATTCTTATAATTGTTTTGTGATTTACTATTATATATATTTATTAAGAGAATTTCATGACCACGTTAACCATTATTAAAGACAATTCCGGTATAATGTAATCCTTATGGAATTTATACGAAAAGTACGGGAAGCGATAATAAAGTATTCCATGCTTTCCGGCAATGACCGCGTACTTATCGGCCTGTCAGGAGGCCCTGATTCCGTATGCCTTGCCGTTATTTTAGATAAACTCAGAAAAGATTTCAATCTCCTGCTGAGCGCCGTGTATATTGATCACGGTTTAAGGCCGGGTGAGGTTAAAAAGGAGATTGAGTTCTGTAAGGATTTTTGCAACAGGTTCAGGATTGATTTTTATGAGAGAGCAATAGACGTCAAAAAATTTGCAGGCGATGAAGGCCTGAACCTCCAGGAAGCGGCACGGGAGCTCAGGTATGGCGTATATGAGGAAATTTCCGAAAATATAAAAGCCGACAGAATAGCCCTTGGCCATAATGCGGACGACCAGGCAGAGACTATCCTCATGAGACTTTTCAGAGGGTCAGGCAGAAAAGGACTGGCAGGTATTCCACCGAAGAGAGGCAGAATAATAAGGCCGCTTATTGAAACAGAGAGAAAGGACATAGAAGCATTCCTTGCAGGGGCGATTCATGAATCGCCCCTGCATTCCAGGCAGCATTTTATTATTGATTCATCGAACCTTAAAGAGAAATACTCGAGAAACTGGATAAGACTTTCCTTAATGGGAGAGATCAGGAAAAAATATCCGGCGGCGGTTCATGATATTTGCAGAACATCCGAAATTTTCAGAGAGGAAGACGAATACCTGGAATTAATTGTCACAAAAACGCTTATGAGACTTATAAGCAGGAAAAGTGATAGTTCTATCGAGCTCTTCCTTAGACCGCTTGAAACAATTGAGATACCTGTGCTGAGACGTGTTCTGCGAAGGGCCATTGAGGCAACAAAAGGACTCCGTGGAATAAGTTTTGTGCATATTGAGGAGATAATCAGACTGATAAAAGAAGGCAAGTCGGGTAACAGACTTGATCTTCCAAAAAACATTAGAGTGGTCAGAGAATATTCCATCCTGAAAATAACCACAGAGAAGCCTCTGACACTTTCCGGGTATGAGATACAGCCTCCATGTGAAATTAAAATTAAAGAAGCTGATATAGTGCTGAAGGCATTGTTTGAAGAAGAGGGCGGAGAGACAGGCGACGGCAGGACATCAGTCCTTTTGGATGCAGGAAATATGACATTCCCTCTCGGGATCAGGGCAAGGGCTGCCGGAGATTTTTTCTATCCCCTTGGTTTCGGGAAAAAGAAAAAGCTTCAGGATTTTTTTGTTGATGAAAAGATCCCGAGGGATGAGAGAGATATAACTCCAATTGTTGTATCAGGAAATGATATTATATGGGTTGCCGGTTACAGGGCGGATGAAAGATTTAAGGTAACGGATAAGACAGATAAATTTTTAAGACTTATTGTATTGAAAAAGAATATTGAGAACAGGAGGACGCATTGACTGAAAAAATCAGAGTTAGATTTGCGCCGAGCCCGACAGGGTTTCTTCATATAGGTGGAGCAAGGACTGCTCTTTTTAACTGGCTTTATGCCAGGCACAACAACGGAACATTTGTATTAAGAATAGAAGATACAGACAGAACGCGTTCCACTGATGAATATATAGATGCGATTCTTGAAGGCATGAAATGGCTCGGCCTTGACTGGGATGAGGGGCCTTTCAGGCAGACTGACAGATTTGATATATACAGGAGTTATGCGGATAAATTAGTAAAGGAAGGAAAGGCTTATTATTGTTACTGTTCTCCTGAAGAACTCGAATCGAGACGGAAAGAAGCAATGTCAAAAGGCCGGGCACTAAAGTATAACGGTAAATGCAGGGACATAAAGGAGCCTGTTCCCGGCATTGCGCCGGTTGTAAGATTCAGGATGCCGCAGGAAGGGCAGACCATAGTTGATGATTTGATAAAGGGGAGTGTCTCATTTGAAAATAAACAGCTTGATGATCTGATAATCCTTCGCTCTGACAGCACACCAACTTATAACCTGACTGTTGTGGTCGATGATGTTGATATGGAAATAACCCATGTGATTCGCGGTGACGACCATCTGAACAATACTCCAAAGCAGATACAGCTTTATAAATCTTTTGGATATCCCATACCAAAGTTCGCCCATTTGCCGATGATCCTTGGTTCGGACAAGGCAAGACTTTCAAAGCGACACGGTGCCACATCTGTGATGGCCTATTATGAAATGGGATATTTACCGGATGCCCTTGTAAATTATCTTGTGAGGCTGGGATGGTCATACGGGGACCGGGAAGTATTTACAAGAGAAGAATTAATAAAGTATTTTTCTTTTGAAAATGTCGGCAAGGCAGCGGCGGTATTTAATCCTGAGAAGCTGCTCTGGCTTAACAGCCAGTACATAATGAATTCGTCATCCGAAAAACTTGCCGAGCTTGTCATGCCGTTTCTAATGAAAAAAAATGTCATAACCGAAGGGCAGGATTTGGACAAAGCCTGGCTTTCAAAGGCAATAGATACATTAAAGGAACGTTCAAAGACATTAATTGAGCTTGCAAAGTCATTACGATATTATATTGCCGAAGAGGTTGAATACGATGAAAAGGCAAGGGCCAAATTCCTGAATGAAAAAAGCCGCGACATGCTTGTTGAGCTGAAGGACGGGTTGAATTCAATAGGTGATTTTTCAGAGACAGAAATTGAAAAACTTTTTAAAGCCATCGTTGAAAAGCATGAAGTCAAGCTCGGCAAACTCGCCCAACCGGTACGTGTAGCATTAACGGGCGGCACACAAAGCCCCGGGATATTTGAAGTGCTTGATGTTATGGGTAAGGAAAAGGCCATAAGAAGGCTGGAACGGGCTATTGAGATAATTGAGGCTTAAATTTATAGTATTTTTGCGAGAGGGGCTTTTAAATCCAACCTGAATCAAACTCGACAGTACCGAGTTCTGTCATTCCGGCTTGTCCGGAATCTATAACCCTTTGATTTTCCCGGATTCCCGACAAGCGGGAATGACAACTGCGTGGTCATGACGTTTTCTTTAGAATCAACATGTTAAAAGAGAACTCGGTACTCTTAAGAAATCAAACTCTACTTTACTTTAAGTTTGATATATACCTTAGAAGCTCACAAACTGTGATTTTTTAAATGTCTGGAAATTGAGAGTCAATAGTGAATCGAGTTCTTGTTTGTAAGTTGAATGAGTTTTGCTTAAACAGTCACTGATAGCGTTTTGGAA
>BDSY01000059.1 GCA_002897895.1 bacterium BMS3Abin06
GTGGTAATCATCATAGCGATATCGGACACATATTAATTGATCCCCATATTGCCGTAAGAGTTTTTTTGTTCCTGACCGGCCCGGAAGCAGTGTTAGTTTAGTCTGCATAAAAACCGTCCCCCTGTAACAAATGACAGTTGTTAAATCGGGAAGAAAAAAATAAAATAGTTGTTATTTATATAACATGGCAACCGGCTTTGTCAATAAAAATCTGCGATTTAGCTCTCAGCTATCAGCTGTCAGCAATCAGCTAAAAAACATGAGGGAGAACCAACAGAGGCTCTTGCAAAAGTCTTGTTTTGTCATTCCCGAGGTTAGTAATCGGGAATCCGGTTTATTTAAAAAAACAAAGATTTCTGGATACCCGTTTTCACGGGTATGACGGCACAAGTTATTTTGCAGGGACTTTTGCAAGAGGCTCATTAATAAATTACTTTTAGTTTTAAATAAATCCCTGAGTCAAACCCCTACCTCATTATCTCATTAAGCTCAAATATCGGCAGGAGAACCGAGACTACAATAAAGCCGACTACCAGCCCCATTATTAAAATTAAAACCGGTTCCAAAAGGCTTATTGCGCCCTGGAGTTTTCTGTCAAACTCTGCGTTATAAGACTCTGCTGTTTTTTGCAGTACTTCAGGAAGTTTCCCGGTCTGCTCCCCGGTAGATATTATCTGCAAAAGCGTGGGTGGAAAGCCCTCAAGACTGGTTGAAAGTTTTGCGCCCTGAGAGACCATATCCCGGGCAGCCATGATTTTGTTTTCCAGCAC
Source organism: bacterium BMS3Abin06 (assembly GCA_002897895.1). GTDB lineage: Bacteria > Nitrospirota > Thermodesulfovibrionia > UBA6902 > UBA6902 > BMS3ABIN06. The sequence goes on from BDSY01000059.1 coordinate 771, forward strand.
AACATTGCCTGTTGCCTTTGAGGTCAGTTGCATTGCCCTTAATATGGGAAGACCACCGGAAAGGAGAAAACCCATTGTCATGGAAAACCGGAGCATGTAGAGTCCCATGAGGATACCCGTCGGTTCTTTCAGCAGTATTGCATCGATTATCTCCTTTTTTGTCTGCAATATCTTTTTGTATAAAATTACAACACCTGCGGCTAATGCTATCAACAGCCACCAGAATTTTTTCAGGGCAGCGCTTATCCAGATGATGATTACAGTGGAGAAGGGGAGGGCGGATGAGGTTTCCTCGAATATCTTGGTTATCTTCGGGATAACAAATGTAAACAGGAACAGCACTATGACTACGCTGACACATGCCATGAAAATCGGATATATGAGCGCTGTCCTGACCCTGTTTTTGATATTGATTTCGCTTTCAAGAAAATCAGCGAGTTTCAGAAGAACATCGGTCAGCTTGCCGCTGCTCTCCCCGGCTGCGATCATTCCGGTGTAAAACTCGGGAAAGATTGACGGATGTGCCTGCATTGCCCGTGCGAGTGATGCGCCTCCGGCGAGCTGTTCCTTGATATCCGTCAGCAGATTTCTCCACTCTTCTTTTTGCTCGGTAGACAAGGCTGCTATGGCCTCTATCAGGGGAACGCCTGATGAGAGCAATATTGAGAGCCTCCTTGTTATATCCGCAAGAATCAACGGAGAGAATTTTCTGAATAATATCTTTTTCCCGGAGGAGACGGCCTCTGTAATTTCTTTTGGAAAGATGCCTTTTGTCTTTATTTTTAAAGCGGCATCTCTCTGGCCGTCGGCTTCAACAACCCCTTCGGTTGAAGAGCCTTTCCGGTCATATCCGCGGTACTTGAATACCGGCATAACTTTACCCTTCCACGTCTCTTAATGTTACCCGCAATACCTCTTCTACTGTGGTAATGCCCTTTATGATCTTGTCGATTGCATTTTTATGCAGAGGTTGAAAACCCTCATTCAGGGCGGCTGCCTTGATAGACTGTGCATCCTTTCTTTCTGCTATCATTGTCCTTATCCGGGGAGTAATCTCAAGCAGCTCGTAAATTCCCGTCCTGCCGAGATAACCTTTGCCCAGACATTTATCACAGCCTTTTCCATGATAGAGAACATCGGGAGGATGGTACATGCCTATATAGTCCAGTTCCCGCTTTGACGGTGTATATGCCTCTCTGCAATGCGGGCATATCACCCTGACCAGCCGCTGCGCCAATACACAGACAAGTGATGATGCTACGAGAAACGGCTCTATTCCCATGTCAATAAGCCGTGCCGTGGCGCCTGCTGCGTCATTGGTATGCAGGGTGCTCAGTACCAGGTGCCCTGTGAGCGAGGCATGCACGGCGATTTCAGCTGTTTCCAGGTCTCTTATCTCTCCAACCATCATGATATCGGGGTCCTGTCTTAATATGGACCTCAGCCCTGCTGCAAATGTCAGTCCGATCCTGGGATTTACCTGCATCTGCCCTATGCCGCTCAGCTGATATTCAACCGGGTCTTCAACCGTAATGATATTTCTGTCTTCGGTATTCAGCCTCAGAAGAGAGGCATAAAGTGTAGTGGTTTTGCCGGAGCCTGTAGGGCCTGTTACAAGTATGATCCCATTATGTCTTGAAAGGATGTTTTTCAGTGAGAGCAAAAGCGAATCCGTTAATCCGAGCATTTCAAGGCTCAGTACCCCGGAGTGCCTGTCGAGCAATCTCAGGACTGCCCTCTCTCCCAAAGCAGTCGGTATAATGGAGACCCTTATATCAAAGTCCTTCCCACCCACAAGCAGTTGTATCCTGCCGTCCTGCGGCAGTCTTTTTTCCGCGATGTCGAGCCCTGCAATAATCTTTATTCTCGATATAAGGGCATCGTGAATTATTTTCGGTGGGCTCAGCACCTTGCTCAGAATACCGTCCACCCGGAACCTGACATCAATGCCTTTTTCGTACGGCTCTATATGTATGTCACTTGCCTTTTCTTTTACAGCTTCCATCAAAAGGGCATTCAGCAGGCGGATAATCGGGGCCTCTTCAGTAAGTTCGAGCAGATCGGTCGGCGATTCAAATTCCGTTGCAACCATGGAAAGGTCCTCGCCTTTAATGTCACCCATTGCCTCGCTCACCCTGCTTGTCCGGCTGTAGATACGGTTAATTGCCTCAATAATAATCTTCTCTTCCGCCTGAAGAGGATGGGGGTTCAGGTTTAAGCGCCTTGCCATGTCTCTCAGTGCAAAGATTCCGCTATTACCGGCAACAGCGCCTATGAGTTCGTTGTCCTGTCTGCGCAGCGGCAGAAAGACATTGCCTTTGACATAGGAGAGGGATATATCTTTAAGAAGCGGGAACTCTATGTCCTCGTCTTTGATATTGCCAACGGTTTCCATATATTTTGTTTTGATTTCAGCAGCGGAACAGAGTCCTGATTAAATCCCTCCGGGATTTTGCTTTTCGTTTTAATCGATACCAACGGAAGAAGAAGGTGCAGGCTTTTTCTGACCGGGTTCAGGTGTTTTGTTTTGTATTTTGAACTTGTAATTCGGCTCTGCATACAGAACTTCCGGAAGGTTTTCAAATTCCTTAACGGCATCTTCCACTTCCTGTCCGGGCTTCAACTGGATATGATAGACCTTTATGCTTTTAAAGTATTTGATTATTGATGCGCCCTTTTCCCTGATTATTTCCTCAGATCTCTCTTTTGAGACATCTTTGTTGAATTTAAGCAGGAGTTCTCCCTGGCTGTAAAATTTTTCTTTTGTCACAAATTCCCTCTGTTTTTTCTCTGTTATCCGTGCCAGCTGCGGGCTTTCTTTAACAATGTGCGGGGAGAGGAATACCAGCAGATTTGTCTTGTTTTTTGTAACATTTTTATATTTAAATAACCAGCCCAGAACCGGGATGTCTCCAAGCAGGGGCATTTTGTAAACCCTTTCTTTTTCTTCTTCCTGCATAAGGCCGCCGATGACGACGGTGCGGCCGTCTTTGACAACAACGGATGTCTTTGTCGAGCGCTTTGTAGTGGTAGGGCCTATGGATGTGAGAATATCCGCAGAGGCCGCCACCACTGCCGATATTTCCTGAAATATGTCGAGCTTGACGTAATCACCCTCTGTTATCTGGGGTGTAATCTTTAATTTTATGCCTACGTCGGTTCTCTGTATGGAATTAAGAACAGTGCTGGAAGTAGTTACGTCACGCTCCCTCTTTGATATGAAGGGCACATTTTGACCAACAAGTATCTCGGCTTCTTCATTGTCGGATGTAAGTATCTGCGGTGTGGAAAGGACGTTGATTGTGTTTTTAAATTCGTCCATGCTGAAAAGCGCTGCGAATCCCGGAGCTGTGAGTGTCTGGGATGTGGCTGTCCCGTCTGTGCTGATTGATGTTACAGGGACGTCGAGGAAGTTTCCCATTCCACCTGCTGAAAACCCGGTAAGCCCGGTGATTATATCCAGGACAGTGCCGGAGCTGATATTTCCGAATCCACCGACAGCAACCGGTTCCCCGTTATGCTGCGCTATGGCCCTCCATTTTGTGCCGAGCTCCTGAAGCCTGTCTATTGACGCCTCGACAATCATCGCCTCAACAAATACCTGTTTTCTTTTTCTGTCGAGTGTTTTAACTACCCTTTTAATATTCTGATAATCCGGCGGTGATGCAACAATGACAAGGGAATTAGTCGCCTTGTCAGGGGTGACGCTTAAAATCGGGATTGTTTTAGAAGCAGACTTTTTCCCGCTTCTGCGAACAGACTTGCGGGATGTCTTAAAGTCCTTTATTATTCCCTGTAAAACTTTTGCAAGATCCGTGGCGTCTGCATATTCAAGGAAATAGACGTTTATGTTTGCCTTTTCCTCCTCTATGGAAGGTTTGTCGATTAATTTGAGGATCGAAGCGATCTTTTCGATGTTTACGGCGGAATCAACAATCAGCAATAAGTTGCGGGGGCCGAAAGACGATAAAAATCCGTCCCTTGAAACAACAGGACGGAGGAATTGCACTGCTTCTTCAGCCTTGATGTGTTCTACGGGAATAAGTTTTGTTATGTATCCTTCATTGACGGGAATTGCTTCATCCCTGGAGATCGTCCCTGCCTGTTTTGCAAGGGAAGAGGGAATGATTTTGTAGGTATTCGGTCCTGAAGGAATTATTGTATAGCTCTTTAAACTTAATACTGATGTAAAGAGGGAAAAGGATTCATCAACAGTCAGTTTTGTCGGCGCTATTATAGTGACCTTCCCCTTGATTTTTTCATCAAACAGGAAATTGTTGCCTGTAATCCCGCTGATGAATTTGATCAGGGCAGGGATTTCAACATCAACAAAATTAAAGGATATCATTTGTTCATCTTTAGTATCTTTAGCAGACAACGGAGAAGTGAATACAACAGAGGTTATAGAGACAAACAGTAACAGGACAATAGAAAGTTTAATGATTTTCATTTATGATCCCTTGCTCGTAATTTGATTTGTTTTTTTTTGATTTTTCCAGGTTCATCAATTATCAATTATCGATTGCTAATTGTCAATCATTAATCGGTTACCTCATCTGATAGTTCATGGACATGTTCCTGCCCTTTCTTATTATATCAAGATCAACCGTGTTCATGCCCTTCAATGCGGTCATTGCCTGCATCGCAACTTCAGGGTTTGATATTTCAAGCCCGTTTACCCTTAGCAGGATGTCCCCGTTTTTTAAACCGAGACTGTGGTAGATTCCGCCGGTCACTACTTCACTGATTTTAAATCCTTCCTGTCTGCCGTCTACTATATTAGGCAGAAGCCGTGCATCGGTCAGTATCCGCTCAGGATTCTCAAGCGACTGCCGAACCCTCCTGCTGTCAAGAATGTATTGCCGTTCTCCGACCTTCCGGGCAAATGACTTTTGTGCCGTGTCCGTGCGCTGCGCCCAGGGGGCTTCCTGTTTTGTACCGGTTTTTTCAAAAGAAATCTTAAGTGTATAAACAGCAGAGTCCCGCTCTATTTCAACCGATGACTTCCTGATTTTCGTTAATACGCCATAGTTTAAAACTCTTCCTCTATAAGCAACGACCTCCTGCCTGCCCGGAGGAACTTCAAAGATTGCATAACTCAGGCTTTCAGGCCCCACTGCCGTTCCGATAAGTATTAAGTCCGACAGGGAGACATCCACGCTTTCCGTTTTCTGTTCAGTGGCAAGAGGACGAAGCTTCATGGGAGGGCCAAAAGGATTCTTTTCTAAAATAGCGGAATACTCCATTATGTTTTTCTTCTTCAAATTATTGGATGGCTTATATTGTGAAACAGTGAAGAGAGGTTCTTTTTTTGAGAAAGAGATGCTGATGATATTCCGGGATAACAGGAGAAGGGCAGCTATTATAAGGGCGGCAAGAAGATAATTGAGAGGGCGGAATTTTTTCAATGAATTTTCAATCATTTACATTTAGATTAAACAATTACATGTTCACTGTCAATAAGCCGGCCCCGGAGGTAAAAGGCATTGATTGTTTATATCTTTGCCTCTTTCAGGGCCTCCCGGCACGGACATTTTCTCTGTTCCGGAATAAGGCTGAATGTTTCTTTCAGCAGGCGTTTTATTTTTTCGGTTGAGTCTTTCATTGCCTCCATGACTTCAGCTACAGTCAGTTTTTTCCTGCTTATTCCGGCTGCATAGTTGGCGACAACGGATATCCCCGAATAACATATTTCCAGTTCCCTCGCAAGTGATGCCTCGGGCATCCCGGTCATGCCGACAATATCCCCTCCGAGCAGGCCGAAGCCTTTTATTTCAGATGCGGTTTCAAGACGCGGCCCTTCCACCGCTACATATGTCCCGCCATTCTTCAGAGTGGTTTTAATGCGTTTCCCTGCTTTCAGCAATACCTTTCTGAGTTCAGGGCAAAAAGGTTCCGTGAAGTCTATGTGTACGACCCCGTCTTTCCCTTCATAGAATGTAGATTCTCTATGTTTTGTCATGTCGATTATCTGGTCTGAAATTACTATGTCTCCGGGTTTTAATCCTTTTTTTATGCATCCCACTGCACTGATTGAGAGAATTCTGTTGACTCCAAGTTTCCTGAATCCCCATATATTCGCCCTGTAATTAATCATGTGGGGAGGGATATCATGATGACTTCCATGGCGCGGCAGAAAAATAATCTCTCTGCTGCCGATTGTTCCGACATGGTACTGGCCGGACGGTTTGCCAAAGGGGGTGTTGATTTTTTTCCTGCTCTTTAAGGTAAACCCTTTAATCTCGTACAAACCACTTCCCCCGATTACGCCTGTTTTTGACATGGTATCCTCCTTTTGTTACATTAGTTACATTCGAAATCAAACCCGGAGGATATGTTAATGCTAATTATGATTAAAATTCAAATTTCAGAATAATTTTATCCCGGCTCTCTTTACGGATAATTGACTCCTGATATTTAGATTTTTTTATAGCCTGTATAAAATTTCAGGAAGGTGACAAATGAATAGAATTCCCGACGATCTTTTATCAAAGATTATAAAGAAGGCGCTCTCAAACGGTGGTGATTATGCGGACGTTTTTATGGAAGAGGAAAGGCCGCTTTCAATACAACTTGAGGATGATAAAATTGAAAAACTTTCATCAGGTGTTGATTCCGGCATCGGGGTGAGGGTAATATTCGGGGATAAATCCGCTTATGCATACAGCAATGATTTTTCAGAGGACTCCCTGTTTAATATAGCTGAGGCGGTCAGCAGGGCGGCCGGGGATGTGAAGGGAAGAGAAGTCTCCCTGGATTTGACGAAAGTAATGCCTTCTGTTGATTTCAAAATAAAATATAATCCCCGTGATGTTGAAATAAAGAAAAAAATTTCCCTTGTAGAAAATGCCGGCAGATCCGCAAAGAGTGTCAGTCCGAGGATAAGGCAGGTATCCGTGATTTACAGGGATTCCATCCGGAATATACGTATTGCAACATCAGATGGAACTATTACGGAAGATGAGCGCATTTATACACTTGCCCTTATTCAGGTTGTTGCTGCGGAAGGCAATGTTTTACAGACCGCATATGAGCCTGTCGGGGGATTCATCGGTTTTGAACTGTTTGATGAAAATCCCTTTGAAGAGATAGCTGTTAAGACGGCACGGAAGGCAGTTATGCTGCTGAATGCGGGAAAGGCCCCCGGAGGCAGAATGCCCGTAGTAATATCGGCCGAAGCCGGGGGCACAATGATTCATGAAGCAGTTGGACACGGATTAGAGGCTGATCTTGTACAGCAGGGACTCTCCGTATATACAGGGAAGATCGGCCGGCAGATAGCTTCCCCTTTGATTACTATCATTGACGACTCCACGCTTCCTGATAAAAGGGGCTCATTCAGATTTGATGACGAGGGTATAACGGCACAGAGAACCGTTCTGGTAGAGAAAGGCATTTTAAAGGGATATATGTATGACAGATTAACCGCTATGAAAGAGGGTGTCTCATCTACAGGAAACGGCAGGCGGCAGTCATATAAAGACAGGCCTATACCGAGGATGACGAATACATTTATTGCTCCCGGAGATGAAGACCCGGGAAAGATAATCAGCTCGGTTGATAAAGGTTTTTTTGTCAGGAAAATGGGAGGAGGGCAGGTTAATACTGTAACCGGAGAATTTGTTTTCGAGGTTTCGGAGGGCTATTTAATAGAAAAGGGGCAAACAGGGGAACTTGTAAGGGGGGCCACACTTATCGGTAACGGGCCTGAAGTACTGAAGTCTATAGACATGGTAGGGAATGACATCGGTTTTGCCATAGGCACATGTGGAAAAGATGCCCAGGGGGTCCCTGTTTCCGATGCCATGCCTACTGTCAGGATACCTGAAATGGTTGTCGGCGGGGAGGTCTGATTTGTGCAGATTAGAGACACTATAGAGGCATTTATGATACATCCGTAAACTCAACCTGTTAATTATTAAGGCAAATTTAATTGGTATTCAATTTGCTACAGTACAGAAGTTATGCGACTCCAGAATACATTAAAAAACGAAATATTTATAAATGGTCAGGGTCTTCATACCGGCAGAAACATAAGTATGAGACTCATGCCTGCGCCCGCGGATACAGGCATAGTGTTTATAAGGACGGATAAGGGAAGCATCAGGATCAAGGCTGCTGTAAGTTCTGTTTCTGATACGACTTTTGCCACTACCCTTGCTTCCGAGGGCGTCAAGATAGGAACCGTCGAGCATCTCCTTGCTGCCTTTGCAGGTCTGAACATAGATAATGTATATGTTGAGCTTGATGGACCCGAGGTGCCGATAATGGATGGAAGCTCATTGCCTTTTGTATCCGGCATAATGGAGGCAGGTATTGCTAAACAGGTAAATGCAGTCTCTTATATAAGAATCCTGGAGCCTATAGTAGTTATAGAAGGGCCCAGCCAGATAGCAATTACCCCGTATGAAGGCACCAGGATAACATACCGTCTTTTTTATACCCATCCTGCATTTGGAGAGCAGAAGATGAGCATTGATATATCAACTATGAAATTTGTAAATGAGCTTGCGCCTGCAAGGACATTCGGATTTCTGAGGGATGTTGAAATGCTGAAATCCAGGGGGCTTGCCCGGGGTGGTTCTCTGGACAATGCGATTGTGCTTGGGGAAAAGGAAGTTATTAACGGCAACATGCTGAGGCTTAAAGATGAATTTGTGAGACATAAGATTCTTGATGCTGTCGGCGATCTTTCATTAATCGGGTTGCCGGTTTACGGGCATATCATTGCAAATAAATCAGGGCATACCTTACATGTTAAATTGCTCAGGAAGATACTTTTGTTCAGGGATTCATGGGAGATTGTTTCTCCGTCAATGGTTACATCTTCTACTTCGGAGCTTGCCGCACAGGTTTAAAGCAATAAAAACTCCTGCATGATTAATCCTCAGCGAAAAATCTAAAAAAAAGAGCTGCCCCACCTTGATCCTGATGGGACAGCTAAGTTTGAAGCACTATAGGACGTGCTATTTCTTTTTCCTGGCAGTGGTTTTCTTCTTTGCAGTAGTTTTCTTTTTAGCAGCAGTTTTCTTCTTCGCAGTAGTTTTCTTCTTGGCAACAGTTTTCTTCGGAGCAGTAGTTTTCTTTTTAGCAGCAGTTTTTTTCTTAGCAGTGGTTTTTTTCTTGGCAACAGTTTTCTTCGGAGCAGTGGTTTTTTTCTTAGCAGCGGTTTTCTTTTTTGCAGCGGCTTTTTTAGTGGCGGCCATTCATGTTCACCCCCTTTCTTCTCCCTTTATCAGGAAGTAGATTTTACAGTCTTCCCAAAAGCAGGATTTTCTTTGCGTTTAAAAGTTTTTTAAGATAGCGATCTCCGCTTTTCTTCTTTGCTCTGTAATCTGTATGACTCATTAATGTGAGACGAATTTCTCTGCCAAATCTTTTTTCTATATCATCCAGGGTTTTTCTTATATGGTCTGAGTCGGATACAACAAATAAGTCTAACGAAGGAAGATTTGCATTACTTACATAAGGGCCGTAAATAAAGGCGGACTTTGCATCAGAGGCTTTCAGAACGGATTTGAGTGCACCCGGGAGACCTAATGATTTTGCGATTAAACCTTTCAGTTCCGGAAAGAGGGGTGAGTTTTGGTTTACTCTGAAATATTTGAGATTGCCTTCTCTTTCGCTTATTACAAGATCCATCTCTTTAAGCTTATCGAGTTCTCTCTTTACTCCGGATGGATTTTTACTTACAAGTCTGGCAATCTCTCTGACATAAAACTTTTCTTCCGGGTTATTAAACAACAGGGACATGATATCCGCCCTGATTCCCGATGTAAAAAGTTTCTCTAACATACGTTGATTATAATTTAAAGAAAAAAAAATCAATTGTCAAGAGGAAAATACAAAAATAGAACATAAAATCACTTTTTGTAAACAATTTAATCGTTGCTGATAATGATACTATTGTTGCCTGATTATGAACAATAAACTGCATAGGCGCAAAGGCACATAGGTTAAAAGAAGGAAACTGTGTAACTGTGCGAAATCGTGAAGCGTGAAGTGTGAAACGTGATATAATGATGATATGAAAGAGGCGATGTTTTATGAAAAGCTCGAAAAGCTGAAAGCAAGGTGTTTTCTTTGTGCGCATCATTGTATTATCCCTGAAGGCAGGAGGGGCATATGCGGTGTGAGAGAGAACAGGGAAGGAATTCTTTACACTCTTGTATACGGAAAACTTATATCAATGAATATTGATCCCATAGAGAAAAAACCTCTCTTTCATTTTTATCCTGCATCAACTTCCATGTCTGTCGCAACAGTCGGATGCAATTTTAAATGCAGACATTGCCAGAATTATGATATATCGCAGTATCCAAAGAAAGGCGCTGATATACCCGGTGATGAAATTACACCTGAACAGGTAGTTGACGCTGCGGAAAGGGCAGGTTGTAAGAGTATCTCATATACTTATACCGAGCCGACAATATTTTTCGAATTTGCCTACGATTGTGCACGTCTTGCACATGAGAGGGGAATCAAGAATGTTTTTGTAAGTAATGGTTATACGGGTACTGAGGCAACAAAGGCGATTGCGCCTTTTCTTGACGGCAATGATATTGATTTGAAAGGCAATGATGAATTTTACAGGAAAATATGCGGGGCAAGGTTACAGCCTGTTCTGGATACAATTAAATTAATGAAGGAACTCGGTGTCTGGGTGGAGGTTACAACGCTTATAATTCCGTCACATAATGATTCGGAAGAAACCTTGAATATGATAATAGAGTATATCAGGTCTGTTGATCCTGCAATCCCATGGCATGTAACACAGTTTTATCCGACCTACCGGCTTTTAGACCAGCCGAAGACTCCTGTAGAGACATTGAGACGGGCAAGGGAGATGGGTCTTGAAAGCGGTCTTAAGTATGTCTATGAAGGCAATGTGCCGGGTGAGGGCGGAGAGAATACATATTGTCCGGACTGTGGTGAGCTTCTGATTGAACGTTTTGGTTACCGGATATTGCAAAACAAAATAAAGGAGGGCAGATGCCTTAAATGCAGATCAGTAATTGATGGAGTCTGGATATAGCGGCAGGTTGTATTTCCCCTGATTCATATATTACTCTTTAAAGGTGTTAATAGCAGGAATACAGAAGTCAGGATATAAAGGGATAAAGTCCTGTGCACCTGATTCATTCTGACTTCTGACTCCTGTATTCTGTATTCTGATACACAGCAGCTTGCTGCGATGTAGTTTATTAAAATTTTATGTATAACGAATACTTTGGTTTAAAAGAATCCCCTTTCTCCATTGCCCCTGATCCCCGTTATCTTTACATGAGCGGGCAGCACAGGGAGGCCCTGGCGCATCTGCTGTACGGATTTAACAGTGACGGCGGCTTTGTATTACTCACAGGTGAAGTCGGGACCGGCAAGACTACTGTCTGCCGCTGCTTATTGGAACAAATCCCTGAAAACTCCGCTATTGCCTTTATTCTTAATCCAAAGCTGACTGTCGGGGAGCTGCTGGCAACTATCTGCGATGAATTCGGGATTAAATATCCGGAAGATAACGCCAGTATAAAAGTATTTGTAGATCTGATCAATGCCTATCTGCTTGACACTCATGCCGGGGGCTGCAAGGCAGTGCTCATTATCGACGAGGCGCAGAATCTCAGTTCCGAAGTTCTGGAACAATTGAGATTATTGACCAACCTTGAAACAAACCGGAGAAAGCTCCTCCGGATAATGCTTATCGGGCAGCCCGAACTCAGGGATAAGCTTTCAAAACCGGAGCTGCGCCAGCTCTCACAGCGCATCATAGCCCGTTACCATCTGTGTGAGCTTTCCAGGAAAGATGTCGGAGCTTATGTGACACACCGTCTTGCAGTTGCCGGCTTGCGAAATCAACTATTCCCTGAATCAATCATTAATAAAGTGTATCGCTTAAGCGGAGGAGTACCGAGATTAATTAATGTGCTCTGCGACAGGGCATTGCTTGGCACATACGCCCGGAATAAAGATATTGTCAATGCATCGACATTGACTGAGGCAGCGCGTGAAGTATTTGGAGAAATGAAGAGTCAGAGGCCGGGGAAATACAGGAAGGCGGCTGCATGGATACTCTCTCTCTTTGTTTTCATTGTTGTTGGAGTTGTCCTGGCAGCAACATACTATAATAATGAATCACAAAAGGTTGCAGTGAATGAGACAATAGAACCGGATATCATGGAATCCGGAGAGCTTCAGAATTTAGACCGGCCGGACGGCGGGCAGATAAATCGGAGCAGTGAACCGGCATTTCAGGAGCTTTTCAGGCTGTGGGGCATTACATATCGGTCAGAGAAGAATGATTCCGCCTGCAGCCGGGCAAAGGCTGATGGATTGCAGTGTTACAGGGGATTGGGGAACTTAAACAATCTCCGGAATTTAAACAGACCCGCGGTGCTGAAGTTATTCGATGATGAGGGCAGAGAATATTATGCAGCATTGACTGGCCTGAAGGCAAAATCAGCTGTCCTGGCTTTCGGCGCTGAAACCAGGGAAGTTCCTCTTAAAGATATCGAATCATACTGGCTTGGTGAATATACCCTGTTCTGGCGGCCGCCGCCTGATTACAATGAAGTAATTAAACCCGGCATGGAGTCGCCGGTTGTGCAATGGCTTGATAAACAACTTGCGCAGGTTCAGGGCGGAACAGCCCGGCCCGGGGAAAGTTTTGAATTTGACGACAAGCTGGTCAATCAGGTTAAAAAATTTCAGTTTGCCGAAGGCATTACCCCTGATGGAATAGTCGGGACTAAAACCCTGATTCATTTAAACACTGCTACAGGCAGTGATATACCGACATTAATTGAAAAAAAGGATAATTAGGAATGTCATTTATTCTTGATGCCCTGAAAAAACTGGAACAAAAAAATCAGCAGGGCTCTGTGCCTGATCTGATGACAGTTCATGCACCTGATCCGCATGAGCCGAAGAAACGTCCGGTATGGCCTTATCTGCTTTTAATAGCCTTACTGCTGAATGCCGGAATATTAACGGCATGGCTTCGTCCATGGGAAGCAGAGGAAGAAAATGTAGTTGCACAGGCAACTGCAGATCTTGAACAGCAAAATGAATCCGTTGCTGTAAGTTCAGATCAGAAGGATACTGTCACCGGTGAACAGGTTTCAGTAACCTCTGAAAATAAAGAGGGAACTGTCAACGCAGTAATTAAAACAGACAGTAGAGAATCTGCTCCTGAGTCTGACACAGTAGTTGCAGAGACAAAGACGGGCAGAGATGGTAAAGTGTCTCAGAACGCTTCATTACCGAATAAAGATAATAATGAAACAGAACCGGTTGAAGAGAAAACAGTTTTAGGCGAACAGGCGCTTACCGATAGCGCAATAGCATCACTTGAGTTAAATCCATCTGCCCGTGAACTCGAAATCCTTCGAAAGCAGATCAAAGAGGAGAGGGACTCTGTTAATACTTACTCTCCTGAAGCATACCGGCCTCCTGATAATAATGAGGCTGAATCAGAACAGAGAGCCCTTGAATTTGAAAGGTTGCCCGAAGAAGTTAAAAAGGAATTACCGGATATATCAATTTCCGGCCACATCTATTCAAATAATCCGGAGTCCCGCATAGTAAATATTAACGGGCGGATTATACGGGAGGGTGAGGATGTGACCAACGGTCTGAAAGTGGAAGAAATTACCGTATCAGGAGTTATATTCAAATACCGGGAATTTCGCTTCCGCATCAGGGCATTTTAGGTTTCGGGGGAGAATATTTTTTTCGCGGGCACTAAGCGGGGGTTCAACCAGGAAACACTCCGGCTTGTTGTTCCCGCCGGGTCACCGGCCTTTAATATATTATCCGGCTGCAACACAGTGGCAGCCGTTAAAGCCATCGGACTTCTCATCGAATAACCCCGGAGAGTGATCGATAAATACAGGACGTAGTATCCGGTTCAGTCTGTTTGACTAAGCTTTCATCGATAGTTTAAAATTCCCCCATGCATTCCGAATTCGTACCTCTGCATCTGCATACCGAATACAGTCTGCTTGACGGAGCAATCAGGATTAAAGACCTGATTGTAAGGGCCGGGGAGTATAAACTTCCGGCTGTAGCAATGACCGATCATGGAAACCTGTTCGGTGCAATCGAATTTTATAATAAAGTCTCCAAAGCAGGCCTGAAACCGATTATCGGCTGTGAAGTATACATAGCTCCAAAGAGCCGTTTTGACAGAGCTGAGTCAACAGACACTTCGGATAAATCATTCCACCTGATCCTCCTGTGCAAAGACATCAATGGCTACAGGAACCTCACGAGGCTCGTAAGCAGCGCTTATCTTGAAGGGTTTTACTACAAGCCGAGGATTGATAAAGATATCCTGGAGCAGCACAGCGGCGGTCTTATCGGCCTTTCCGCATGCCTGAAAGGCGAGATCCCCCGGTATCTCTCTGCAGGAATGATAGACAGGGCAAGGGAGACCGCACTTGAATACAGGAAGATATTCGGCGCTGATAATTTCTATCTGGAGATACAGGCAAATGAGCTGCCGGAACAGGAAGAACTCAATAAACAACTTATTGAATTGAGCCGGGACACTCACATACCTCTAATTGCCACTAATGACTGCCACTACTTAAAAAGGGAGGATTCAAAGGCACACGACGTTTTGCTCTGCATCCAGACAGGGAAAACTCTTCAGGATACGGACAGGATGAAATTTTCAAAGGATACCTTTTACTTCAAAAGCCCGGATGAGATGAAAGAGGCATTTAAAGAGATACCTGAAGCCATTGAAAATACGCGAAAAGTCGCTGAAAAATGCAATCTTGATTTCAAATTCGATGAGTTCAGTCTGCCTAAGTACGAACTCCCTGACGGCGTGAATGATAATAACTATCTCGAAGAACTCACGGAAAAGGGACTTAAACAAAAGTTGAATGGAGACATACCCGGCAACTACCGGGAAAGACTGCTGATGGAGCTGCACATGATCAGGAAAATGGGCTTTTCCTCTTATTTTCTTATAGTCTGGGACTTTATTAAGTATGCAAAAAGCAAAGAGATCCCCGTAGGTCCGGGAAGGGGTTCAGCCGCAGGCAGTCTGGTAGCATACGGCCTTGATATCACTGACATTGATCCGATCAGATACGGCCTGCTCTTTGAGAGATTCCTCAATCCCGAAAGAGTCAGCATGCCTGATATTGACGTGGACTTCTGCATGGACAGGCGTGGTGAGGTTATTGAGTATGTGACCGGTAAATACGGCAAAGACCATGTAGCCCAGATCATAACATTCGGAACAATGCAGGCCCGGGCAGCCATCCGGGATGTTGGAAGGGCAATGAATATCCCGTATGCGGATGTGGACAAGGTTGCCAAGCTTGTCCCTTTTGTCCCGAAAATCACGTTAAAAACCGCCATTGATATGGAGCCGAAACTCAAAGAAATATATGAATCAAATCCTGATATCAGGGAGTTGATTGATGTTGCGCAAATCCTTGAAGGTATTTCACGGCATGCATCAACACACGCTGCAGGGATTGTAATATCGCCGGACCCGCTTACCGATTTTCTGCCCCTCTATAAAGCGCCTAATGATGAAGCGATAGTTACACAATTTGATATGGATGCGATCAAAAAGCTCGGACTCCTGAAATTCGACTTCCTCGGCCTGAAGACCCTGACAATAATCGACAAGGCTGAAAAGATAATCAATGATTCCCTGAACCAGGAAAAAGGGGATAATTTCAGGGCATTTTCAACGCACGATATACCCCTTGATGATGAGACCACTTTTGACCTGCTTTGCAATGCAAGAACCTCCGGGGTATTCCAGCTTGAAAGTTCGGGCATGAAAGACCTTCTGATCAGGTTAAGGCCTGAAGTCTTTGAGGATCTGATCGCCCTTGTAGCGCTTTACAGGCCCGGCCCGCTCGGAAGCGGCATGGTTGATGAATATATCCAGGGAAAAAATAATAAACCTTCTTCCCCGGGTTCAAAATCTACCGGCTCTCTGGCCAAACTCGGCCTGCCGAAACTGGATGAGATACTCAGGGAAACTCACGGGATAATCCTCTACCAGGAGCAGGTCATGGAAATCGCCCACAAAATGGCGAACTTCAGCCTTGCGCAGGCGGATATTCTCAGAAAGGCCATGGGCGGCAAAAACCCTGAAGAAATGGAAAAGATGAAGAATATATTCATCCAGGGATTAAAGGCAAACAAGGTCTCCGAAAAAAAGGCTGCAACCCTTTATAACCTGATACTCCAGTTTGCACAATACGGCTTCAACAAATCGCACTCTGCAGCGTATGCCCTCATCGCATACCAGACAGCTTATTTAAAGGCGCATTACCCCGTTGAATTCATGGCCGCATCACTCAGCGCGGACATGGATAATACGGCAAAGGTTGTTATCTTTATTAATGAATGCAAGGAAATGGGGATCAGGATTCTCCCTCCCGACATTAATGAAAGCACGAGAGAGTTCAAGGTCACAGGCAACTCGATCCGGTTCGGCCTGGAAGCGGTTAAAGGTGTCGGCAGTTCAGCCATTGACGCTATTGTCGAGACCGGAAGGGAAAAGAAATTCAGTTCTTTTTCCGATTTCTGTCTGAGGGCGGATTCAAGGCGGGTAAACAAAAAGGTGATCGAAGGCCTTATTAAGGCCGGGGCAATGGATTCCATGGGAAAAAGGGCACAGTTAATGGAGGCGCTGCCGGATGTAATGGAAGCAGCCGTGCGTTATCAGAAACAGGTGAGCATTGGACAGGAAAGCATGTTTGGTGATATAAACGAGGCGCCGGCAGAGCGGCTGCCGGTAATAGAGGAGTGGAACGAGTCGGAACTCCTCGCCATGGAAAAAGAGGCGCTCGGCTTTTATATCACAGGACATCCGCTTAATAAATATAAAGAGATATTAGATAAGCTCGGTGTAATTCCGACTACCGAACTCGTGGAACTCCAGGACAGACAGGAAGTAAATTTAGGCGGAATTGTACGGGGGGTTAAGAAGATACAGACCAGGAAAACAGGAGACCTGATGGCTTATCTCACACTGGAGGACATGTACAGTACAATTGAGATTATAGTTTTTCCGGATGTCTACCAGGAAGCACAGGATTTGATTACGGAGGATACGCCTCTTCTTATTGCAGGTTATTTAGACAAGACCGACAAGGGGACAAAGATAGTTGCAAAACAGATTGTCCCAATCAAAGAGAGCAGCCGGCTGAAAAAACAGAACGCAGCCCGTAAACCCCGTTCCAAAAACAACGGAGGTTCCGCCCGTTCAAAGGAAACACCGGACGCACCGGCAACTGCAAATAAATCACTTACTCTGACAATGTTTAATGATACAAAACCGGAAGATATTCCAAAGCTCGATAAAATATTTTCAAAATACTCAGGTGACTATCGTGTTTACATAAAAATAATCTCCCCGAAAAACTGGGAAACCCTTCTTTCAACCAACCGGCAAGTCCTGCCCTCTAAGGAAATGCTGGCAGAGGTGGAAGAACTTTTAGGAAAAGAAAGGGTAAGATTAAATTGAATTACGAATTACGAATTACGAATTACGAATTTAAGTTTAATAGAAATAAATTCCATAATTGTTCATTTATACGGGGTGTTTATGCATTATTATCTTGATTTTGAGCGGCCTGTTGCGGAGCTGGAAAATAAAATAGAAGAACTCAAAAACCTTGCAGACGGCAGGGATATGAACATTGCCTCGGAGATAGAAAAGCTTGAAAAAAAGGCGAGGGACTTAAGGGCGGACATTTTTTCAAAGATAACCCCCTGGCAGAAAACCCTTATCGCCCGTCATCCTGAAAGGCCGTATTCACTTGATTATATAGACCTTTTAATGGAAGATTTTGTTGAATTACATGGTGACAGGCGATTCGCCGATGATCATGCCATTGTTGCCGGATTTGCAAGATTCCAGGGTATGCCCGTTGCTGTAATCGGACATCAAAAAGGCAGAACCACAAAAGAAAGGATCGAGAGAAACTTCGGCCAGCCCCATCCCGAGGGATACCGCAAGGCCATGAGGATAATGAAGCTCGCCGAAAAATTCAAAAAACCGATAATTACACTAATTGATACACCGGGGGCTTATCCCGGAATAGGCGCTGAGGAAAGAGGACAGGCAGAGGCAATCGCGCAGAATCTTCAGGGAATGTTCCTGATTAAAACCCCTGTCATATCTATTGTAATCGGCGAAGGCGGCAGCGGAGGGGCGCTGGCGCTTGCAGTGGGAGACAGGGTCCTCATGCTTGAGCATTCCGTGTATTCCGTAATTTCGCCGGAAGGATGCGCTGCTATTTTATGGAAAAAAAACGGCAGCAGTGTTGGACAAAAAGAATACGAAAACGCCTCTGAGGCGCTGAAACTAACTTCTCAGAACCTTCGTGATTTTGGAGTGATTGACGAAATAATCCCGGAACCCCTTGGCGGCGCACATAGAAACCGGGATGAAGCTGCCTCAGCTATAGGCGCTGCATTAAGCCGCCGGCTCGATGAACTGAAGGACAAATCCTTCGATGAACTCCTTGAAGAGAGATATAATAAATTCAGATTGATCGGGGAGTTGAAAGAGGAAAATCAGTAAACATTTCTGTTCTTACCAGAATCAGGAGAAACTATCGCTCTTCTCAGGCCGGCCCCAGCAGGATATCCCTTTCTTCTATATCAACACGCTCTATTCTTACATTAACTTCTTTTCCGACTGTGAATGATTTTTTTCTGCGGCGGCCGGTGAGACGGTAATTTTTTTCATCGAACCTGTAGTAATCATCTGCCATGGATGAGACATGAAGAAAACCTTCAACGAAAAAGTCCCTGAGCTGTATCTTTAATCCCTGAGATGTGATATTCGTCACAATGCCTGCATATTCATCTCCGACTTTATCTTTCATGAACCAGACCCTCATGGCCCTGATGATTTCCCTTTCCGCCTCCACTGCCGTTCTCTCGGCCTTTGAAGAAAGAACGGCCATTTCCGGCAAATTCTTTTCAAGGTATCCGGTCATTTTTTTTGAGAGGCCGCCCTTGCCTATCGAGTCCCTGAGTATCCTGTGCACAATAAGGTCGGGATACCTCCTGATCGGTGATGTAAAGTGTGTATAACATTTTGAGGCAAGTCCGAAGTGGCCGACATTTTCAGTAGAGTACCTCGCCTGTTTAAGGGAACGCAGAAGCAGAATGTTCAGGAGGGATTCCTCGGCAGTCCCTTTTGTCTGTCTCAGGATTGAGTGGAAGACTCCTATGCCCGATTTTTTTACGTCCAGGCCAAAGGCATTAAAGATGGGCTTGAGCTCCTCGATCTTGGCTGTGTCGGGTTTTTCGTGCACCCGGTAAATCGACGGTACACCTGCCTTTTCGAGACGGGATGCAACGGTTTCGTTAGCTGTTATCATGAATTCCTCAATAATCATATGGGCCAGGTTGCGCTCTGCCCTGATGATTGCCTCCGGCCGTCCCTGGAGGTCAAGCACGATCTCCGGTTCCGGAAGATCAAAATCAAGGCTGCCGCGTTTCATCCTCTGCTTTCTGAGGGTATCGCATAATTCTTCCATAAGCTCAAAGCTCTCAAGCAGATACCCGTATTTTCCCCTCTCATCACGGTCATGATCCACGAGGATTGTTTTGACTGAGGTGTAGGTCATCCTTTCATTGCTCCGGATTATGCTCGGATAAAAATCTTTATCCGTAATCCGTCCCTCTTTGTTAAAATGCATTTCAACAGTAAATGTCAGCCTGTCCTGTCCCGGCACAAGGCTGCAAAGATTATTAGAGATTTTTTCAGGAAGCATGGGGATCACGCTGCCAGGAAAGTAGACACTTGTCCCCCTGCGTCTTGCCTCAAGGTCGAGTGCCGAATCCCAGGGGATATAATGGCCGACATCTGCAATATGCACATGCAGGATATACCCGGCATCTGTCCTGCTGATTGAGATTGCGTCATCAAAATCTTTAGCGGTTTCTCCGTCAATGGTTACGGTCAAAAGATTTCTGCAATCAACACGCCTCCGGGATTTCCTGCCCTCTGTAAGCTCCCTGACCTCGGACAGTACCGGGGCAGGAAAACGGCGCGGCAGGGAATATTCCTCAATTATAAGTTCTGTTTCATAGCGAGGCTCCGTGACATCAGGGAGGATTTTTAAAACCCTGCCCTCCGGGGGGCTTGAAGCTGTTGGAAAAGAAGTTATTTCAACGGCAACAGTATCACCGGTTTTCGCTTTGCCCCTGTTTTTGGGGGAGACAAGTATATAGAAGGGGACATTTTTCCTTTTTGGTTTGACATAAAAGATATTTTTTTCCCTGCAAAGCCGACCGATAATTTTTTTCTGTCCCCGTTCGAGGATTTTTATAATGCTGCCTTCCATCCTGACCGGGCTTTCAATTCTCGCAACAACCCGATCCCCTGACATTGCACCCATTGTCCTTCTGGGAGGTATGAAAATATCCCGCTCACCGGACTTGTCCTGAATAACAAATCCGTATCCATCCCTGTGCCCCTCAAAGCTGCCTGTAACAAGATTCATCTTGTCGGCCAGGCCGTAGTACCCTGATTTGGTCCTGTAAATGTCGCCGGAGTCAGTCAGGGAGCGGAGGATTCTTTTGAGTGTCCGCAGCTCGGTTTTATGAATGTTGAGTGTTTTGGCTATCTCTTTCAGGCTGAGAGGCCTCGAGGATTTTGTCCTGAGGAAATGTAAAATATGTTCTCTGTCTATCGTGGATTTGGGAGCCATGAGAGGTTATGCCTGCCCCTTGGTTGCCCGCTCGATTATCTCTTTAACCATTGCATCGACGGTCGCTTTTCGGGGCATGATATGAACTTTCAAACCGGCCTTCTCCACTGCCTTTGCCGTAACCGGGCCGATTGCTGCAATTACAACATCCCTTAAAAGGGCAAGCGCTTCTTCTCCCATTATTTCCATAAAGTTATTGAAGGTTGCAGCGCTTGTGAATGTTGCAATTGATATCTTTCCTTTTTTTAAAAATCTTTTCAGTCTCTTGCCGTGAACTTCCGGTTTTAGTATTCTGTAAGCAGTAAAAACGTCTATCTCTCCGCCGAGTTCCCTGACTTTTTGCGGAAAGACTTCCCTTGCCGTCTCCGCTCTCGGAAGAAGTATTTTTATTCCTTTCAGTCTGTGCTCTGTGCTATAAGTTCTGAGTTCTGAGTTCTGAGTTCTGAGTTCTGAAACGAATGCTTCAATCAGTCCTTCGGCATTAAATTTCTCAGGGACAAGGTCTGTTTTTATCCCGTATTTTTTTATTGCCGATGCAGTCTTTGAACCCACTGCACATATCCTGACACCCTTCAGGTCCCTGATATCACGACCCCTGTCCATCAATCTCTGAAAAAAGAATTTTACTCCATTTACACTGGTGAATATCAACCAGTCATATGAATCTATTTTTTCTATGGCACGATCAAGCTCTCTCCAGTCATCAGGCGGGACGATCTCTATTGTGTGAAACTCCATTATTTCAGCCCCGAGTTCTTCCAGCAGCTCAAACCCGGCTGTATGTTCCCTTGTGACAAGAATGCATTGGCCGAAAAGAGATTTTTTCTCGTACCACTTGAGGCGTTCCCTCAATTTCACAACATCTCCCACCACCATGACTGCAGGGGGTTTGATATCGTTTTCCTTTACCAGACCGGGAATGTTTTTGAGGTTGCCGACAAGAGTCGTCTGGTCCGCCCTTGTACCCCAGCGTACTACTGCAACAGGGGTATCAGGGCTTCTGCCGTTTTCAATAAGCCTGCGGCAGACTACGGAAATATTCCTGACAGCCATGAGAAACACAATAGTTCCCACCCCGGTTGCAAGCCTTGGCCAGTCAATAGAGCTTTCTTTTTTTGTAACATCTTCATAACCGGGGACAATTGCCAGAGATGAAGAATACGACCTGTGCGTGAGAGGGATTCCGGCATAGGCAGGAGCTGCAATTGCCGAGCTTATGCCCGGAACAACCTCAAATTCAATGCCCTCTCCAGCCAGAACCTCTGCCTCTTCCCCGCCCCTGCCGAACACAAAAGGGTCGCCCCCTTTTAATCTGCAGACAATCTTGCCTTCTCCGGCTTTTTCAACAAGTGTCCGGTTTATCCGGTCCTGTGTCATATGGTGCTGGCCGCCGCGCTTGCCGGCATAAATAAATTCAGCATCATGGTTAACATAGTTCAATACCTGGGCGTTTAAATGGAAGTCATAGACCACCACATCCGCCTTTTGAAGACATCTGAGACCTTTTACTGTCAGAAGGCCGATGTCACCAGGGCCTGCACCGACTATGTAGACTTTACCTTTCATTGATTTGTAACAGAATGGAACAATCCTTTCTCCGATTGAAACACGCTATAAATGATAACACAATTATACACGGTTAAGATAGAAATTTTAGAGCTATGTCCCGGCAATCTCTTCCCTGCCTTACCCCCGCATAAAGGATTCAGGTCAGAGCAGAACCCCTTCGCCGGACACGCTCAATTTTTTTATTAATTATACTCCCCATAGACGTTTCGAGATAAAAAATGATCAGAAATGTTAAAATTGAGGTTAAATATGTGAATCATTCCTTTAATCAGAATGCATACAGGTCATACATTATCCAAAGGATTTTTTTATGCCGGGCAGATTCCCCAGAAGCGCTTGAGCAATTAATTTCATAGATAAAGTTATATAATGGATTACCACTTTACCATGTTAATAAAAGAGTTTTTTTTAAATAGTTGTCAGAATCTTACATATAGAATTTATAATGGAAATTTAAATGGAAAAAAAATTACCTGTATTACGAATAGCTGACTTAACAATTAATCCTCCCATTATACAGGGTGGTATGGGTGTAAGGGTGTCGCGCTCCAGGCTCGCTGCAGCAGTCGCCAATGAAGGATGTGTGGGGGTGATTGCAGGCGTTGGTCTGGGAAAGTTTGAAAACAGGCCCGGCTCGGAATTTGAATCCCTTAATAATGAGGCCTTAAGGGTAGAGATAAGAAAAGCTAAAAGTATGAGTAAGGGCATAATCGGGGTGAACTTGATGGTAGTCCTTTCCAACTATGAACCTTTGGTCAGAACTGCCGTGGATGAGGATGTTGATCTGATCATATCCGGGGCAGGGCTTCCTTTAGAGCTTCCGAAATTTGTAAAGAAAAAAAATATAAAGCTGATCCCGATAGTTTCGTCGGTAAGAGCCTTGAAAGTCATCTGTAATAAATGGAAAAGGAATTTTAACAGGCTCCCGGATGCTGTAATAGTTGAAGGGGCCAGGGCAGGCGGTCATATAGGATATGACTTTCAGGATGTGGTTGAAGGAAAAGCCCCTGCACTTGATGAGTTAATCGTTGAAGTATTGAAGCTTGCAAAGTCGTTTGATCCGGAGATCCCGGTCATTGCCGCCGGAGGAATTTTTGACGGTAAGGATATCGCCCATTTTCTTAAATTAGGCGCTTCAGGTGTTCAAATGGGTACTCGTTTTGTTTGTACAGATGAATGTGATGTTCACGAAAATTTTAAAAAGGCGTACCTGAACGCCAAAAAAGAAGACATTGTAATTATAAAGAGTCCTGTTGGTTTGCCCGGCCGGGTGATTAAAAATAAGTTTGTTGAGGATATTAAAAAGGGGAAAACCACTCCTACTGCCTGTAAGTATCACTGTTTAAAAACTTGCAATCCTAAAACTGCTCCTTACTGTATTGCCAAGGCCCTGACAAATGCAGCAGAAGGGAACCTTGATGAAGGCTTCGTATTTGCAGGCTCCAATGCATACAGATGCAAAGAAATTATTCCGGTAAAAAAGCTGATTGATGAATTAGTCCGGGAATATGAAATGGGTCTCTGATCCCTGTTTTCCGGGGCTTATTAATGACAGTACCCGGGTTTTTGCTTACTCGGGCGGCTGAATCCGCTCTTCCTGAACTTCACTTTCTTCATCCTGCTCAACTATACTCAAATTCGCATCTTCTTGCCGGACCTGGGATTCAGTCTCAGTTTCTTCCTTCTCCTCTTCGGGCGCTGCTTCAGGTAACTCAGGAATGTCAACCTCTTCAAATTCCTTGAGCGTTGGAAGTTCTGATAAATCTTTAAGCCCAAAGTACTGGAGAAATTCTTTTGTTGTGCCATACATCAGCGGCCTGCCAGGGACCTCTTTTCTGCCGAGTATTTTAACAAGCCTCCTCTCAAGCAGTGTCTTGACCACGCCGTCCGAATTAACTCCCCTGATAGCCTCTATTTCCGCCTTGATAATCGGCTGCTTATAGGCAATTATGGCCATGGTCTCAAGAGATGACCGGGATAGTTTTTTCGGTACTGCCGTTGAAAGAAGCTTCTTGACCCACGGAGCACAGGCAGGATTGGTAACCATCTGAAAACCTTCCGCCACTTCAACAACAAACAGACCGGGATTTCTTATGGAATAATCGCTGATAAGCTCTCTCACGAGTCTTTCGGTATTATACTTGTCTACCTCGACTATTTTTCTGAGGGTATCGAGAGTTACAGGCTCACCTGCCATAAAAAGCAGGGCCTCAATTATTGATTTGGCTTCTCTATCTTCCATGGTCGATTTAAAATGCTATCAAAATTTATTTAAAAATACAATATCTGTCCATCCGAACAACCAATAACCAATTGATATTCGCTCATGAGATACGTTTCCTCCATTGCTCTTTTGTTTTTTTTAAAAAAGAAGGCGGGGTGGAAATACGCCCCTTTACTATTTTTTCAAAATCACCTATGAAACTGTATTTTCGATAGTGATCTTTTCGAACACTTTCTACAATAGATATCCATTCTTCCTCTAACTGAGATTTTTGATATAAATTTTTTGCCTTCTGAAAATGATCAATTGCATAATGGTAATATTTGCTTTTTTTACTGCTAAGTATTCGTATGCCCATGGCGCGATAAAGTTTTGCCGCTGCTATTGGATAGTTTTTTGAAAGTTTTTTTGCAGGCTCTCCGGTTGTATAATGACTGATCGATTCCAGTTCATCATGTTTTACCTGAAGAATATGTTCTGCAAGGATGTCCCACTCTTTAGTGATCGTACACAGCTTAATAAAGTCAGGCAGTGACCGCTTTTTTGCTTCCATAATGGCCTTATTATGCCACTCCTTTACTTGTTTTTTTGTAACCGTTCACAGGGTGCAGGGGGCAGTTTATCAGTTTTCCCCTCTTGAGAGGGGATTAAGGGGTGTGTGTCTTTATCCGGTCTAATTTCTTTCATGTTCTGTGCTGTTGTTTCCCGGATGGCGAACCCTTTTACTTCAGCAGGATATTCATTGTAAACACACCCCTGCACCCCTCTCAAGAGGGGATTTCAGTCTTTCCGTTTCAGTGTTTAATGTTGAATACTGACAAATATAACCCGTGAACGGTTACCAGTTTTAATACAATTTTAAGTATCCTCTTTTGAGGAAGAATTGTTTTATTTTAAGCATAAATACAAAGTTAGGTCTGAGATATTATATATACGACGTCCAGACCTGATAAAGGCCATGTATTCCCAAAAGCGTCTTACTTACTCTCACGATAGACGGAATATTTTAATCGTAAACCAGCATAAGCCCGCAGCCCCTTTTTTGCTGGCAGGATATTTTTCTTGTTATGTTTTATAATTTTCTATAACCATAGATATTAAATCTGAGGAGGTATATGAATCCTGTTCTGCAACCCGTCATCACGAAACTTAGAGACAAGCTCAAAGTTATTTATGGTGCGAGGCTTGAACATGTTATCCTCTTTGGTTCTCAATCACGGGGTGATGCTGTGTCAGGATCGGATATAGATATTTTGGTGGTTTTGAAAGGTTCTGTAAGTCCCGGCAGGGAGATTTCGAGAACTGCCGGCATGACGTCCGAATTGTCACTTACACATGACGTCGTTATTTCCTGTACGTATGTCTCTGTCGAACGGTATGAGACTGAAAGAAGTCCGCTCCTTCTGAACATCCACAGGGAAGGCGTTCTCGTATGACTCCTGAACAGGCCGCGCTCCTTAAGAAAGCAAAAGACAGTCTGGAAGCAGCGCGGCTGCTTATTGAAAAAGGCTTTTATGACTTCGCTGTTTCTCGTGCGTATTATTCAATGTTCTATATAGCAGAAGCCTTTCTTCTCGGCGAAGGGCTTTCATTTTCAAAGCATTCAGCAGTTATATCTGCATTCGGAAAACACTTTGTGAAGACGGGCCGTGTGGCCCATGAATTTCATCGCTATCTTATTGAAGGGGAGGACAGCCGGAATATTGGGGATTATGATATTGCTCCGGGTCTGAACAAGGAAGAAGCGCTGGAACAGCTTGAACATGCTGACAGGTTTCTTGATCTTGCTGATAAGTTGATAGCAAATGCACCCCCTCAGTCAGGAAATCAGTCCTGATGCCTGATAAATCGATCGATTATCTATATAGAGTCTGTGTATAAACATAACCATCAAGCCGTCATTCCCGCAATCTGTTGAGCGGGAATCCAGTCTTTTAAGTGAGTTCTGGATGCCCGATTACAGACTTCGGGCATGACAAAAACAAAAAACAGCAGTTTATACACAGACACTATATAGAAACTACATGGTATAAATATTGATAATAGTTCCAATCTTCACAAGTTCACAAGCCAAACCATTTTCTTCAAGGCTTAAATACTAAGTTAGGCACTGAGATATTATATATACGACGTCCAGACCTGAAATGCTGGAGACTTTCCTGTTGCAACTCCTAAAAATGATATTTACGACAAAAATCCATATAATACCGCAGCCACTTTCTGTATTCATACTGGCATTTCTCAGGGATTGTCTTTTTTACCAAAAGTGCATTAAAACGAGTTTTTACCTGCCTGTGAAGATGGCAGACAGGTGACAGGAGAAATATCAAGCATGGTGGATATCCAGATTTCTGTATATCATTACAAAACGGGTGAATGCTTATCCGGTTGACGCATCAGAGATGTTTTTAGTATCCTGATTGAGTGGCAAGACCAGCATATCCAAAAACGATGTGGGATTTTCGCGAACAGTTTTCAACAGAGCAAAGATGTCTGGAATATTTGATATTGTGTAAATGGCCAGAGGGATTTAAGTGCCCTCATTGCTGTGGCAGTACCTACACAGTTCTTTCAACTAGAAAATCCATTCAATGTAAGTCCTGTCGACGTCAGCTTTCACCGATGGCTCAAACTGTAATGCATTGGTCCCATATACCGATTAAGAAATGGTTTGAAGCAGCCTATTGGATTGCCAATCATACTCCTGGAATGAGCGCGCTTCAG
Organism: bacterium BMS3Abin06; assembly: GCA_002897895.1. Taxonomy (GTDB): domain Bacteria; phylum Nitrospirota; class Thermodesulfovibrionia; order UBA6902; family UBA6902; genus BMS3ABIN06. Next base: position 27,999 of record BDSY01000059.1, read on the forward strand.
CTGCAAAAACATTTGGGAATTGGTAGTTATGATTCAGCTTGGCACATGCTCCATCGTCTGCGGAAGGGAATGGTAAATGATGAGCGAACAAAACTGTCTGGTTTAATCGAGACTGATGAAACTATTATCGGTGGACCTGCAAAAGGTAAGAAAGGTCGAGGGGTTACAGCTTCGGAAAACAAAAGCCTTGTTGTTGGTGCCGTGGAGATTTTAGTCTATCAATCAAACTCCGGCAAGAAAAAAGAGCGAACTGGAAGGCTTCGACTGGCCCTAATTCCAGATGCCAGTGAAGATACGCTTGGCGATTTTCTTGAGGAAAATGCTGAGACAGGAAGCCGTATACGCACCGATGGTTGGCCAGGGTATTCAGAAGCCGCACTGATAGATTTCATTCACCACGTTAGGGTGATAGGAAAGGAGCAGATTGCTCATAAACGATTACCTCATATCCATCGAGCCTTTGGTAATCTGAAAACCTGGTTAAATGGCACACATCATGGCGTCGATCCGAAACATCTTCAAAGCTATCTTGATGAATACACCTTCCGTTACAATCGTAGGCAAACGCCAATGGCAGCATTTCAATCTTTGCTATCAATATCTCTCAAGCGTGGACCGCTCCCACTAACCGAACTAGCCTCTGCTGCGTCAACCTGGTAAGCATTACGGGTGATATACAACTACTTAAACATAGTAAGTACATAGAAATCAAGAGAAATCTGTTACCCCTGTCTGTCTGTTGACTTTTATGGTTTGATATTTTTTATTGTGATTTTGTTAGTATACAGAAATCTGTATACTAACTGGTTGGCCTTTGCGTTGCAAAGGCCAACGCCCAGGATGAGGAGCGCACTGCATATATAGTTTTTTATAGTGCAACGTTTGGCCAACAAACGGATTGAGCAGACGGTTCCAACGCTCCTCATCCTGGGCGTTAGGCATCACCTACACAATTGTGAGAGCCACCTATATTGTCAATTCCAAATTTAGTGGAGGAGAAAAAATGGAAACTAATGAAGCTGTACAAAGTTTAAAACTTGCTAAATCTTATCTAAAAGATGTTGATTATGAGCTGATGGAAGACGCAAGAGATAGTATAAATGCACAACTTGATTCAACTACAACTAATAGAAGAAAGAGTACTTTTCATGAGGCGCTCAATAATGTCAATTTAGCTATAAAACAAATTAACAACGCTGAGCAGATTGACTCAACTGCACACTTAAATGGAAACGGCATTTCTTATTTCAGATCACTATCATTGGGATATCGAGCGTTAATAGAAGGTTCTCTTGGTAACCGTTCTGTATCATTAAAATATTTAAAGAAGTCTATCGAATTGTCTGATAATATATTTATAACCCAGTTTGCAATTGGATGTGATTATCAAAGAAAAGGAAAAAAAGAAGACGCATTAAGACACTTTAAACGGGCTATTGAATTGAAACCTGACGATATGGAACTCCGAAAAATGGTTGATCGATATGAAAATAAATTATGAAAGTTGGGGCTTGTCTATACTCTTGAAAGGTTACATTTATATTGGAGTGGTCCAACACACGTTGGCCTTATCATGGCTGATAGTGGAGAAGCTGGTATTGGTATTGTTAACTTCTTATTATAGGAAACAATTGCCTTTATTTATTGGAAAGTTAAATCTGTATAATTTTCACAAAACAAAATCAGCTTTCTCATTATCAAAAGGGGGTTAAAATATGGCTACAAGAGTTTGTGATGTTTGTGGAAAGAAAAAGGATTTAAGCGGTGGCAAAACTTGTGAAAAAGGTCATTTTGTGTGTTCAAGCTGTAAAAATTTAGGGATGTTTTCTGTCCGCACCAAGTGTCCGATATGTGATAAGCCGCTTCGCTAAATAGGAATCAAAGAAAACATTTAACATAATGATAATCACTGCCTAACAACCACATGAAGGCTGACGGGGTGACAATGAGCACAATGGGGTCAATTCTTTACGCTTGAGAAATGAGAAATAAAAAGCCTAACAAAATAATGAACCTAACGACTTTGTCAGGTCACTTTTTTGAGTCCCTGTTGCCTTTCTATGTTTTTCTGTTATCATAATCTTACTGCCTGTGCCGTGGTAGGTTATTACGGCGTTATCATTATAGAAAGGATCAGCAGATAATAATGAACGATGAATTAGAAAACGCAAAAAAGAAAGCCGAAGAATACATTAAAGATAATAGTAAACTCATAAATGTTATTCGTGGCACTAACCTGGATTTTCACGTAAGTAATTAAACTAACATATAGCATCGAAAGATAGCATAATGAGGGAGTCATTTAAGAGTAATAACAAAATTCATTTTTGAGACCCATGGCAATTTGAAGGGGGTATT
>BDSY01000060.1 GCA_002897895.1 bacterium BMS3Abin06
TCTCATCACGGCTTTTATTGATATCTTCCTTGCCGGGCTCCCTGATGAATAAAAAGATACCTGCTGCAATCAGGAGCAGAACCAATATGATACGATAACTCTTCTTTTTCCGTTTAATCCGTTTTCTTTTCGGAGGCATTTTTTAATTAAAATCAGGCACAAAGGAGCAGAGGCACAAAGGCACAAAGTTCATTTGTCCGGAGTCAATTTTCTTATTAAGCTACTGATCATTCGTTCTATTTCTCTGCTTTTTTCATATAATTCTTTAAATATTTGCTTTGACAAATATTCTAAATTCAGGCAGATTTCTAATTGAGTTTGCAGTTCATATAAAGAGGCGGTTGCAATTTGGAGAAAACGGATGTAGTCATTTGTGAAATTTCTGCCATATCCTTCTGCTATATTACTTGGGATTGAGACAGAACTTCTTCTTATTTGTGGAGTTAATCCGTAAATCTCTTCTTTAGGCAGGCCTTTTGTTATTAAGTAAATCTGAGTTACCAGTTGCATGGCTTTTTGCCATACAATTAAATCCCTGAAGGTTTTTACTTTGTGCCTTTGTGCCTCTGCCACTTTGTGCCTTCCTTTATTGACCGAGATCAAATACCTCTGCCCCCGGAGGTGTCTTAAATATGAACAATGAATCATCGAGCCCGGGATTTATTTTAACGTCCCTGAGCTTGATCATGATAATGTTGCCGTAAGTGTCGAAAATCGTGAACATCTTTACCGGCATTTCCCCTGGAGTGATTTCCAGAACAATCGTTTTTATGAAACCGACCCTTTGTTTCGGCACGAGTTGAAGGGCATTTTCCTCCGGCATGGTAATGTCAAAATCAGCACTGATATTCTCGAGGCTTCCGAGGAGCGCTATAGGCACCTGGCTGTAGGCCTCTTTGCTGAATTTTGTCCTGATTACCTGGTTCTGCGATTTTTTGTAAATCCAGGTGTCCAGGTTATTGATTATGACTTTTTCATCGCGGGGGGCCGCATATTCCCACATCATCCGGGAAGGTTTTTTAATGAAAAATGTGCCTGAATATTCCTGGGTCTGTTCGATGTCTTTTATATAGCTTTTTTGCACAAATGTGCCTTTGATATCAATAATCCCGGCAAACTTTTTCTGCATCCGGTCAACCACCCCGTCAACGTCAGCCGCAGAAGCAGCGGAAACGGCAATGAACAATGAACAATTAATAATGAACAATATAAAAACTGAAAAAAAGCCGTAGAAGTCACTTTGTGTCTTTGTGCCTTTGTGCCTTTGTGCCTTTCCTTTCCCCACTAACTCCTCCTGATAATTTCTCTTGGTTTTCCCGCCTCGCCCGGGGGCCCGACAATGCCTTCTTCTTCCAGTGCTTCCATAATCCTTGCCGCCCTGTTATAACCTATTTTCATCCTGCGCTGGATGTATGATATTGATGCCTGGCCTGCGGAAAGGACGATCTCTTTTGCCTGGGAGTAGAGCTCATCCTTGTTCTCCTGATTTGATTCTTCAATCGGTTCTGCTGTAAGGTCTTCAAACAATGTGTAATCCGGTCCGGCCTGGGCCTTTATAAAATTCACCACGTCTCTTATCTCTTCTTCGCTTACATAGGCGCCGTGGATTCTTTTAATCTTCTTTCCGGGGCTGGTGAAAAGCATGTCGCCCTTTCCGAGAAGCTGATCAGCGCCGTAGGTGTCGAGAATTATCCTTGAGTCCATTTTTGAAGAGACCTGGAAAGATATCCTTGAAGGAAAGTTTGCCTTGATTATTCCTGTTATCACATCCACGGACGGCCTCTGGGTTGCAAGAACCAGATGGATGCCTGCTGCCCGCGCCATTCCGGCAAGTCTTGCAATGGAGTCTTCAACCTCACGGCCGGAGGCAAACATAAGGTCTGCAAGTTCGTCTATAAAAATAACTATATAGGGCAGGTGTTCTTTGTCATCACCATTTGTATCAGAGGCGGGCCTGGAGCGTTTTCTATTGTAAGCCTCGATATTTCTCGCCCCTGATTCCGCCAGCAGCCTGTAACGCCGCTCCATCTCAAAGACCAGCCTTTTCAGTGCATTTGAGGCCTCTTTGGGCAGTGTGATAACAGGCATTAACAGGTGCGGGATTTCTTCATATGCAGAGAGTTCAAGCATTTTGGGGTCTATCATAAGCATCTTAACTTCCTTGGGTGTTGCCCGGAAAAGGAGACTCAGTACGATGCTGTTCATACCCACGCTCTTGCCGGAGCCGGTGGCGCCTGCGATCAGAAGATGGGGCATTTTGCTCAGGTCGGCCATGACCGGTACCCCGAAAATATCCTTGCCGAGCGCCAGGGTCAATTTTGAATGGCTCTTATGAAATTCATTTGCGATAATATCTTTCAGAAAGACGTCTTCCCTCTCTTTATTCGGGACTTCAATCCCGAGTGTCGACCTGCCGTGTATCGGGGAGATACGTATGCTGGTTGCCTTGAGGGCCATTGCAAGGTCGTCTGACAGGGACATGACCTTGCTTATCTTGATGCCCGGCGCAGGCTCAAACTCAAACATCGTTACAATCGGCCCCGGCGACACATAAGTGACCTTGCCTTCTACTGAGTAGTCCAGGAGTTTTTTTTCGAGCAGCCCGGATCTTTCGAGCAGCTCACCTTTTGGGGGTCTGGATTTTGAAGGGGGCGGGTCATTTAAGAGATTAATTCCGGGGAGTTCATACTCGGAGGATATTTTTTTTGCCGGTCTTGAAACGGTTTTTTTTGCCGGCCCGGATTTTGTATCGTTAAAGGTAAGGGGAAGAGATTCCTGTTCATACGGTTCGGCCTCTTCTAAAATATGCGGCTGTTTTTCCACCTTGTTTTTTAATTTGACGGAAGAGACGGCTTTTGAGGCGTATGAAATCCTGTTTTTGATGGTCACAAATAAATTTGCAAGAGAAAACTGTATGAGATACATGAGTGAAACAAGCGTCAGGGTTGTAAACAGCAGATATGAGCCGGTGGTTGAAACGGTTTTCAGGGTTATGCCTGTGCTGAATATGCCGGCAGTTCCGCCTGAATGAGGGCTGAAAATAATTGTAAGGAGCGATGAAGTCGAGAGTATCAGGATAATGAATGAGGCGATAAATACGGCTTTATTGCGAGGGGTTGACCTGCCAGAGACCTTTCTTAATCCGGAGATAATGAGAATTGCCGGGATGAGATAAGAGGCCAGTCCCACGGTCTGCAGGAGTATGTCGGAGAGATTGGAACCAAAGGCACCGAGCAGGTTTCTTAACTCCGGGCTCTCTGTTGAAAATGATTGATCCCAGGGATTATGGCTTATAAGGCTTATGACAATGACAAGACCCGCAAGAATAGCAAGGACACCTTTGATTTCTTCTTTTATCCTGCTGCCCCGCTCCATAACTAATCAGGCACAAAGGCACAAAGTTGCAAAGGCACAAAGTATGTTTTCTTTCTCTGTGCCTTTGTGCCTCTGCGTCTTTGCCACTTTTGTTTATTCACATTATCTCTGTCATTTTGAATAATATATGGACCAGCTAAGCATTAATCCACATAGAGAGTATGATAACAAAAGCAAGTAAAAAACGATAATAGGCAAAAGGCCGCAGAGAGTAATTCTGCAGGAAGAGCATCAGATACTTTATTGCAAAATACCCGACGACTGCCGATACGGTAATGCCGATCATGAAGATATCGAGTTCAAGGCTCTCTGCCCCTGCCATGTTTTTCAGTTCAAGAAGGCTTGCTCCGGCAATTGCAGGCGTGCCTAATAAAAAAGAAAAGCGGGCGGCGTCCTCTCTTTTAAGATTTCTTGTAAGTCCGGCTACAATCGTAATCCCGGACCTTGAAACTCCGGGGATAAGGGCGCACGCCTGGGCAAGACCGATGAAGAATGCGCTTTTAAAGTTAATTTTCTCAATCCCTGAACGATCCGGTTTCTTATAATTCCTTTCAGATAAAATCATGAATATTGATACAAGACAGAGAGTAAAGACAATGAGGAGAGGGCTTCTGTTCTGTTCGACCCAGTCATGAAGCAAAACGCCTGCAACTGCTGCGGGAATAGTGCCTATAACGAGTTTCCAGATCAGCCCGTCTTTTTGAGGCAGGGTCTTTAATAATTCAATCCAGTCTTTTCTGAAATAAATCAGCAGTGCAAAAAGGGTCCCGAAGTGAAGCGCTATATCAAAACTGAGAGTGTTTACAATCCCCTGCCAGTTAAAAAACCATGGGAATATAATAAGATGTGCGGAACTGCTTACAGGAAGGAATTCCGTAAGCCCCTGGATGATACCGAGTATAATTGCTTCAAGCATAGATGATTATAAAAGAAACAGGCACAAAGGTGCAAAGGCACAGAGGCACAGAGTTTATTCGTCCCTTTTGCTGCTTTGTGCCTCTGTCATTAAATCTGATATAATTCCCCTATGCAAGAGCCAGGTACCGGGAAGGAAAAAGAAAAAAAAAGAGAGTTTATCCGCTACATCGGTGTAGCAAGCACTGTCGGGATCAATATGGTTGTGAGTACGTTCGTGGGTTTTGCCCTCGGTTACTGGGTGCTTGACAGGTATCTGAATACTTATCCGTGGTTTACCATTGTGCTCACGTTTCTGGGTATTTTTGCGGGGTTCAGGTTTTTGTTCAGGATTGCCAAGAAAGCAGAGGAGAAGAATGAAGACTGAGGCAGGCAGATGGAAATTCTGAAGAGGGTAATCAAAAAGAGCATTTTTATTGTCCTGCCCGCAACTGCCGTAGCGGCTTTTTTTGTTGAATCTCAAAAACTGCCTCTTGGAATTCTGTTAGGCTGGCTGTTCGGGATTATTAATCTGAGACAGCTCACGAAAAATGTTGAAGGGCTTGTCGGTACGGGAAAGGCCACTGTCAAGCTGGTCTTTCTGAGTATGACCCGGCTGCTGGCCCTGTTTGCCGCTATTTTTGCTCTCATCTATTACAAAACAGTCAATGTGTTCGGCCTGCTGGCCGGGTTCACAATTGTTTTTGTTTTAATCCTTGTTGAAGGGGCAAAGGTGGGAAAGTCGCAGTAAATCAGCAAGATTAAAGTGTCTGTCTGTCATTCCGGCAGTCCTTAAGCCGGAATCCAGTCTTTTAATGAATTCCGGATGCCCGATTAAAGATTTCGGGCATGACAAAAATAAAAAATAGCAGTTTATACACAGACTATATTAAATAAAATCTTTAATGGATAAAATAGAATATACGGGATACCCGCACTTTTCAATATTTTCTTTCCCGTTTTGCTCACACCTGTCAAGCAGAATAATAACAGCGATGATTTTTAATTTTGCCTTTTCCGCAAGTTTAATCGCTTTAATAGTCGACTGCCCTGTTGTTACTACATCATCGACAATAACCACCCTCTCTCCTGCCTTGACACTGCCTTCTATCTGAAGTTTCATGCCGTGCTCTTTAGGCTCTTTTCTTATTACAAAGGCATTTAATGGAATCTTTTTCCCGTATGAATGGTATGCCGTTGATGTAGCGATGGGATCGGCCCCGAGAGTTAATCCGCCGATTGCTTCAGGCTTCAGCTTAAGTTCCTGAATTTTCTTATAAACAAGGCTGCCTGTAAGATATTGTCCCTTTGATGAATAGGTAGTGGTTTTTAAATTAAAATAAAATTTACTTTTTTTGCCTGATGACAATTTGTAAATCGGTCTGCTGCTCTGTTTGAAGGAATGTTTTTGGATGTAGGAAATCAATTCTTTTCTTTTAGTCATCGGGATAAATATAGCAAAAATCCATTTCAAAAAACAACTTTTTCTTTAGTTTTGATTTTTTTACCTGCTGCATATTAAATAAATAAATTTAAGTGATTAGCGAATTAATATTTTTTATTTGACGTTGAAATGATATATGTACTACTATGAAAAACCTTTTTTCTGTGCAACCCTTAGTTAGATTCAAGAAAAGCATCCTTAAAATAAAAAGGGGATTCTTGATTTTATAGTTTTCAATTAAAATACTCCCTTGTCATCTCATCAGGGGAAAAAAGAAAAAGGAGGTTCAAATGGCTAAGTATCAAACACCAATGCTGGACGAGTTGGAAAAAGGAGCGTGGCCCAGTTTCGTTACTGAAATAAAGAAGGCCGCAAAAAACAGCAAGATGGCGGAAGATGAGTTAGGCCAGTTGGAGAAATCATTTCAGACCAAACGCGGATACTGGAAACACGGCGGGATTGTCGGGGTTTTAGGATATGGATCAGGAGTTATCGGAAGATATTCTTCCCTGCCTGAAGAGTTTCCGGGCGTTGCCCATTTCCATACTTACAGGATAAACCAGCCGAGCGGTTTCTTTTATACATCCGAGGCATTAAAAGAAATATGTGATATCTGGGACAAGTACGGAAGCGGTCTTACCAACCTGCACGGCTCCACCGGTGACCTTGTCCTTCTCGGAACAACAACCGACGCGCTTGAACCTCTTTTTGCCGAATACTCTTCACGCGGCTGGGACCTCGGCGGTTCAGGATCAGCCATGAGGACGCCGAGCTGCTGTATCGGCCAGGCACGCTGTGAGTGGGCAAATATCAATGCAATGGATATCTGCAACCATTTTACACAGCACTTCCAGGATGAGCTGCACAGGCCTGCATTTCCGTACAAGTTCAAGATCAAGGTTTCAGGCTGTGCCTGTGACTGTGTTGCAGCTATTGCCCGTGCAGACCTCTCGATCATCGGTACATGGAAGGGCGATATCCGTATAGACCAGGCAGAGGTCAAGAACTACGCTGACAACGGCATGGACATTCAGAAAGAGATCGTTGGCATGTGCCCCACTGAGTGTATGACTTATGAAGGCGGGGAGCTTAAGATCAATAATGAAAAGTGCAGCAGGTGCATGCACTGCATATCAAAGATGACAAAGGCCCTGAGGCCGGGTGAAGAGAAGGGCGCGTCAATCCTTGTAGGAAGTAAGGCCCCTATTGTTGTCGGTTCGCTTATTTCATGGGTTCTTGTGCCTTTTATTAAAGCTGAAGCGCCTTACGAGGAATTAACGGAACTCACCGAGAATATCATAGAGTGGTGGGATGACAATGCAAAACCAAGGGAGAGACTTGGTGAACTTATTGAGGTCAAAGGCATGAGACCGCTTCTTGAGGCGATAGGCGTTGCTCCTCAGCCGCAGCAGGTCAAGGAGCCGAGGAAAGACCCGTTCTTCTTCTGGTCTGAAAGTGATTTTGAAAAATAAATTAAATTTTAGATAAAGATAAAGGAGGAATTATCAATGTCATTACCAGAGAGACAAACAGATGTAGGACCACCGCATTATGAAAAGTTTTTGCCCCCTGTAATCAAGAATAATTACGGCAAATGGAAATATCATGAAGTCCTGAGCCCCGGAACAATGGTACATGTGGCAGAGAGCGGTGATGAGCTCTATACTGTCAGGGTCGCATCTCCAAGGCTCTTGAGCACTGAGACAATCCGCGAGGTCTGTGATCTTGCAGAGAAATACTGCGACGGATACCTCCGTTTTACAACGAGAAACAATATTGAGCTGCTTATATCAGATAAAGCTAAACTCGATCCGTGTGTAGCCGAGCTGAAAGAGAAGGGCTACATGATCGGCGGCATCGGTCCCCGTATAAGTAATGTTATTCATACCCAGGGGTGGGTGCACTGCCACGGTGCATGTACGGATGCTTCAGGGCTTGTTAAGGCCATGATGGACGAGCTTCATGAGTACTTTACAACAAAAGAGCTCCCGAACAAGGTAAGGCTCGCAGTTGCATGTTGTGTTAACATGTGCGGAGCGGTTCATGTTTCCGACATAGCTGTTGTTGCAGTGCACAGAAAAGTCCCGGTAATTGATGATGAGAATGTAGCGAAAATGTGTGAAATTCCGACAACCGTCGGATCATGCCCGACATCAGCTATCAGGCCGAATCCGAAAACCAAATCAGTCACCATCAATGAAGAGAAATGCATGTACTGCGGAAACTGCTTCACCGTTTGTCCTCCAATCAATATTCACAACCCGGAAGAAGACGGCGTGGCAATCGTGGTAGGCGGAAAAATCGGAAGTCTGAGGACCAGCCCGAAATTTTCCAAATTAGCTATCCCGTTCTTCTACAATGAGCCGCCGAGATGGCCGAAGGTTGTAGATGCGATCAAGAACATCCTGAACGTATATGCGGAAAATGCAAGAAAGCATGAGAGAGTCGGGGAATGGATTGAGAGAGTCGGCTGGGAAGAGTTCTTTAAACTTACCGGCATCGAATTTACATTCCAGCACATCGATGACTTCACGTTCATGAGGGACACCATGAGGTCCTCAGCAGCATTTAAGTATTAGAATTACAATCGAAACCGGCAAGCAGTCCAGGCCTGTCCGGGCTGCTTGCCGGTTTTTATGAGCAGTTTTCTCTAACTTGACAAATTGAATTAAAAGCATTAGTTTATGAATGCTGATCTTTATTTTTTAATATCAAAAAAGGGGTGAAGATTATGGAACAAGCAGAAATCCAGGAACAAATATATGCATATATGCAGAAGATGAAGGGCAAAAAGAAACTGAAAGAAAAAGATGTGATCAAAAAGATAGTTGCCGATAATGAAGAATTGGACAAAGACACTGTTAAGAAAGCCCTCAGGGAAATGATCAATGTTGGAAAACTGATGTATTCCTACGGCGGCGGCGCCAGCTCTGTAGAGATCCCCAGTGAAGAATACCTCAAAGAAAAAGGATTGATATAAAATACAGAAACAGTTTCCAGGGATCAGGGTTCAGGTTATTGTGACTATGAACTGATCCCCGACCCCTGAGAATCTAATTTTCCCGGGTTGCATTTAATCCCCGCTTTATATGTTAAATAAATCAATTCCAAGGATAGTTGTCTCCGGCCTGAGAGGCGGGAGCGGTAAAACTGTCCTTTCCCTGTCACTTGTTGCCCTGCTGCGGGAAAAAGGCTTCAGGATAACTCCGTTTAAAAAAGGCCCTGACTATATTGACGCGGGCTGGCTGGCTAAGGCATCAGGTCTTCCCTGCTACAATCTGGACCTGTTCATGATGTCTCCGGAACAGACCGTTGAATCATTTGTATCTCATTCATATAATTCACAAATAGCAATAATTGAGGGTAACAGGGGTCTTTATGACGGAGTTGACCATGAAGGGACTTACAGCACTGCCGAGCTTGCGAAACTTTTGAATGCCCCTGTGGTACTGCTTATTGACTGCACCAAGGCGACAAACACAATTGCCGCCCTGGTTTTAGGATGTCAGAAAATGGACCCGGGCGTTTCAATCCAGGGCGTGGTACTGAACAGGATTGCGACAGACAGGCAGGAATCATTAATCAAAAAGGCAATAACAGAAAGATGTAATTTGCCGGTGCTGGGCGCTATCCCGAGACTGAAAAAAGACCCTTTCCCCGAGAGATATATGGGATTGACTCCCTTTCAGGAGCATAAGGACACTGAGGACTCCATTGCCTTTGCCGCAGAGATAGGGGCAAAATATCTTGACATGGATGGAATATTGAGAGTCGCTGAAAATGCAGGAACCTTAAAAACAGCTATCAGCGCTCAGCCGTCAGCGGTCAGTAACGGACAACGGACAACGGACAACAAACCACGGATCGGCGTGATACGGGACTCTGCATTCCAGTTTTATTACCAGGAGAATTTTGAAGAGCTTGAGAAAAGGGGGGCACGGTTGATAGAGGTGAGCCCCCTGAAAGAGAGTAAACTCCCGGAGATAGATGCACTTTATATCGGCGGAGGTTTTCCTGAAACCCATGCCATAGCCTTAGCTGAAAATAAAAGATTCAGGGATTCTCTTTATGAGGCGGTACAGAACAGACTCCCTGTCTATGCTGAGTGCGGCGGCCTCATGTATCTGGGTAAAAGCCTGATCCTGGAAGGCAGGACATATCCCATGGTTGGAGCGCTGCCGATAATTTTTGGCCTGGAAAGGAAACCCCAGGCACATGGATATACAATTGTGGAGGTTGAAAATACAAATCCGTATTTTCCTCCAAAAAGTGTCTTCAGGGGACATGAATTCCATTACTCCAGGGTTCTTGAAATTGAGGGGAATGGTGTTTCCATGGCCTTTAATGTAAGGCGCGGCAAGGGTATAGTTGATAATAAAGACGGTATGTGTTATAAAAATGTCCTTGCTGCATATACTCACCTTCACGCTGTTGGATCACCTGAGTGGGCGGATGGGCTGGTGAGATGTGCAGAGAGATATAAAGAAGGCACTGAGGCACAAAGGCACAAAGGCACAGAGTGAAGACAGCGTTGTGTCTCCTGAGAATTTTTTTATGGCGAGAGCAAGACCGTTACAATGTCCGTTTTGCGATAATTATCTGGCAGGCCCGGTAGAAATTAATATAGGGGCAATGGATTTTACAGGGGGAATATGCATTTGCGGCGCAATATATGTGCTTGACCGCACGGCTCATAACCTCGGTGAAATCTTTATGGATGCCCTGACATTTGTGTGTAAAGGCAATATAGATAAAGCCCTGTCCATGAATCCGGAAGCATACGAGTCTGCAGACTACGATTATGACATACATTCCAATACAATCGGCAGAAGAAGCAGCGCCGGCAAGGCGGGCAAGCTTGTTTTTGTCAGGCTGATAAATGATAAAAATACAGAGGGATAGAGAGTATCGGGATTTATTAACGAAGATAAACGCTGTATAAGATTTTTTTATTTGACCGGGAAGGGGGATTTATATTATATTTTCAAATCTGTCTTTAGGTCTGTTAAATCTATGCAGGAATATTTCCTGAATTAACTTCCGCTTGATAAAGGCGATGCCGATAATCTTATATTGAAAGGAGTCGTATAATGCCAACTATGGAATTTGAAGGAAAAACTTATGAAGTCGATGAAGAAGGTTACCTTATGGATTGGTCCCTATGGAACGAAGGTATAGCAGCAGAAATGGCAAAACAGGACAATCTTGAGTTATCCGATGCACACTGGGAAGTGATCAGGTTTCTCAGAGATTATTTTGAGAAGTACCAGATCGCTCCGATGATCAAGATCCTTACCAAGGAGCTTGCCAAGAAGTACGGGAAGGAGAAGGGCAACACAAAATATCTCTATGAGCTCTATCCTGCCGGTCCTGCAAAGCAGGCATGCAGATATGCCGGACTTCCGAAGCCGACCGGTTGCGTATAAAAAAATAAAATTTAATATTCAAAAAAATGAACCCGGATAGCCCACAAAATGTGGGCTATCTCAATTCTAAAACATCAGAGTGATGAGATAAAAAAGGGGGCCTTTGTATGAATGGACTGAGCAGTGTCTTTAACCTCCTCGCGTATATTGCCGCGGCTGTATTTGTCTTAGGTTTTCTAAACAAAGTTGTCTTATATTTCAAAACACCGTCTCCACTGAAGATTCCGACTACGCCTGCTCCAAAGACATCCATGGGTGTTGTTGTGAGACTCATACCCGAGGTGCTTTTCTTTAGAAGCCTCCTGAAGGGGGGTATTACAGAAAAGATATTATGGCTTGGCGGATGGGTGTTTCATGTCTGTTTTTTGCTGATAGTTTTAAGGCATCTCAGATTTTTTACCTATCCTGTCCCTGAGTGTATAATGTTTTTCCAGCAGATCGGAATCTGGGCAGGCCTCGTCTTTCCGTTAGCCCTGCTGATTTTGATCGTCAGGCGGTTTCTCAATGACAGACTCGCAACAATAACGCTTTTCGCAGATTATTTTGTGTTAGGGTTAATCATAGCAATCGGATCAACAGGACTGCTGCTGAAATATTTTGCCAGGACCAATCTCGTTGACGTGAAGGCCTTTATATTAGGATTGCTTACCCTCAGCCCTGTTCAACTACCGGATAGTCCTATGTTTCTGATACATTTCAGTCTGGTTCTGATTCTTCTCGTGTATTTCCCGTTCAGCAAATTAATGCATGCATGGGGCATACTGATCAGTCCGACTCGGGCGCAGGTTGATAATCCAAGGGAAGTCAGACACGTGACTCCCTGGGCATAACAGTTTATGACTCGCAGAGAGGAGAGCAAATATGGCAGATTTTAAAGTTCCGGAATTAACAGGAGAAATAATAACACCAAAGGTTACGTTAGGTGCAACCAGTGGGATCAAGCCTTTTCCTGCAAATGCAGAGTTGATGGGGAAAGTCGGTTTTCCTGCCGAAAAATCAGCAGACTGGAAAGTAAAATTTCTTGCAAAAATGGGTGATATCCTGAAAAAGTACAAATCAGTGCGGGTATTCCTTGACATATGCGTAAGATGCGGCGCCTGTACCGACAAATGCCACTATTACCTGAGTACGGGGGACCCGAGGAACATGCCTGTTTACAGGCAGGAATTAATGAGGAGTGTTTACCGGAAGTACTTCACGACCTCCGGCAAGCTCTTCGGTGGTCTGGCTGCTGCCAGGGAATTGTCGGATGAACTCCTTGAGGAGTGGATTACGTACTTTTACCAGTGTTCGGAATGCAGGCGCTGCTCGGTATTCTGTCCTTATGGAATTGACACGGCCGAGATTACAATGGCTGCAAGGGAGATACTGGATTCTATCGGTATAGGTTCCAAATATAACCTTGCAATTATCAACAAGGCCGAGACCATCGGCAACAATCTCGGGATGCCCGGTCCTGCCCTCAGAAATACGCTTGATTTTGTTGAGGAAGAGATACAGGAGAAAACAGGGGTAGATGTAAAACTGCCACTGGATGTTGAAGGCGCCGACATCCTGCTTGTAACTCCGTCAGCTGATTTTTTTGCAGAACCTCATATATTCTCTCTTGAAGGCTATGCCAAGGTCTTTCACCAGGCTGGGGTCAGCTGGACGCTCAGTTCCCATGCCTCTGAAGGTGGGAACTTCGGCATGTTTATCGGAAACTATAACCACATGAAAACAATTAACAAGAGGATATGGGATGCGGCAAGGGATTTAAAAGTAAAACGCGTTATTGCCGGAGAGTGCGGCCATGCGTGGAGGGTGCTGTATTCATTCAGTAATACGCTTAACGGTCCGTTTGATTTTCTTGACCCGAATTACAATGTGCCCCAGCACATCTGTGACTATACACTTGATCTGGTAAAGAAAGGCGCGATAAAATTAGATAAAACGGCTAATGACGATTTTTCGGTCACTTTTCATGACTCATGCAATGTTGCAAGGGCATCCAGGATAGGCAATGAACCCGGAGGCCAGTTTACGATACCCAGAGAGCTGATTAATGCCGCATGCAATAAATTTGTTGATATGGCTGAAGAGACTATCGGAGAACGGACATTCTGCTGCGGCGGCGGCGGCGGTGTACTGACGGATGAGCTTATAGAGGTCAGGGTGAAGGGCGCTATGCCGAGGATGCAGGCATTGAAGAGGGTCAAAGACTCCAATGGCGTAAACTTCTTTGCTCTGATATGTGCTATATGCAAGGCGCAGTTTACAAAGATATTTCCTTATTACGGAATTGAGATGGAAGAAGTCGGCGGAATTCATCAGCTTGTCGGCAATGCCATAGTACTCGGTGCAAAGGAGGGGGTATAATGAAAAAATTCAAAATTCAAAATTCAAAGCTCAAAATTATGATGCCTCTTCTGTTATTGCTGTTAGTGGCATCAGGATGCCAGAAGGTGGACAAGCCGGTTAAGGGCGGCAGTGGGCCGATGGCAATAGTAATAGATGCAGAGGAGCCCCCTGAGTCCCATACAGCCAATACAACCTCTGAAGGTAAAGAACTTGTGAGCCCGTACGCCGGGATACCGGTTGTCGGTTCAATATTCACAAGCAGTCTTAAAGGGCTTGACTTCTGGAAGGCAAATCACCCGAATTTCGTTACCGGAACAAATAATCCGGCCCTCATAGTAGAGACCGAGGACGAGGAGGAGCTCTGTCTTGACTGCCATGACCAGAACACCTCCTGCAATAACTGCCATAGCTATGTGGGCGTCGGGTTGATTACAGGCGGCGAATAAAATACTCCGCAGGAGAAGTTGACTCCTGCTGTCGGCGAAGTATAAAATATTGAATAACCAATGGTGCAGCCGGATTAAATAAATTTCATTGTTTGGTCCCGGAATACGTTGAAATACCTTAAAGAACTCTAAATCACCTGATACCAGTGCTATCAAAAAGGAGCTCAGAATTAAATCAATGAGAGGAGGAAGTAAAAAGAAATGATTGATGTTCAAGTTGATACTGAAAAATGCGACGGCTGTGAAGAATGTGTTAATCTTTGCCCGTCAGAAGTTTTTCAGATTACCGATGCAAAGTCGGACCCTTATCAGGCTGCTGACTGTGCCAACTGCTTAACCTGTGTGGAATCATGTCCACAGGATGCAATCACAGTAACCGAGATGTAGCCTTAAAATCGAGTTAAAAAAGGCGTCCCGAAATCGGGACGCCTTTTTTAGTTCCATTTTGACGGTACTTAAGCCTTTTTCAGATAAAGCTCCCAATATCCTTTATCTTCAACTTTTACAGAGTCAAACTCGAATCCCTGTTTTTCGGCGTATTTGGGGATTGTGTCTTCAGCGGATGCGGGTGCATCGCAAAGCACCTTCAGCAGCGTTCCCCCTGGTGCCTTCTCCATGGTCTTCTTTGTGAGTACCAGCGGGTAAGGGCAAACTCTTCCGAGCACATCGAGGACCTGTGTTGGTTCCTGTGACTTTAAATCGGCCATTATTTCCTCCTGTATCTGATTTATTTTTAAAAGAAAAGGAGATGGTTCATTTCTTCCATCATCTTGCTTATTTCATCAAAAGGGACTACCTTGACCTCAACTTCCGCCCCGAATTCCTCTGCATCGATCACAATATCGTTTTCGGTCATACCGAATTTTTCAAGGTCTTCCTTGCAAACAAGGACATTAAGGTCAAGGAGAAGAGACATTTTAATATGCGATTCAGTGCTTGAGAGACCGTAAGTCTCCAACGCCTTCTGGTCCTTTTTGCAGTTCAGGACGCCGTCACCGACAAAGGCAATGTCTGCCGTAACCAGATCGCCGTCTTCAAGATAAATTTCAACACTCTGAGAAGCAATAGCATGTGTAAGAGCAAGTTTCGGGTTTTCACTCTTATACGGGGGTCTCTGAACAACAAATCCGAGTTTTGTAGTTGCCATTATTATTCACCTCCTATATGCAGGACTCTGTCAGCATCAAAAGTGCTTGCAAGGTACCAGTCCATGCTGAATCTTTGAACGCCTTCCATTGTATTTTCTTTGTGATAGCCCCTGGCTTCTGCACAGGCCTCACAGGCAGTTACCTTGAGTCCTTTTTCCATCAGCTCTTTTAAGGGCTTCTCAAGAGAAGAATAGTCCTTGAACTCCCTCTGTTTTTCGATTGAAAGCATTGTAGCGTTTCCGGAGACCCAGAGGTCGACTTTATGGCCTTTCTCTAATGCCGCGCCAGACAGCTTTACAGCAAAATCAAGGTTCATTGACCCGATAAGTGAAGCAAAACAACCAATCGTGAGTTTTCCCATATCTGATTAACCTCCTATAACCAAGCAGTTTTTTCGTAGTCATTAAATATTAAGTCAACAACATCACCAAGTGATATAACTTTAACCTTGCCGTCAACATCCGAGCTTGTATATCCCCTTGTTTCAAGGTCTTCCTGAAGAACGAAATAATCGGCAGAGTAGTTCAGGAGGGACGAAGGATTGCCGTTTTCCTTCGTGGTGGCATGATAAACACCGTTTTGAACAAGAATTATACCTAATTTTTCAGGTTTCAACCGGTCCAGGGTGTCGACAGACATCCTGTAATCACTCACAAAAGCAACTAATTTCATATATATACCTCCTGATTGGAAATGTTTGGGAGTAAAGAAATTCTATAAATTTTAATATTACCACCGGCATTTGTCAAGAAAGAATGAGATTATAAGAATTCCTTATATTTCGCAGGGAGCGTCTTCCTTTGGATCTACTTAAAGTTAGTGTTATTGATATATTGCTTTTGCTTGAAATTGATAAATTTTACATCCTTCCGGCAGGCGTAACTGAATGCTTACTTAACTGCCCGATTTTTTATTGACTTTCCCTGATTCGTGTTTCATAATAATTCCCACGAAGGGACAAAAGCTGAGTAAATATCCCCTGTTAGATATTTATGATTTATAGCATATTAATAACGCAGTTTCTATAGAATATCTGTTTGCAAAAGAAAGAAAAAAGAGGAAATGGGCTACGAAGTAAAAAAGACAGAACACTCTGGTCCTAAAAAGGGTAGTGGTGCCTATTGGGGGAGGAAGACTGACGCAAAAAAGGAGAGTAATCTAAAGCGGCGTGAGCAGAGTAAGATTTTGACACAAAATGAACAAAATATGGGAAGTTCAAGTGTTAATAGAAAATAATTTACGCCCTTGTTTTAATCTGCAAAGATTTCATAATTATCATGCCTCATAGTATAATTGATAAACAGAATGAGTAAACATGAAAAACTGTTAATCCGGATTTTAAGGGGTTCTGCTGATGCGAATATCCCATTTGATGGATTATGTAGTTTATTGAAGTGTTTTGGATTTGAGGAGAGGATACGGGGAAGTCATCATATATTTCTAAAGATAATATTGAAGAAATACTTAACCTGCAACCAAAAAGGAGTAAATCTAAACCGTATCAGGTTAAACAGGTTCGGAATATAATATTAAAGTATAAGTTGGGAGCAAAGGGAAATGAGTAAATATGAAATAATAATTTACTGGAGCGAAGAGGATAAAGCTTACATTGCTGAAGTTCCGGAACTCCCGGGATGTGCTGCGGATGGAAAGACCTACCAGGAAGCTCTTACCAATGTTGAAATCATTATTCAAGAATGGATAGAGACTGCAAAAGAACTTAAACGTCCCATACCTGTACCCAAGGGCAGATTGGCTTACGCATAAAATTGCATACTCGGGGGTTTTTCTCCCCTGCTCTCCACACCGCCCCCAATAAGTCGGGGGCTTTGCTCGGCAAGCGGGTATACCATGCAACAAAACTACGGGCCGGAACGCCTTGTTAACTGCCCGATTTTTTATTGACTTTCCCTGAGTCGTGTTTCATAATAACCCCCACGAAGGGACAAAAGCTGAGAAACTGAAGAGAACTTAAAGCATTGTAATTGCAAGTTGATATATGAATTTTTCTTCAATCAATAAATCAACATAACACCGAAAATTCAATACGTTGTAGAATGTCCCATATTAGATATTTATGAATTATGGCATATTAATAACGTAGTTTGTCCCCTGAAGATATAAAAGAAAATAAAAATATACGATTAAAATAAAGGAAGTCATGTAATAAACTCGAGATAGTTATCTCTGGATATAATTTTATACTCCGCATTATCATAAGTATCGAGCCAGCTTTTCGGCGGTTTTGTCCTCCCTTTTTTCCACTTTATCTCATAACCATAAAGCCTGCCTTCCCGCTCTTCTACGAAGTCAATCTCTTTACGGTCGTATGTCCTCCAGAAATAGCTGTTGCATAGCATCTGCCGATATTCCTGCTTTTTTATCCTCTCCATAATGACATAATTTTCCCACAATATTCCTATGTCGTCCCGTATCTCAAGCGGATTCAGATTGCCTATGAGGGCGTTGCGTATACCGTTATCAAAAAAAAAGTAGCGGGGGCTTTTGCTGATCTCTTTTCGCAGATTCCTGCTGAAACCGGAAAGCTTAAATATCACAAACGCCTTCTCAAGCAAGTCCAGATATCGTTCTACAGTGTTTTTACTCATTCCAAGTTGTTTGCCCAGTTCATTATAAGAGACATCTTTTCCTATCTGAAATGCGAGGAGTTGAAGAAGTCTTACAAGTTTGCCGGAATGCCTTATCCCCTCTAATTCAAGGATGTCCTTGTAGAGGTACGAACTTACAATCTCTCTGAGGTAAAGTTCTCTCTGTCTCTTATCTTTAGTAATTACTATCTCAGGATAGGAGCCGTATATTAATCTTGTCTCAAGATTTGCCTCTGTCTCATGCCTCTCTTCAACATTGGATATCTCCATCTGCGCCAAGGGGAAAAGTTTTAAAACAAACTTCCTT
Organism: bacterium BMS3Abin06; assembly: GCA_002897895.1. GTDB lineage: Bacteria > Nitrospirota > Thermodesulfovibrionia > UBA6902 > UBA6902 > BMS3ABIN06. The sequence continues at coordinate 17,990 of BDSY01000060.1, forward strand.
CCGGTAAGCGGCTCCCCCATATTTTTTGCCGGATCAAAGGATGAAGAACCTGTAGCGATTACCCTTATCCCTTTTATATGATCAACGATCAATTTAAGGTTCAGACCTATCTGGTTTATTCTCTGGGCTTCGTCGATTACCAACAGCCTGCTTTTTCCAACAAAGTCCCGGAGCTTTGTAATTGACCGGCTGCCAAGGTAGTTCTGAACTGTTAAGTCCTCACCACTTACCAATAGATATTGTTCATGAACCTCTTCAAGGAACTTATTGATAAGGGTGGTCTTGCCGGATCGCCGGGGGCCATAGATCACTACAACCTTATCAGGCAAAAGTAATTGTTTCAGGTTATTAAGTTGAAGCTGCGGTATATAAGTTGACATATTTCTTAATAATTCAGTCAGTATATTGACTATATTTTAATAAATTCAGTCAAAATGTCAAGTATTACAAGTATTATTGACAGAACTTGGGAACATCTCCGGTATCAATAGGGCATGGAGTGAAATTATTATCGACCCTCAATATTTTTACCATAGATCAAACCTCGCGTCCTCAATCTTGCCCGCGAGACACCCATCTTTGCAAAGTCTCACGCTCCCGGTTCCGGAACAGGGTCGTACTCCCAAACACCCCGCCATGTAAACGACACGCCAGCCTTAGTGGGCTTGCAGTTCACGTGAGCAAGAAGAGCGAACATCCTCAAACGATCATTGGCAGCAATCAGACATCGGTGTTTTCTGAAGGCTCTCCTGAAACTTGCTTTCTCAGCTACTGACTCTGCGCGGGCATTTATCATCTTGTAGCCCATTTTCGGGTCCTCGGTCCATGACGGGATAAAACCCCACCTGCACTGAACAATCCGATTTTTGCCATCTTTGATAATTATAGCGATATCCTCTCCAGGCGTTATATTGTAGCTTGGCTTGAGATCATGACTGGAATCATCTGCATCAAATTCAGCAGCGATTTCAGGAATCGATATATATCCTGCGAATCTTCCGCACACGTTCTTACTTATGAAATATTCTTTGCCTTTAACAGTGACTTCTCGTAATTTTCGGTCAAATATCTCCTGCCTTTTTGGATTACCTTTTTTAATTGAGACAACATGTTTTATATTTTTTCCCAGATCCACAAGGACATAGGTCATTTCTACCGACCTTCAGCCCTGGATATATCTTTTCTTTTTTAACATTTTTTTCTACGTGTTTTTTGAAAATCTTATAATGATTCTTTAACCGGTTTACATAATTTTTATCATTTTTTAAAACCAAATCAATCTTTTTTAATAAAAATGGCGCTAAATCAGATTGGGAGCTGGCCAGATTTAAACCAAGTCCTGCCAGGGTATCTATGACGTTTGGATCGTTATTTCCCATCCATTCAATATAATATTCTCTCTTTTCCCATCCGAAAGTAATTACAGCTAATAATTTTTTCGTCTTATCTGAAAAAACATTAAAAAATACCCGGCGACAATCACAATTATTTTCATCACAATAGGCTTCGGTAAATATATATCTATCGTCCGGCAAATCGGGATCAGCAAGAACAATTAACGATCTTGTTTCATTTTCTGCTATGTCCGGGAATTTAGAATGAAACGGTATGTATGGCATAATGCTCCCCTTATAATTTATTCATTTCAATTTCTCTATCTTTTATTTTTGCATAACATGAGCATCACTTATACAGACCTGAAAGGTTATTGGCAGTAAAACATTAATGCGTTAATTAAACTCTTTATATCGGACATTGCTATATTATCGCTGATTTCCCGGGGCATTATACATTAATACACCAAGATGATGGAAATAGTTCTGTTGCCATTTTTCGTATTAATCCGTTATTTACTTCGAGCGCTAACAATATAATTACATAGTTTCCGGACTAAGCCCCTTCGTTCTTATTTTTTCTTTCTCCTGTTCGGCCTCTGCGTTAATACCGAGCCGGCTGCACTCTTTACTGCTTTTGATGACTTCGGATTTCCGAGAACCTTCGAAGCAGCAGTGCCAGCTTTCTTTGATGTCTTTTCACATCTTGCCTTTTATAAAAACCATACCTGTTACCATATGATATAATTATTTAATTCAGTTGCAGTGAAGGAGAGTCTTGTGTCTGCAAAAATCATCCCGGCAATTTTTCTTATATTATTGATAGTGTCTTCTGCTTGTGCAGGAGGGAAGGAGGCAAAAGAAATGATAGAAAATATACACTGGTTAGGGCATGATACTTTTAAAGTCATTGGTGAAAAGGTTATTTATACGGACCCTTTTAAGATCAGGAAAAACGATACTGCTGATATCATTCTTATTACTCACGGGCATTATGACCACTGCTCCCCTGATGATGTAAAAAAAATTCAGGGGGATGATACGGTTATAGTCGCCACCCCGGATTGTGTTGGAAAGCTTTCAGGCAATATTAAAACAATGAAACCAGGGGAGAGGATTACAGTAAAGGGTATTGATATCGAGGCAGTCCCTGCTTACAACACGAATAAACAATTTCATCCGAGAGATAAAAACTGGGTCGGCTATATATTTACCATGGAAGGGAAGAGAATTTATATGGCAGGCGACACGGATTATATCCCGGAAATGAAGACATTCAGGGTTGATATAGCGCTGCTGCCTGTATCGGGAACTTATGTTATGACTGCTGAGGAGGCGGTTCAGGCAGCGCTTGACATTAACCCCGGTATAGCAATTCCAATGCATTATAATTCAATAGTAGGCACAAAAAAAGATGCAGAAAAGTTTGCAGAAGGGCTCAAGGGAAAAATTGAAGTGAAAATCCTTAAAGAAGAATAGCTTATAAAAGAAATGGCTGATGCGAAAAAGATAGCAAAACTTCTATTAAAAAAGTATCCAGACCCTGAGATTGCGCTCAATTTCTCCAATCCACTGGAACTTCTTGTCGCAACAATTCTCTCTGCCCGGTGCACAGACGCCAGGGTAAATGAAATTACGAAAAATCTCTTTAAAAAATATAGGAAGGCAGAGGATTACGCAAGAGCGGATATTAAATCGTTTGAGGCGGAAATAAAACCTGCAGGTTTTTATAAAAACAAGGCAAAGATGATTATTGAATGCTGCAAAAAAATCGTCAGGGACTATAATGGAAAAGTACCGGATACGCTTGAGGCGCTTACAACACTGCCGGGAGTCGGCAGAAAAACCGCCAATGCCGTACTGGGCAGCGCATTCGGAAAACAGGCAATTGCTGTTGATACTCACGTATTGAGGGTCTCAAACAGGCTCGGTATTGCCCGTTCCGGCAACCCTGATATAATCGAACAAGAGCTGGTGAGACAGGTTCCGGGATCAAAATTAACGGCCTTCAACCTTGCCTTGATTCTTCACGGCAGGGAGACCTGCACTGCTCTGAAGCCAAAGTGCCATGGATGTGTCCTTTACAAAGAGTGTGAGTGGCAGGAGAAGATTTAAAAAGCTTCTTCACTAACCCCGGAATTCAGCGGATATCCATATTGCAGCCAGTGCAGTGACAATATAAAGCCAGGCTGTTTTTAAGCTGAAGGAGGTTATTATCTTACCTGTGTCACTTGTATAGTCCCCTTTCCATAAAGAAGCCGTTTCCTGCAAGTCTCTTGTTATTTTGCCGGACCAGGCCGATCCCGAGTGTTTCAGGGTATTTTTGAAATACGTTTCAAGCAGCAGATTCTCCCTGTAAGCAATATTACTTATTTTAATTTTCTTGCCGGGATCATTTGTTACTGCAAGATTTTCAAACGCCCTGTCCCTTTGCGATATATGTTTAAGGAATTCGTATAAAAATGGATTTGTGTATGGAGTATAAATCCTGATCAGGTTTTCATATCCATCTCCGGGAGATTTTTTCTGAAGTACAATGTTCCCGTATTTTTCACCGTTGATTAGGTCAATCTCCTTTAATTTTTCCAGGGTCAGCCGGGAATAGAACGTGCCGATTTCGGGATCTTTATATTTGTAACCATACTCAGTCATCACTTCTTCGCTTCGAAGCCGGGATAAGTTATCAAAAACAGCCGTGTAACGATTAACAACATCCGGGGTATTGGAAAGACATAAGCCCAGGAAAAGCAAATTAAGCGTTGCAGTCCCGGCCAGCATTTTAATAGAAATTTTTTTCACAGGTCCGGATATGATTTCAGGTTTGATTCCTTTCCATACGGCAAGCATAAAAATACCGCCTGCAACCGTGTTGGTACCTATATCCCTGTAATCCCAGACCCTCTGTGGCGTTAACCACTGTATAAATTCGTCTGTTGTCCCGATAAATAACACAATCAGGACAGCGGTTATATAAACCGTCCGGTCATGGATTCTATAGCTGAGTGCCTTAAATACAAAACAGGAGAGTATTCCAAACTCGAGCAGGTGAATTGCTTCTTCAGGATGTTGTTTCCCGAGCTGCAGAGTAAAATAAACATACAACCCTGCACAAATAAAAAGCCAGAGATATTGGGAAACATTTCTTGTTTTTAACCTGAAGACAAGAAAATATAAGAGTGCGGCTAATCCGGAGCCGCCGGCAGAAAGAACAAAATATGTAAAAAATTCACGGCCGGCTGTATCATAAATAAATTTCTGAATATCCCGGGCAACAGGCACAGTGGAAAAGATGGCGATTGAACATAATACGACCCACAACCATGCCTTCAGGCTCCAGCCGTGAGGGCCTTTTTCAGTGTCTGTGTGTGGATTCATGCCTGAATGGTTTATCTTCTCCTCTGAAAATATTACAGGAACCGGCTGTAAACAGCCTGTCCCAGAGAAATTCCACCGTCGTTAGTTGGCACAAGCTGGTGAATGAGGGGGGTATAGCCTCTTTCCCGAAGTCTCCGGTATGCATTTTCAAGCAGTATTGAATTTTGAAAAACCCCTCCTGAAAGCGCCACATGCGATATGCCGGTCTCTTTTCTTAATAATTCAGCAATAAATATGATCATCTTTACAATTGTATTGTGAAATTTTTTTGCAATTATCTCATTCGGCACCTTTGCCTTTAAATCATTGATTATCATTTCAATCACCGGTCTGTGGCCAATGATGTTTTGTTCAATACTGAAGGGGTATGAACCTGTTTCATCCGATCTGAGGGCCAGTTGTTCCAGTTCCATCGCAGTCTGGGCGTGATAAGATACCTTATGCCTTAACCCGATGATTGAGGCCACTCCGTCAAACAGTCTTCCCATGCTTGTCGTAGCAGGTGAGTTAATGTTTTCCTTAATCATCTTGATGAAAAAAGACTTTTCTTCCTTAGTCAGAGGGATATAATCATTTTCTCCCGCCTCATCTCCAATCGTCTCATATAAGAGAGAAAAAGCGGTTCTGCAAGGCTCTTTGACTGCCTTATCCCCTCCCGGCAATCTGTAAGGTCGCAGGTGATAAGCCCTTTTAAATCCCTTGTAAGAGGCTATTAATACCTCGCCGCCCCATAAGGTTTTATCCGGTCCATATCCTGTTCCGTCAAAAGCAAAACCTATTACCCCGGTATCTTCCGGGACCTCATTTTCAGTCATGCATGATAATATGTGTGCAAAATGATGCTGAACCTTAACGAGCTTATCGCTGAAATGCCTTACACCGAATTTTGTGCTGTAATACCCAGGATGCATATCCGAGACTACAATGCCGGGGTCAATATCAAACAATTCAAGGAAATCATTTATAGTCTCTTCATAAAACTCCATTGCAAGCGGCGTATCAAGGTCCCCTATGTGCTGGGATAAAAATACTTTATTATCAATACCGACGGCAATAGTGTTGTTCATATCAGGGCCAAGGGCAAGGACCGGTTTTTTGAAGCTGAACGGAATGATAACAGGAAGGGGCGCAAACCCCCTTGAGCGCCTTACAGGGGTCTGCCTCTCTGCAATTACCCTTACAACCGAATCATCACATCTCCTGACGATCTCCCTGTTATATGCAAGAACATAATCGGCAATATCCGGAAGCCGCGCAAAGGCATCTTTTTCGTCTTTAACAACGGGTTCACCGCTTATGTTGGCGCTTGTAGCTACCACCGGTTTTTTCAGTTTATGCAATATGAGATAATGAAGAGGCGTGCAGGGCAGAAAAACTCCCACTGTACTCTTATCAGGAGAGACTGAGCGGGCAAGAGAAAAGGTCTCTCTTTTTCTTACTATGACAATGGGTTTTTCAATAGAGCTTATTGCGCGTTCTTCGAGGTCATTAATGAGTGTCTCTGCCTTTATGTAATTTATATCAGGGAACATAACGGCCATCGGTTTTTCTTCACGGTCTTTTTTCTTTCGTAATCTCTTTACAGCTTCTTCATTCGCAGCATCACATGCAAGGTGATATCCCCCTATGCCCTTGACAGCAATAATATTCCCCTTGCGCAGGAGATTTACGGTCTTCTCAAGTGCGTCTTCTTTTGTGCATATTACATTGCCTCCAGAGTCATAAAGGCTTATCCACGGCCCGCATACATGACATGCATTCGGCTGGGCATGAAACCTCCTGTCAGAGGCGCTGTGGTATTCCCTGTCGCACTCGGGGCATACCCGGAAGTCCCGCATCGAAGTATTTTTTCTGTCATAGGGGAGTGATTTTATAATGGTGAAGCGGGGGCCGCAGTTTGTGCAGTTTGTAAACGGATAGATAAACCTCCTGTCTTTAGGATTTGTTATATCAGCTAAACATTCTTCACAGACCGATATATCAGGAAGGACAACGGCCCTTTTATCACCCTGCTCTACACTTTTTTTTATCCTGAATTCTTTGTACCCGGCTTCTTCAATGAATGTATGCTGCAGGCTGTAGATTTTTGCGATTTCAGGTTTTTCTTTATCGATTCTAATAAGAAATTCATCCAGCTTTTTCTTTTCACCTTCAACCTCTATTAAAACACCGTCCGGATCATTTAAGACATAACCTTTTAATCCCGCAGTCTTCGCGAGCCTGAAAACAAAAGGCCTGAATCCTACGCCCTGCACAATGCCCGTTATCTGAAGTTTTAATCGCATAAAATAAAAACCGTTCACAGTTGCCGGTTACCGGTTACCGGTTGAAATAAATATATAAAAAACACGCCTACCCGTTTGACTAAAGAAACCGTAATCACGTTAATTATTCCTGACCCGTTAAAAAACCGTGAACCGTTAACCGTAAACTGATAACCCTGACCGCTTACAACAAAAAGTCCTGTTCAGGGAAAAATTTCATTTAACATTCTTATGCCGTCTGATAACATCAAACGCCTCATTAAGTTTGAGAGTAAGCTCTTCTGCTTTTTCCTGCAACTCTTCACTGAGATGGCTGACTTTGTCAGGATGAGATTTGCTCATTTTTTCTTTGTATGCCCGGCTTATCTCATTTATGGAAGCATCAGCGTTCACGCCCAATAATCTGTATGCATCTTCGAGGGAAAGCGGAGACTCAGGCCCGACAGTTTTGTTTTGTTGCGATTGACTGTAGTAATTATAGTACTGCTGCTCCTTTTTTTTCTTTGCATTTTTGTAAAGCAGGTAAAACAAGACTCCCGCGGCAATCAGGTCATCCAGGAAAAGCGGATGCGCATCAAAGGGGCTTATAATATATATTGCTAATAGTATGATCCAGAAGTAGTTCAGAAAACCGGTCATTAGATTTACGCTTTCTCAGTTTATCAATTCGTCTTATACCAGATATTACATGCGCCTTCCATGGAAACCATGCATGGCCCTTTCGGGGTCTCCGGTCTGCAGACTTTCTTAAAGAGTTTGCATGAAGACGGGTAAGCCTTGCCCAGTATGATACTGCCGCAAATGCAGCCAGGGATTTTCGACTCTTTGACTTCCTGAAGTTCAAAGACCTTTCTTGCATCCCTGCCGGAGTATTCATCTCTTAATTCCAGCCCTGAACCGGGAACATGTCCGATCCCCCTCCAGTTGACGTCTGCAACCTCAAAATACCTATCCATAATCTTCTGTGCCTGCAGATTACCTTCAGGTTTAACTACGCCGGCATAGACATTGCCTGTCTCGACTTTATCATTACCCAGTTGTCCGAGTATGTGCGCAATGCCGATCAGGAGGTTATCCGCTTCAAATCCTGCAACTACGGCAGGTATCCCGTATTTTTCAGAAAATACATTCCAGGCATCAGAGCCGACTATTGCCGAGACATGCCCCGGTGCAATAAACCCGTCAATCCCGATGTCGGAGTCCCTGACCAGTATCTCCATTATAACCGGCGTTAACCTGTGCGAGCTGAGTATGAACAGGTTGCCGGGAACACCCATTTCGAGAATTGCTGCGGTAGGCGCTGTTGTGGTTTCAAAGCCGATTGAGAAAAACACTATTTTTTTATCAGGATTTGATTTTGCAGTATTTATGGCCTCAAAAGGAGAGGTTATCATTTTGTAATTTTTTCCGTGAGAGCGTATGGAACCCTCTCTTGAAGGCACTCTCAACATATCGCCGTACGTAACCAATATTACATCGCCCCTGTCTGAAAGATTTATGGCATTGATAATGTCACTCTCAGGGCAGACACAGACAGGACAGCCGGGGCCGGGGATAAGCTCCAGGTTCGCGGGCATTACACTTCTCATCCCTGAAAAGGCAATAGTATGTTCGTGAGAACCGCAGACGTTCATTATGCGAATTTTGCGATCTTTCGGGACTAATGAATGGATATGATTTATTATGTCTTTTATTTGTAACATCTCAAAAAGTTGAGGAAGGAGAGCGTAGACGCATTAATTGATCCAAAAGAGATATGGCATTAAGACTCCCGATTCGATCGTTAAGATATAGCCAAAAGGAGATGTTCAATTTTCGGGATGTTTTTTTAAGGCTTGTGAAAGTATCACGGCATTTTCTGCCGGCATCACTGCGGGTTGCCCCACTGACTTTGCGTCGTTTGACATATTCCCGAATATCTGTTTCACTTGCATTGTTATGAAGGGGGATTTCCGGTCGGTCCAAGACCAGAAGAAGTTCAGCTTTATTTTTGTACAAACGTTTCAGGGCAAGATTTAATGTAACAAAACAGGTTTCTTCCTGGAAGATTTCATCAAATCGATCTTGCAGTTGGATTTTCTTCTCCTGTGCCGGGTTTTCCTTATAGAGT
>BDSY01000061.1 GCA_002897895.1 bacterium BMS3Abin06
CTTTTCATATATTGCTCCGGCATTAAAAAAACAGCTTTCTCCTGAATAAGAAACAGCCATAATGGGAGAGGTCTGTCCGGTTTTTGCCATTTTGTTGTTTTAAGTCGAATTAGAACAAGTAATTTCTCTTTTGAAAAGATTTCAGGTGTTATTTTTGTTATTATTACAAAGACTGCTGATGATTATTTTCAATTGCTTGAGTTGATTTTGAGTTTATGCGTAGGCTCTATAAACAAACACCAATCATATTTTTCGTTCCGGAGAAGTGTCTCAGCCACATCAAGATCATGTGCGGCTGAGTTCAACCAGTAGTCAATGGATTGCTTTTTATCCATACAATATTATATACCTTTCAACAAGGACTGTGATCAAAAATCACCACATCCCCGGCAACAGGGCTGCGGTAAATTAATTTCCTTGCCTTTCCATGCAGGGCATGGGCTGTTTTCAGATAAAGCCACACAGGCGCAGCGCCTGTGAGCACAACTTCATTGCCCTCTCCTGCCATTTCCCTTGCCTTTTCCATGTATGAGTCAAGCTCCGAGAGTCTGGCGGTTTCCGGGAAAAATGCGCTCAGGTCAATGATTATCATTGCTCTGTTCTGTCGCTTAAAAAAATAGGCCTTCCATGTTCTGCTTTTTTAGCGTCTCTAATAATAAACCCTGATCTCGAATCTTTCTCTGTCCCGACAATATAAATGGATGATACGCCCTCTTCTTCTGCTGCCTGAAAAGCGCCTATGGACATGGGCACTTTTCCACCAGTGGTATCAACAAATATTTTTTCTTCAGGGATATCCCTGGCAAGAAATTGTCTTATATCTGTTTCTTTTCTCTCTGCAATATTCCATTTTTTTATTCATTTTTTATATACATGCGACCCGATTAAATCATCTGAAACAAGTTGAGCGGTTTTGGGAAACTGATTAGCAGGCGGAACCCTTCAGGGAGTTGATTATGATGCAGGGCTGAAGCCCGGCCCCGCTTTTCCCTCAAATAAACTCCTGCTGCCCAACCGTGTATGCCCGTTATTCTACTACTAAAAATCCGAATGTTTACCAATATCAACGAGCGCCACCCTGTCTTTGTCTATGAACTCAAAGATTACTCTGCAATCATATTCAACGACAAATGCCCACTGTCCCTTTAGCTTACCGCTGAGTTTGTGGGTTTTCAGGGAAGGAAAGAATGGGTCTTTTCCAAATAAGCGGATTAATCTCCAGAATTTTTTTTCAATCTCAGGTCTGGATTTTACAGCTTTTTTATACGCCTTCCTGAAACTTGTGCCCCAGACCAGTTCAATCATTCTCTAAATCTTTTTTTAAATTCTGTACGGTTCCTGATTTGGCGCGACCGGCCCTGTATTCTTTAATTGTTCTCCTGGCGTTTGCCGCTATCTGTTCCCTTCTTTTTTCAATATGCCTGCGTTTCAGGACATCAAGCAGAATTTCCTGTTCTTCAAAAGAAAGGAACCGGGCTTTTTCAATAACATCATTTAATTTGGGCAGAGCCGTTCCCATAATATGCCTCCTTGCTGCTACGGCGTTGTTTAATTATATCATAACATTGCCCTTGCATAAAATTATCCCCGGTAAGCAAGAGGGCCTGACGCAAGGTTCAGGGTTCAGGGTTCAGGGTTCAAGGTTCAGGGTTCAGGGTTCAGGGTTCAGGGTTCAGGGTTCAGGGTTCAGGGTTGGAGGGTTGGAGGGTTGGAGGGTTGGAGGGTTGGAGAGTTGGAGAGTTGGAGAGTTGGAGAGTTGGAGAGTTGGAGGGTTGGAGGGTTGGAGGGTTGGAGGGTTGGAGAGTTGGGGAGTTGGGGAGTTGAAATTCACTCTGTTCACCCTTCAGTTCAAAACCTGGAACCTGGAACGGTGAACCCTGGAACCTTTTTTAATCAGTCTCAATCCCCTTCAAACTGTTCGGGTCATAGAACGTCGCACCGGTATAATCGTTCGCTTGTTGAGCAGATGAGTCTCAATCCCCTTCAAACTGTTCGGGTCATAGAACACTGTAATATTTATACATTCTCTTCCCTGACTTAGTCAAGCAAAATTTCACCACCATATCCAACCCCCTGATTTTCAACATTTTCCCGGATTGCATCAAAAAGTACGCAAATCCCCCTTTCTGAATATCTGAAAAACTGCATTCCCGGACCCTCATCTTCTCCAACTCCCTGAAAATATTATATTTTCTTCTTTCAAAAAGTACGCAAACGTTTCCCTCATCCCTTCACTTCCGGGGATTTGCGTACTTGCTCAAAAACCCCATCTCTATCCCCCTGTTTTTAAAGAGTTTTTTCTGCACAAAAACCATGCAAATTCCAAAAAGTACGCAAACCTCTTTTCCGTCTTCCTGCAAACCTGCATTTGCGTACTTTTTTTGACCCCTGTTTTTCCCTCCAAATCCCCTCAAATCCACTATTTTGCTTGTTTATCAATGGGTTATGCAAATTCAGGGCTTTTTCAAAAAGTACGCAAATGGTTTGGCCTTGGCTATGGCCCCCGGGGATAGATACGGCTAACATAAAAAACGTCAGTTTCTTTATCAAAATCAATCCATATGTATTTTGCCCCTGTTTTTTTGATATGCGGCAGCGCTTCGAAAATCTCTTTTATTTATGAAATTTCAATAAGGACTATGGTAAACAACAAATTCAAATCAATTACAATCATAACTTCTATATTATTCAACATCGACAGATATTGTTTTTTCTATGTCCATAAGAACTTTGCCAAGTGTCATAGGGCCGGAGTCAACAACTTTGCCATCAGAAAGATGAATATGATGAGGAAATGTTTTTATTTCTTTATGATGCGCAACATTGTCCCATCTTTTAACAAGTTCTCCATCAGAGGTTTGCCGGTGAAAACTATAAGTCTCAATATGTATCTTATTTTTGTGAACTATCAGATATAAAGCAAACTCAAGAATGTCACCATTTGGCAGTATACATTTTATACGTATAAAACCACTTTCATCTCCTGCCTCCTGCCTCAGCACCTTAAAGGAAGAAACAGCAGGGCTTACTAAAAGCTCTTGAAGTATACCATCGAGATATTCCTCAAGCACTTATTTCATACCTTCAAGTTCAGCTTTCTTCTCAAGAAAATGATTGCGCATGCGGTACAAGGATGACCATTCTATAAAATCCATATTGTCCCCGAGCCTGCCTTTTTTAAACTCTCTGAAAAAATCAGACGATTCTTTCTTGTAAGTTCTCTCAAATTTTTTTAACGCCTTATCCAGTCTTTTTATTTCCCCGTGATACTTATTTATCTTATAATCCAGCATCTTGGAAATAGTCCCGGATATAAGGGCATCATCCCCATGCTTCTGTAAAAATTTCTCCAGATTTTTTACTTTTGATAGTGTCTGCTGCATATATCTAACCTCCGGAATATTTATTATAACGGCTCTGTAATAGGCTGCCCTTTTAGAGTTTAATCATTTCTTGATTTTTCGTAATAGTTCAGCCACCAAAGCACGAAGGCACTAAGAAGAATAAAAAACATAATGTATATATAAAAATATCCGTAAAATATCATAATTCCTTAGTGTCTTTGTGTCTTTGTGGCAAAATAAAATGGTACGGAACTTTTATAACCTCATCAGAGGTAACCGCAGGGAACTTCGGACTCATACGGCAACCTTGAGAGATGTGACCGTAACGTCATCTTCAGGCAATGGTTCGTTGTCTTCTGAATAATCCGTTATAAAGGCACTGACGGCTTTTCGCATCTCATCTATCGTCTCTTCATAATTTTCCCCTTCAACATGACATCCCGGAAATGCAGGACACATTGCAAAATAACCACCCTCCTCACACGGCTCTATAATTATCGTAAAACGGTATTCTTTTTTGTCCGCCATAATATCATCCTCCCCGGGTTAATAATTACTAAAACCAAAAACCCGACCGCAAATATATCATACCTCCCGAATACTTATTATAACGGCTCCGTAATCGGCTTGTCTTCCCAGATAATCAATAGGGACTGTGATCAAAAATCACCACATCCCCTGTAACAGGGCTGCGGTAAATCAGCTTCCTTGCCTTTCCATGCAGGGCATGGGCAATCTTAAGATAAAGCCACACAGGCGCCGCGCCTGTAAGCACAACATCATTCCCATCACCTGCCATTTCCCTTGCTTTTTCCATGTATATGTCAAGCTCCTTGAGTTTGGCGGTTTCTGAAAAAAAGGTGCTCAGGTCAATGATTGTCATTATTATTTACTCAAACAATAGATGATGAAACATAATGTACATCATAACCCCATACTTTAAATGGCGGCAAAGTTTGAACGTACTGAAATGTCACAACACTGTTAATAGTGATCATTGCACCTGCAATGCTGTTGTATTGCGAATTATTTTGACTGAAATAGTCAAATTATAATAACCCGAATATCTTTGGATTAATCCATTCATTTTCCTTCAAAACCCTTCAATTTAGGGTGAAAGGGTTCCGAAGGAAAATGAATTTATCAGGTTACTTTAATTTGAATAAAACCCCCCTTTTTGAGACAGTTTAATGTGCAAAACAACAAATGCTGGTGGTTTTATGTCCACCAGTTACATCAATTACTATATCTTTTTCAGTAAGGTCATGCTTTTTCAGCAATAATATTGTCTTTTCCAGCGCTTTAACAAGCACATCAAAATTCTCAAAGTCAATAGCCCTGTCATGTTTAGCTATCCTGATATTTTTAAAATATTTACCAATAAAGTTTGTCGCTTTATCAAGGTCTTTAAATGATCCATTGTCACCTTTAGAGCCGACAAGATAGAGATGTTCCAAACTGCTCTTATGAGGTAATAGCCCTCTTAAAATCTGCTGCCAGTTCCAGCTGATTTTATTAAGTTCTGCAATATCTTTTTCAATATTTCGGGACTTTCCGCTTAAATCCACTTTTAGTGTTTTACCATCCATAAACTTAAAATCATCAACTATCTTCGGTGCTGGGGGGACAGGAGAATTATTATTGCTTTGTGTGGTGCAACCTCTTCCTGCAAGAGCGTCCTGACTGATAAAAAGTCCAACCTTCTTATGTAAAGCCATAAAAATGCGAAGAAAAAGAGGAGTGTGACCAGAACAGCAGCATAAATCTTTCTATCTTCAAGTCCGAATATCACATCCCCCTTGATAGCATCAGCAGCCCACCCCGCAGATATAATGGTAAGCATAGCTGCAAAAATACCTGACCACGGGAGTTTTTTGAGGGTTTTAAGTTTTTTTATCATAGAAGCTATTTTCAGTCAAGATTGGAATGTATTTACGAATAACGTTTTTTCTTGGAGCCCTTGAACATTTTTTAGTCAAACTATTCCTTGAAATTATTTAATATGAAACTTATATAGTTCATTTCACGTCTCTGCTCCAACTAGAATACTAATTCCAAAACGTTTATCAAGCCTTTTGTGTCTTGCAAATGTCCTTGCCAAAGCAGAAAATTTTCCTCTTGCTGACAAAAGCAGTTTAAACTTATCTTTATAAGTCTGTAATAACATTTCATCCTTTTCCCCCTCTGCATCAATGAGCATTTGGTAGTATACCAATAACATCTTTCTGTAAAAAAATTTTCGTTCGTCTGTATAGTAACGCCTATTCAATCCAATCGCTTTAATAGTAGTCATTCCCAAATAACTATTATTTTTCGCAATAGTACACCCGTATTTTGTATCCCTATCATCAACTATAAAATCAATGTGCTCTTCAGGATCAATGTTAGGGTTTGAGGGATCAATTATAAGGGGATTTCCATCTGAAGCGATTTTAAGATATAACACCTTAGGCTTATTAGAATTGCTACTTAGTTTAACAGGAAATTCACTTGCCTTCCTCCCATTACATTGAGCACAAGCCAATAATAGATTTTTCCAATCATTTTTCAAATAAGAAAAGGTAGCCTTAGGACAAAAATGCTCCACTGCTTTCAGATGGCCTTCTTCAGGAATTTTTTGTTCACAATAACAACATTTTTTATGTTGCATATTCCAAAGTGCTTTTACAACTTGTTTTTTATTATAATGTGTCCCTTCGGATGGTGAATCTTTTAAGATATCAGGACAGTTTGCTCTATTTATCTTTATCATCTTCATCTCCAAACAGTTTCATCTCTAATTTTTTTATATGCTGTTTCATTTCTTGGTATAGTTCTTCTCCAATATCTCTTTCGATTAAAGTACGGCCTGTATGTTGGAATATTTTTTTGAGAGCTTGTTTTATATCACTATAACGCCTATTCTCTTCATCGTTTCGTTTATTACCTTTGCTAACCAGTTCAGATGCCTCAGCCAACACTCTTTCCACCTCAGGGTCTGCATCTATTAGATAATCAAATGCCTGTGATGCTAAAGTTTGATCTATAGTAAGTCCCATTGTTATATCTAACTCATTTGTTTTTATAGTTGAATCCGTCAGTTCAAGATGAATCAACTTATCACGATATTTTTTTGTAGGCAGTTGCCCGAAACTGGAGGCTATCAATGGAGAGTGTGTTGTTGTAATGAATTGTATTTTTGGAAACTGCTGTCTGAGCCGTTCAACTATATGCCTCTGCCATTTGGGATGCAAATGCTGCTCCAGTTCATCAATTAACAGAATTCCTCCAAAGTCTTTATTCTCTGCATATATTGACCAACCTATAAAATCGATCAACCATTGAGTGGTGCTACTATAGCCGTCACCTACAGCACCTAGTGGGAAAATGCCTGTTAGAGTCTTCAGCGTCAATCCTTTATCTGTAAGGACTATTTCTTGCTCTGTGTTATCCGACATTAAAACTTGATTCACTTTTTCAAGTATTTTTTCTCTATCGATTTCGTTTTGCCGTCTCAGGATTAACTCTGGATTTTGCAAATGAAACATATAGTCGAAAAGTGGCATTACGGCATCTTTTGATGAGTAGTTTTTGTAACTCGCGTCAGACATATTAGACCTTTGAGGACCATATCCACAAACAAAAATATCTTCCCATGAAACATCTTGCAGGGTTTGTCGTACAATCTCCGGTTCTCCAGGGAATGATCTCGTAATGTTTGTTTTAATTGTAAAAACTCTTTTACTTTTCTCCCCCTTCAGCGTAATTTTAATTTCACCTTCCTCTTTACCATCTCTAATAAAACTTGTGTTAGATTCTTTCATTAAGGCTACTGCATCGGATTCATTGCATAGTCCAAGAGCAATGCTCCTCATAAGCGTTGTTTTGCCCGTAGAGTTATTACCGAGAATCATTGTCCATAGTATGGGATATTTATTTTCTTCAAGATTTAAAGAAAGTTTCTCAAAACATCTTATATTGACCAGGTCTATTTTAGTAATGTAAACATTGCCTGTATCTATCTTAGATTGTTTTCGTGGTATTACCTTTGTTGGCTTAGGCAGAATCGGTCTGCTTTTAAATTCATTTAGTTCCAGATATCGGGTCTCGCCCTGTGATTCCAACTCAATACCCGTCTTATAAGCTAACATAACTTTCAGTTCCCGTAATCGGTCTGTATTCCAAAGTATTTCTTGTTCTGATTCACCTATGTTTTCTAAAATATAACTCTCAAATGATGTTTTGAAATCTGATGGATTTGATTGTAGAGTTTCGTTATTCCACTCAAAAAACAGCTTTTTATAACGTTTTTCTCTATTAGAAATGTAGAGTTCAGGCGTGATTTCTATTGACCCTAGTCCAAGAGGTTTTCCCATACCAAGTTTATGAAATGAGCCTTCTGGTAGATCCAAGCTGAAAAGTAATGCTCCAAGCTCTACTTTTGAAAGGTTTTCAAAACGGACTTTGCTTGTAAATTTAGTTTCCGGGTTGACAGGTTTAATCCTTGTAAATATTTTTTCATTCTTTTTTATCTTGTCGTTATCTATCTCCTGCCAATTGTCTCCTGACTTATGCCAGTAAAGCTTATTTCCTCGAATAGCGGTACTTGAGTTGTAATGTGCAAGATTATTAATTTTGTCTGATTTTTGTACAAGATAATGCTGGAATGTAGTCGGTTTGGGCGAAGATAGAACCTTGGGAATACTCTCTTCCATCATTATATTATCTTGACCTGGAGCTAAAACAGCATCTTCAAAGTATATGCGACCTGCAAACAAGAATTCATTTCCAAAAATAGCCTCAGCTATATCAGATATATAGGTATGTTTTAAAATAACTTTCTTATAATCATCAGGATAATTGAAGTTTTTTAATATTGCATCGATTTTTCTTGCATAATTATCAAGTACAAATTCATTCGTTCCCAATGTTTTTATTTTATTAATAACAGAATCCGGGATACCATCTTCTTCAATCCAGTTTGCTCTGTCTTTTGTTAATTTACATCCTTTAGCAATCAGACTTTCAGGTATATGCTCTTTTATACTTAGATTGTATGAAAGGCGAAACATGCCGGTATGACCAAACGACACACGATCTCTCCCTAATTTATCTGTCCAGACCACATAAAAACAGGGAACCTCCTCAATTTTGGCTCTTTCAATTAAATCGGGAACCTGCTCTGACCGATTGGCGTCATTTTTATAATTTCCTATATCAATTTCCGGAACAGGAATTTCATCATTTGAAACAGAAGGATAAATGACCCATTCCCTTTTCTTGTTTGGCATGCCACCAGATACGACTATATATTCTTTGTTCAATTTGTAAAATTGAAAATTTTCATAAACCATGCCAGCTTCCTGTATTTTTTTTACGGCTTCTTTTTTTAGAATCTGCTTAAATCCGGCAGCAGGTTTAATGAAATATTTGAACCCATCTTTATAAATAAACCCTGCATTCATCTTGTATTGCATTCTCTTTTGTTCTTTATTAAAAGAACTCATTTTTGATTGATATTCTTTTCTCAAGTTGCTTCTATCTGCCAATCCACGAAAGTACAAATTCCTGTTATCAAAAGAACCGAATTTCCCATAACTCGTTATTTCAACAAGAGTTCTTATCATTCCCCGTATGGAACTCCCAGGAATTTTATAATTACCACCAGGTGAAAAAAAATCAGAGTTTATAAATCGTTCTGATTCTTCCTGTTCTTTTATCTCTTCTTGATTCAGAGTGTCACGAATATATAGGGGCGTTTTTGTTTCGATATGTAAATCAATCCAACCGGTATATCTATCTTTATGATAAGCGTTAAATGCCGGAATTCTTTCAGCTTCAACTACTCTTTGATTCAGCGGCACAAAATTATAAGGGGCTTTTGCCGGATCAGTCAAATTATCTATATGCTGAGTAATCATTTCTTCAATTTGAGGCTTTTCATCTCTATGAATTGGTTGTTTCTTTCCTGCTTTAGAATAGATCACCTCTCCCTCACAGACAATTTTTTCTATCTGGCCTTCGACTCTCTCAACTTCGATTACTTTCCCATTTAGTGACTCATCATATATTTTTATACCCTGAGGAGCAGGCATTTTTTTCCCGTCTTCAAAGAGAATCTCTGTTATCAACTTCCCTTTTTTACTTTTAAAAATATTTAATGCCCCTTTTTCCATACTGATATCCTTTTATGTTAAATCATTTTCTCCATCAGAAAAACCTACAAACCTGCAATCTTCATATGATGCCTGAAATACTTCATTATAAGTCACATAATTGTAGGTTTTAATGATTATCCGGGAGGCAAGATTTCCTTTGTCATCACATTGTATATTTGAAAAGGGTAGAATAAGGCTTGTGCCACGGTCTTCGGTAATCTCGGTAAAATTGCCTTTGCACTTATCCCCTTTTCTTGTGCCAAACAAAACCTGATGTGCAACGATAACCTGAGTTCCCGTGCCTTGCAAATCATCGCTTCTTAATCTTCCCTTTAAGCCAGTATCAGCTCGCCATATCAGAAGCTCCTGATTTGCATTAAAAATACGCAATTTCTGAATATATTTATTGTTATCAAATAATTCATAGAAATGAAATCCATTATTTTCCCATGTTCCAATAAGCACCTTATAATCAAGATAAGCAACAACACAGGGGTTTTTTTGAAAATGTTCAGCAATAGCCGATTCCATCTCTTTGTTTCTTAGTTCATGAAACCACTTTATATTCGATTCCAACTGAATAAGCTTAAGTCCATTTGCTTCCATGATTAATTCTCCGAAACCAAGGCATCAACGTAACCTTGAAGCTTTTCTTTTTCATCAGTCAAAAGGTTATTTAAATCTTTTTCAATAATAATTGGTTCATCAGTATTATATTTTATGATCGCCTTTTCTCCCTCAAATACGCCTCTCCCAACGTTCTTCTCGCCCCCTATAGCAATGTCGCCGGTCCACAAATCCTTTAAAACCAGAAGAAGCAATCCTGCCTCATACGGTTTGCAATTTTTAATATTAATTTGAATATGTAACGTTTTATCCTGAAAATCGGTAAAAAGCGGCATGCTGTCAAACAGAGCAGATTCAATGGTGCCACCTGTAAACCGGTCGATCTTGATTCTGGTCTGACGTTCTGAAACAAATTTGGGTAGAATGACCTCACTCACTCTAACTCTCCCCTTTTTAGATTTTCCGGAATGACTTTTTTCATCCACATACCCAAAAACACCGTTTACTATTGTTTCTGCTTTTTCAAGGGCAAGAGTATTTACAATTCTCTCTGCCCTTGCCCTGACTGCGCCTTTTAAGGACGTTCCCGTCATAATCCAGTCATTAAGTGATTTTATATGTGTTGAATCAGGCATTTTGGGATCATCAGAATACGCCCTGATAATAAAAGAATTTTTAAGTCTAAAAGTGGCATCAATACAAAACTCGTTATTATTTATCTCTAAAGGCTTTCCATATAACTCAGCAGGCATGACACTATCTTCTGACAACTTCCGGCTATTAAGATAATTAAGCCAGCGGGACACGTTCTCTTTTTTTGAAAAGTTAAAGTTATAAATTTTTGTCCTGTCTTTGACAAGCTCAATTTCTCCGAATCCGCTATTTGATCCTGCACCAATATGAATATTTCCTCTTTCGAGCATACTGAAAATGGTTGCCACCATTTGCCTGACAAAGGATTCATCGGTTTCTTTGTAGCTGAATTCCATTTTCAGATCAAACACCGCCCCGCGTTCAACAAGCTCGTAATCGTATTTTCCCTGATCTTTAACAATGTTTGTTTTATGATCAATCTTAATGCCATCCCGTATGACCATTTCAGGAGAAGGTGTTACACAGTAAAGATCAGAACAGCGGAGGGAACTTTGTTGTCCTTCATGCTGCCCTTCTTTTTCTTCCATATAACCCCAAAATTCCTTAAATTTTTTGTTATCACCTGAATTGCCAGGCAGCATTGATTTAATTGAATGACGTAAAACACCTACAAAAGAAGTTGCAGGAATAAAGGGCTGTCTATTCGTATCGAGTAAAATATCTATATCACTTCTGTCACTTGAGCCACATCCGATACGTAAAGGGGAAAGACATTGAACCTGACCGCATAACAAAATCCTGCCTTTAATTTTTCCTTCCGGCATATTAATTAAATCCTCACTCATTAGACTTTGCAATTTTCCTCATCATTGAAAAAAATGTGTCGAAGTATATATGAAACAACTCATTTTCAAAACCAGTGTCGTATTCTGGTTTGAAATTAATCTTTTCGCACATTTTCTTAAGACTTTTATTTCTGGGCAGCTTCAATACAATATCGGTTGTAATATTATGCATGGTCAAGAAGTCCAGCAAGGTTACTTTTGCGTTTATACAACGTTTAAGTTGATCCCTGGCTGATTTCCTTAACTTTTTTATAGACTCAACAAAGTCTTTTTGTTCGCTTCTTTTTGCTATGGCCTGAAGCCTGCTGATTAAAGAATTGGAAGGAAGTCGTTCAAACTCATTCTGATCATTTAATGCCTCCAATTCAACCTGTTTTTTAATAGAATCCCTTATAATAGCACCCAGAATTTCCTCTGCCTTGTCAGGTATCGGGCCGGATAGTTCTTCTTTTATAATAAAATCATCGCTTTCCGATTCAATTAATTCATCTAAGTCCCCATCCATCTTGCTTTGCCATCCAAATTTACACATACCAAATCCTTCATGTGTCCGTTCCCCTATACCGTTCTTTTGAAATTCAGCAAGCCTTTTTGTATCACTGTCTGACATATCGAGCAAAAAAGCTGAGCCGGCAAGAAAGCATGTTTCAGAAGGTCTCTTGAGCTTCCAAACCCCAACAAAACTTTCAACCTCGCCCCTTTTTATAAAGCACTTTTCAATTTTTACCTTTCCTAAATAATTTTCAAGCACACCAATATCGGTTGTAGCAAACCCATAGTCATTATAAATAATAGTGTCTGATAAAAATGTTAATGATATTTTTTCTTTCGATTCAATCTCGGGCTCATAGGGTTTCGGCTCCGCATCAATAATATTAAAAGAGACTCTGCCATACTGGGAATTTTTTGAACGCCCGATATAGGCAGTCCAATCTTTTCCACAGGTATTTATAAGGTTTTGCAGTTCTTTCTTTTCTCCTCTAATTTCTCCTTCAAAATCTTGATTCGGAGAAATTGATTCATAGTTATAAATAACACCTTTTTTAGATATGCCTTTCTCCCTGTCTCTTGCATGATGGAAATTCAATTCCGTTTCCACATCTTTTGTCTGAAAAATCCCTTCATTTAAAACACAGAATGTATTGATTGATTCTGTTTGTATATCAAAGTTACTGTCAGTATAAAGAAAATCATATATGACATCTTCATTTTTTCCCTTCTGAATGGAGAACGGAACAGGGAAATGAACAAATCCGTTTTCATACTTATCTCTTGAAAAGATATACGCATTGCCTATTTTTAAATTTCCCTCAAGGAACCAGCTATAAAAGTCATTATCTTCATGAGGATTATTGTTTGGAATGTTCTTTTTATGTTTTATAAATCTATCTGCCAGAACTCCAAGAACAGACCTCCCTGGAATATATTTTTCCGTTGTAACCATATTCATATCCCCGTATTTTTTAGAAATAACAAGTGGGAATAGAGTCCTGATCCTGTATCTTACTATGTGCATATCTTCTCCAGCTTATCCTGAATTGGAATTTCTGTCCCGCTTTTATCCAATAAAATGCAGCGGACCTCTCCAAATCCCCTGTTTCGTTTTGTACCAATATGACAAAAATTCAAACATCCAAAAAGAAGTGTATTAATGATATCTTCATCATCTTTTTCTTCAATGAAAATATCTCCATAGAAAGTTGTATCTTTCTTTATAACTCTAATGGTTCGTAATGAGTGGTCATAAGCCACACCATCAAGGCCTATCCTTGTTTGTTGGCGGGTCTCTGTAAATGTTTCCAGTATTCGTTCTCTTGAGAGAATATCATTATATTCACCTGACTTTAAAAAATATTCCAGACACTTTTTATTGTCTTCATAATTATCTATGGTAAGATTCGAAAAATATACAGGGGCAGATTTTGAATCGCCAGGTTTCCCAAATGCTTTTTCCGTTTCAACTGGAAAAGAAATCCCTGAACTGTTAAGCATCTCTCGAATTTCCATCGCAGAGTCACGAAGGCATCCTTTTATTCTTTTGGCGGGAATATAAGGAATTCCCACCTCATCAAACACAATATCTGTATCGATTATTGCTCCGAATCCTTCTCCTGAGCCAATAAGGGCAGGTGATATTAACTCCAACTTTAAGATATACTGTTTCATGCCCTGTCCCCATCCCTGTGTAAGTCAAGGGGATAATATTCCAAAAGCTCGATCATATCAAAGTAAGGTGTTTTCTTATGTTCAAAAAGAGCAACTTCATATCCCCTGCCTGGTATTTCAGGAAATTTTCTTCCCCGATATTTCATCTCTTGCACAAACTGTTCGGTAGCTTCCTTTGAAAGTGTAAGAACCTGTCTTAGTTCAGCAATTTTATTTTTTGGAAAGTCTTTAAGTTCCCCTGTCTTATCTAATAATAAATCAAAACTTTGTTCGTCTCCATCTTTTGGAGCCAACACATACGGTCGGAAGAGAAGATTCCCCTGAGAAACCTTGAAGTATTTTTTGCGTATTAAATCGAGCGCACCTGCTAACCCGCCGGTTGATATATGGAAATCAATATATGATGAATGCATATCTTTTCGAGCTATTCTTTCTCTCTTGGCATTTCTGCATAATTCCTCAGCAAGCAAATATCCTCTATAAAAAGGATATTTTGTTTTTATAATGGCAATGCCTGCGCAGGCAGTTAGTTTTTCTCCGTCACTTACTTTTTTTTGCTCAAAAGCTTCAATAAAGAGTTTTGAAAAGTAAATACCCAATTTGCCGTCAGAAACAAAGGTAATGTCGTCACCACCAATAATAATCGGACGTATGGGAAGAATCTTTTTTTTGAATTTTTCAGAAACAGGGAATCTGAGTCTTTCATCTTCAGAAGAATTATCAAAGCCCAAACACTCCATTATTTTTTCATAATTATCCACAATATATCTCAAGAGATCGGAAAAAGCCTCTTCAGTAGCCTTTCCCATTGTTTTTGAGAGATCTCTTGTTTTCTCCAAAGAATCCATGTTTTTGAAACGGTCACCTATGTTGTTTCCATCGATATGTACAATCGCAATGTGACTATCCGCACCTCTTATCTGCCCTACTTTGTTTAACTGATCGGTAAAGCAAAACTCATCTTTTAATTCATCTTTATACTTGTTATGAATATCTTTTTTAGCATTCTTTGATGCCTCAATTTTTGCATGTGTGCCTGCTGATACATATTGCTTTTCTATGCTATTAAATTTATCCATAGAAAATCCGCTATGGGTACATTCAGAAGTTATGCCATGTCCCGGAATAAGAGTTACAGGCAAATATTTCCTTTTATTCTCCTTTAGAATAGCAAAAAGTTCTTCTTTGCTTTTCAGGAAATTCTTATTATCAAGGTCAAGCTTGTTTAATGCAACTGCAGTCATAATTCCAGGGGTATGTATCAATAGAGATTTTGTCAACTCCTGTATAAATTCTTCTGCCGTTGTTTTTTCCTTAAAAAGTAACAAGGCATTACCTCCGCCTATATAGCCGATATCAAATCCATCTTTATAGCAACGATATTCAGAAACTTTGTTTTTCCACGAAGTAATATCAAATTCTCTTCCGAAAACCTTTGAAAGAGAATCACTCAAATATTTATTGTAAATATTATCAATCAAATAAGATGCACCAAGATTTTCCTTTAATTTATTACTCTGAAAGATATATGTCTGGATGGATACTATATCAAGTAAAACAGCATGGCAATCATTCATAAATATTTCTCCCTTTTTACGTTCCAAACATAAAGTTTTCTATTTCACTCACAAAGATGCCTGTTTTCAAATCATCTTTTCCCAGAACCAGGATATTTCTTTCTCCTCCTGTGTCATAGAGAAGTTCTTGTTGTAATATTCTTTTCTGATTTGCATTTGAGCCTGTTACTAAAACAGCCCTTGCTTCATCACCACCTATCTGTTTGGTTCTGTGTATAATTTCAAACCCTTTCATTTTACATGTTTTTTTGTCGGCGCTTATCGTACAGGAAATGCCAGTTAGATGGTACCCATGGAGCAGAATAACATCTAATTCGAAATCTGTTCTCCAACCAGGCTTTTTTATCTTCCAATTTTGGAATATTTCTATATTTTTAATCTTATTTTTAATCTTACTATCAAGCACACCTGCAATATAAACTTCAAGAAAATGACCGTCTCCAATATTGTCATTAGTGTTGGAATTTATAAATTCCTGAAATTTCTTTGATGCCCCCATAAAATCGGTTTCGCCGTCTTTATTACATCTCTCAAACCCATGCAATGTAATAAGATTTTCAAAAGAAATAGTTACATTAATTCTCAAATCATCCGCTATAACTCCCTGGTCATCCTTAACAAGCCGATAATTTCTGGCATCAAGATAAGAAAATGACCTCTCTCCCCTGTTTTTTATTTCTTTTAACATCCAGTAAACATGCGTACTCATGGATTTGGTTCCACCCGTGTAATTAAAATGAAAACCGGAGAAATTATTCATTTTGTTAATCATCTTTTCTTTGATTTCATTTTTAATTGCTCTGGCATCACTAACATCGGTTAGGGAAATTTTCTCAAGTGGAAATTGCAGATTGCCATGATTCCCCCATCTTTCTTTTAATAATCTTTCGAGATTTTCTGCTTGTGTACTTGTACCAGACTGTAGAGTGTTTTTTTCCGAATGAATAAGCCAGATTTTTTGTAGCTGTCGATTATTCTGAAGAAAATATTCCGCTACCACAAAATTTGGCAGAGGATTAGTGCCTATGAGTAAGATCAAATGATTAAACATCCTGTTTGTCCCCTCTCCATAATCCTGCTATCCCATTTCTCAGGAAACAGACATTCCTGCCGCATCATTAAATAAATACATCCAGCCATTTAAAATTATCCGAAATGAGTTGAGCGATTTTGTAAAACCTGATGATAGGGGAATCCCTGAAATAAATCCCTTTTGCCCAACCTACATGCCTGCTATTGTACTACTTCGCATTTGATTTGACAATAAATAAATCAGGCTCAGTCGGTAGAGCAAAAATAGGTTCAAAGTTCAAAGTTCAGGACTTCCGGGTTCCGGGATGAAGGGGTATCCATGAGCGGGCAGAAGAGCCTGCCACGGGTCTGCGGCAAATCAACCGCCTGGCCGGCTAATCAAACAGGTCTGAATGAGTTCCTGTTCGCACAAGACAAAGCTCGCTTCCTTCTATGCGGTAAATAAGCAGCCGGTCAGGCTCGATGTGGCATTCCCTGCAATCCTTCAATGTCCCTTTGAGTTGATGATCCCTGTTTTCAGGCGGGAGTTTTTCGGCATTGACCAGAAGGTTAATGATTTTTTTCAGCTTGTGAATATCTTTATTGCGTTTAAGCGCCTTCTTTACATCTCTCTTGAATTGCGTGTCGCGTCTGATTGATCTCATCAGATTCCAAGATCATTGTAAAGCTCTTCAGTCGTGGAAAATCTTTTACCTTTGCCCTGTCTCGAGTTCTCAATGGCTTTCATTGTCTTTTTATTTGGAACCCGAAGTTCAAAGGGCAATCCGTGCTGGGCAATGACCTGCCTGTAAAACAACTCGAATGAGCCGGAGACGGACAATCCCAATTCATTAAGGATATCTTCCGCCTGCTTCTTGACTTCAGGATCTATCAATGCCCTGGCCGTTGCTGTCTTTGTTGTACCCATTATTCAGACTCCTTCTTTAGTGGAACTGCCGGCATTGCCGCCTTTATAGCATATTTTATGCTATCAGCCAAGCGGTTGTCAATAAATGCCGATGGTTCGGGGGGTCACGGTTCAAAATTCTGCATTTCTCTTCAAAAGTCTCAATCCCCTTCAAACTGTTCGGGTCATAGAACGGAACTGTTAATCTTCTTACAGGCATACAATCTCGTATTTTCCCAGCCCCATGCTTGTTGCCTTGCCGATGTTGGTGTATTCTCCAATCTTCAGAAACGGGAGAAACTGCGCAAGATCACCCTTTATACGGAATTCACCGACCACCCCGCCCATTTTCATTCTTGTCTTTTGCCGGTTGCTGTACCTGACCCAGTCATGCCATCTGATATTCTTATCCATTATCTCAACACCCTTGCTCATTTCAAGCAGCTCCCTGTGGTCACGGTCAAACCTGTTGCCGCAATGAAAATACGTCAGCAGATAGAGCCTGTTGAGCAGGTTTCTGAATAAGTCGAAAAAACCAAAGTTATCCCTGAAATGCCCGTCTTTTTTGAACCTGAACGGTGTAAGCAGGCGTACTGTTATCTGCTCCGGCCCCATTTTTATAATATCCGAGTAAACCCGGAAAAAGTTCTCCGAAGAATATATCTGGATATTGCCTTTTAAACATTTGTCCGCGGAACTGTATATCTCAACCCCGGTATCAAATCTTTCGTTATTTACTGTCTCAATCTCAAACCTGCCTTTTTCCCTGCCTATCCCGTTTTCACCCAACTGTTGAAATACAAACAGGAAGTAAGGAAAGTAATCAATGGCCTTTCCAAAAAGAACCAGCCCGAATGTGAAAGTCTCACTATGCTCAAAGGTCTCTTTTGCCGTATGTGGTGGATTCAGCACATAGGGGTGAGGCACTTCGGAGAAACTGTGCGTAATCATGGAGTCCTCCGGGGGCTTTGTCTCAAAAATATAGGTATAGATGCATCTCGATGCCAAAACACACCTGTTGCAGTCATCCGCACTGTTAATGCAGATGATCCTCCTGAGGTTGCAGCCAAAACCGCCCCTGAAGGTGGAGCCTTTGTAGGGAGGCAATTTAAGCACGGTTTCAGCCCTTGCCCTGAAGATAAACCTGGCAAAGGTCAGGTGTCTGAGTTCGTTTGATGGGGCATGCATTGTTTTAAATGAAAATACTGTTGGGAAAGCTAAATCTTAAGCTCCGGACCATTTTTTATTATCTCTTTAACGAATTAATTGTCTTCAGTAAAATCTTCAGACCTGAATGGATGTACTTCAATCCGTGAATCAACTTTTATCAGAATATATGTAGCCTATGTCTATTCCAATACAAATCTTCAAATTTCATTCTGCCCCCTGCCCCCTTTTTTACTCGAATATATCATCCCTCATGGGTCTTACAACAGCATATAATATCAGGGCAGCCATAATTGTATAAAAAACCTGCATCACCGGGATTCCCCATGACCTGTTTATAAAGGACACATTTGAAAAAATCTCAAGACATATATAGACCAGTAAAATATCAATAACCGAAAAAAAGGCTATTACTATCGTATTGGCAAAAATATTCCACTGAAATACCCTCGACCTGATCGCACTGACAAGAAAACCGGTTATTGATTTGCTGATAATATTCGGGCCAAGCACAAATCCGCTTGCCGTATCAAGCAATAAACCCGTTAATCCACCATAAACCACTCCCTTCATCTGCCCATACCTGAGTGAATAAGAGCAGACAAGAACAAGCACAATATCCGGTTTTATTCCCTTAAAAAAAACGGCCTGGAAAGTCAGCGCCAGATAAGCAAAAAAAAGATATATCAAAAAGGGTTTCATCTTTTGAGTATTGCAACCTCTTCAATTTTATTGAGGTCCTGGGATGGTTCCACCTCGACCAGCTGAAACATCCCCCCATCTTCTTTTTTCACATCAGATACATAACCGATCAAAAGCCCCTCAGGGTACATTCCGTCAAGCCCGGAAGTTATAACCCTCTCCCCTGCCTTTACATCAGCCTTTTTCGATACATATTTCAGATAACATCCGTCATCTCCCCTCCCATCGAGGATACCTTCTGTTCTCGATGATTGCAGCCTGACGGCAACAGAAGAATTGACATCGGTAATGAGGATAATATTGGAACCATTGTTAAAGACCCTGTGAATCTTTCCAACCGGGCCAAGCGGTGTAACTGCAACCATATCCCTGGCAATACCGTCTTTTGACCCCTTGTTTATCCATAATATCTGGAACCAGTTAGTGGGGTCCCTGGCAAAGACTTCGGCTGTGGCAACGTAGTCGGGCCTTTCGGAACTCAGCTTCAGAATTGCTCTCAACCTCCTGTTTTCGTATTTCGCTTCCATATATCCGTTTATCTCTTTCTCCAGACTCTTTATTTTTTCACGCAGCATCCTGTTTTCTTCTTCTTTTCCGACAATAAGGATATAGCTGTTAAAAAGGTTTTTTACACTTTTAATGAGAGTGGAAGTTCCCTGTTCGAGGATTCTTAGAGGATAGAGAGGGAAATCAATGAAGCGGCCTTTACCTTTTATGCTCTGGTACGTAAGGAGGCCGAATATGAGAAGAATAAAAAGAGCGAAGAAAAATAATTTTTTTTTTACCATCCGCTGTTATCGGTCATATTGAAACTCTTCTTAAAATATCCAGATCATTCAGCACATCTCCCACACCCTTGACAACCGCCAGGAGGGGGTCTTCGGCAACAATTACAGGAAGGCCTGTTTCATGCCTTATCAGCGCATCCAGTCCTCTCAGGAGGGCGCCTCCACCGGCAAGAACTATTCCCCTGTCGACTATATCGGATGCAAGCTCCGGCGGAGTGTTTTCAAGAGCTACCTTTATTGCATTAACTATAATCGTAACGGTTTCACTTATTGCTTCCCTGATCTCATCCTCAAATATCGTGATGGTCTTGGGTATGCCGGAGACAAGGTCTCTGCCCTTAACCTCCATTGACCTGTTTTCATCGTCGGTTTTAAAAGCCGAGCTGATATGTTTCTTGATATTTTCAGCGGTCCTGTCCCCGATAAGAATCCTGCCCTTGCTTTTTATATGATTTACAATATCCTCGTCCATTTTATCGCCGCCCATTCGCACTGCCTTGCTGTATACAACTCCATGCAGGGAGATAACCGCTACATCAGTAGTGCCTCCGCCGATGTCAACTATCATATTTCCGTACGGCTCTCCAATAGGAAGTCCGACACCGAGGGCCGCTGCCATGGGCTCCTCTATAAGATAAATTTCTCTCGCGCCGGAGGCCTGGGCCGCATCCTTTACCGCCCGCTGCTCTACCTGTGTTATACCTGAAGGAACGCCTATTGCTATCCGTGGAGATATAAAACTCTTCCTGTTATGAACCTTTCTGATGAAGTATTTGAGCATCTCTCCTGTCTTATCAAAATCAGCTATCACACCCTCTTTCAGCGGTCTCATTGCAGTTATATTCGCCGGCGTTCTGCCGAGCATTTTCTGTGCCTCTGTGCCGACTGCTATGACCCTGTCATTCTGGATAGCCACAACAGAAGGTTCATTACAGACAATGCCTTTGCCTTTCACAAATACAAGTGTATTAGCAGTGCCGAGGTCTACGGCAAGGTCATTTGAAAACCATCCAAGAATTTTATGAAACATTTACTCCCCCCTGTTTTCCTCGACAACCTGAGTTTTTGCAATCTCATCGCCAAGTCTCATACCGTCTTCATTTCCTAACATAACAAGGCTTTCAAAAAGCATTATTCCCGCAATAACGGCAAACGAAATGATCCATCCTATCAAGGGAATCGCCTTTAAAATTCCAAACAGGATATATCCGGCTGCAAGAGGCAGGTTCCTTAAAATTGATTCCTTAAAGCCACAGGCTGCAATCCTGTCAGCGCTATCACGAATGACGACTTTAAGTCCTATAAGCCTCTTTCCTATGCTCCTTCCCTCAGATAACCCGTCGGCCATTAAAAGATAGGATATTCCCGCAAGATAACCAATTTTTGGTATTATCTCGTACAGGGCGATAACAATAATTAAATCAATAGCCCTGGCTATTATTCTGTTTAAAAAATCCGCCTTCTCCAAATCCTGTCGTCCCTCAACAGATTGCTTATAAATAGATTCAGACTTGTTCATATCAAGTTCCATCCAATACTAACAAATAGCCTGCTATATTTCAATAAGCAGGATGCACTTCCAGCAATTCACGGTGAACTTGTAAGGCCTTGAGATTGCTTCGCTTCACTCGCAATGACAAGAAAGGTTTTCGTAATGTCATTGCGAGGAGCGTTAGCTACGAAGCAATCTTGTATCGATTTTCACCGTGAATTGCTGATGCACTTCCTGACTTTACGGCAAATTAAGCGGTAATCCTTTAGCATGGACAGATGCCTTCAGCAGCCCCTGAGCATATTTTTTTTCCAGGTTGAAGCCATAATTACCGGCAAGGCCCGCGGCTTTCAAAAATTTCGTTTTCGCCGTCTTTCTTTTTCCGCTTAAACAATCCACTTCCCCAACTCCCAATACGCAATATATCTTGCCTCTCGGGTCCTTTGTCTGTCTGAAAAACTCTGCGGATTCTTTAAAACTCTCAAGGGCCTTAAGTAATTTCCCCTGCATTTTAAAAGTAGTTCCAATACTCCAGAGTGTATATGCGTAACTAACCCTGTCGCCTATCTTTTTATAGAGGACTTCTGCCTTATTAAAGTATAAAAGCGCATTTTTGTAATCGCCATGCATCCTTCTCGCATTCCCCAGACCGCAAAATGAATAGGCAAGTCCAAACCGGTCATCGAGTTTACGAAACATCCTGTTGGCCATCCTGTAATATTTTTCAGAGTCCCTGAATCTGCGGGCAACCCTTGAACTTCCACCAAGACCGCAGTATGAGTACGCAATACCCGACCTGTTTTTTAATGCCCTGAACCTTTCAAGCGCTGATTGAAATAACTTTACGGCTTTCTTAATGTCTCCCTTTATTCTGTATGTGCCTGCCCTTGCCCAGACAGAAAAAGCCTCACCCTGCCTGTCATTGAGTTTCCGGTACAGTCTGCCGGCCCTGTTGATCATGAGCAGGGCATCTCTCCAGTCGCCGAGCGCCCTTGAGCTAAGGCCAAGTCCGACTAAGGCATCAGCCTTTGAAGACATGTCGTCAAGGGCCTCCGCAAGATTCAGGGCTTCTGTATAATCAGACATGGCTTTTGTGAAATCGCCTTTTGCCCTGAAGGTATCTCCCAGGGCAATAAAACAATTAAGAATGCCTGGAATATCCGATTCTTTCCTGAACGATTTGAGAGCTTTTTTATATGACTCGATTGCCCTGTTGTATTCCGTAGAATTCCTGAACTGCTCAGCCTGTTCGAAAAAACCTTTAGCCAATATTTTTCACCCGCATCTTTCCCTGACAGCCTTGATGGTTTCAGCATAGTTTTCTGAATTATAAAATGCGCTCCCCATTACCACAATATCCGCTCCTGCACGGTCAACTTCCGCTACATTATCCACGGTCACCCCGCCGTCAACTTCTATATCCACCCGATAGTTGTTCAGACTAATCATATTTTTTAATTGCTCAATTTTGGGAAGCACTTCCGCAATAAATTTCTGCCCGCCAAATCCAGGGTTCACAGACATTATCAGCACCATATCGACAAATGGAAGTATAAATTCAATATCACCAAGCGGAGTTGCAGGGTTAACTGAAACAGCCGCCTTTACCCCGCACTCTTTTATGTTTTGTACGGTTCTGTGCAAATGCAGACATACCTCTGAATGCACTGTAATTATATCGGCACCGCTGTCCGCAAAATCCTTAATATATTTATCGGGCTCTTCAATCATAAGATGCACATCTAATGGAATGGATGCAATCTTTTTTACAGACTTCACGACAAGCGGTCCGATTGTTATGTTCGGGACAAAATGACCATCCATCACATCTATATGAACCAGATCAGCCCCTGCCTTTTCCGCGGCTGCAATCTCTTCACCAAGCCTGGAAAAATCCGCTGACAAAATAGACGGCGCTATCTTTACCATAAAACCTCCTTTTTTAAAACCACATTCCCCAGCCGCGGCCGAGTTTGATCTCCACAGAATCCCCTTTATTTATAAGCGCTCCCGCCTCCGGCTTCTGAAATATGACCCTGCTGCCCCTCTCCTTTTCTATTAGTTTAACGCCGAGTTCCTCTGCCAGTATCCTGGCATCATCTATTGTCATATCAACAAAAGAGGGGCATCTATAAGATATTTTGTAAGGCCCGAGACTTACAAGGAAATTTATTTCATTACTGCTTATATTGCCCGGCAAAGGTCTCTGGGCAATGATCACTCCTTTTGATACGGAATCGGAATGTACCCGCGTAACCTTTTTTATTTGCATATCAAGATTAATCAGTGTCAGCTTTGCGTCCTCAAGTATCTGTCCTTCAAAAGAGGGCATTGAATATATCTCGTGTCCCTTGCTCACTAATACCTCTACATCTGTACCGACCTGAATTCTCTCCCCTGGTTCTGTTTTCTGCTCTATTATATAACCTTCGGGGATTTCATCGTGATAATATTTACCTTTGATGCTGAGAAACAATTTCCTTTTGTTCAAAAGCTCTGCTGCCTCTGTGACACTTTTCCCGACAAGCAAGGGAACCTCCCCGCCTTTGTCGAAATTAACAACCTGAAAAACAAGATATGCTGCCACAGCTCCGACAACAACGAAAGCGATGAAGTAAAAGAACAATTTAACAATATTTTTAATCATTCGCCAATATCAAACCTCATTCCTTCTCTTAATCTCCTGCCTTGAAGAAATGCCTTCACCGGCATAACCGGTTTCCCGGCCGGCTGAATCTCAAGAATGGAAAGCCTGCCTTTGCCGGTACCTATCACTAACTCATTTCCAGCAGCCTTCACAATGACGCCGGCCACCTCGCCGGAACTATTTTTTTCAGGAGGGCAAACCGGCACTGCCTTTAAAATTTTAAACCTTTCTCCCTCAAGAAAACCATAAGCTCCCGGCCATGGGTTCATGCCTCTGACAAAATCAGATAATTCCTCTGCTGATTTTGACCATTGAATAAGGCCGTCCGACTTTTTTAAAAGCGGAGCATAAGAAGCCTCGCCGGCCTGAGGTTCGGGTTTTAAACTCCCGTCCTCCAATCCCTGAAGCGTAGGCAGGATGAGGTCTGCCCCGATTTTTGAGAGCCTCCGGGAAAGGCTTCCTGCCGTGTCTTCCGGCGTTATGTCCGTTTCCTCCTGAAGAAGCACGGGGCCGGTATCCATTCCTTCATCCATAAGCATAGTAGTTATTCCTGTCTTCTCCTCACCATTGATTATGGCCCGGTTTATCGGTGCAGCCCCGCGGTATTTTGGCAGAAGAGATGCGTGGATATTCACACATCCATATCCAGGCAAATGAATTATTTCCGAAGGCAGTATCTGTCCATAAGCAACAACGACAATCACAGCCGGGTGCAAGCTTTTCAGTTCATCAATAAAGCGCGGATCTCTTACTTTTTGCGGCTGTAATGTTCTCAGCCCCGCCTTTTGCGCCTCCACCTTGACAGGGCAGGATTTCATCCGTCTTCCCCGTCCACTTTGTCTGTCGGGCTGCGTTACAACCGCAATAACATCATGCCCTGAATCAAGCAATGCCTGAAGAGGTAAAACAGCAAAATCCGGGGTTCCGAAAAAAATAATCTCCAGGATATCTCCTCTCAGAGTAATATTGTAAACAATAAAATCTTAAATAATAGTAAATGATTCAAGGGGTTTTTGGTATCCGGAATTAATATTCAGTTCAGGGATTTCTTACTTCCTGCTCAAAGCCTTTTCTCTTGCGTAACGCTTTTTAAAAAACTCCTTTTTAATGCGCCCGATTCTGTCGATTAACAAAAAACCGTTAAGATGATCAATTTCATGTTGGAGCGCCCTCGCCAAAAGGCCGTCACCTTCAATCTCAACCGGCTCTCCATGCCTGTTAAATGCCTTCACTTTTACCTTTTCCGCTCTTTTAACAATTGTCGTATACTCAGGGATACTGAGACATCCTTCCTCTGAGCTGCATTCGCCTTCTTTATGAATAATTTCAGGGTTTACCAGCACAATTAAAGAACTCTGTTCTTCCCTGGTGCTTACATCGATGACAGAGACCTGCTTTGACACACCCACCTGGTTGGCTGCAAGACCTACGCCGGGCGCAGCATACATGGTCTCTGTCATATCATCAATGAGTCTTTGAAGTCCGGAATCAAACTCATTAACCGGCGCTGTTTTTTCCCTTAATATTTTTTCAGGATATTTTTTAATCTCAAGAACAGACATATTTTTTAATTTAAACACTTTTCAGTTGAAAATGACAAGCCGCATAATGCGCCTGAAACATGGAGATACAAAAGTAAGCTTTAATGATGCAAAAACCGGTATTTTTATGCTGCTGTAAAGTAAAATCCATGCATGGTGAAAAAAAGAGAGGATTTCCGGGCATGGCTCTAAAAACAAAAAAAATCAAAATTCGTGATTTGAGTCACATCATGACCGAAGCTTCTCATCTATCCTATAAGTATGATGAAAACTCATATAAAACATAAACAGGGAAAGATTTTTATCCATTCTCTTATCCTGGTATTATTACTAATCATCTCCGGATGCGGCGGCGGTGGTGGAAGTGGAAGCAGCGGAAGCGGGGTCACTGCAAGCGGGGAAAGCGGAAGCAGCAGCGATGGTTCCGGCTCCACTGCCATTAGCTCGGCAACCCTGTCCTGGGATGCTCCGACCACGAACAGTGACGGCACTCCCCTGACCGACCTTGCCGGATATAAAGTGTACTACGGGACATCCTCAAGTAACTATACAGAGTCTGTCGACATTGGAAATACTACAGGAGCCGTAGTTGACAGCTTATCCCCGGGCACCTGGTGTTTTGCTGTAACCGCTTATGATACTTCAGGAAATGAAAGCGATTATTCAAATGAAGTATGTACATCCATCGGATAATTTTAATTGCGTAAAACTCAATCCGCCTTCTCATCCCCGTCCGCCAGTTTTTTCCTCATCTCAAAAAGCTTGTTAAGTGCATCAATAGGGGTCATGCTCAGGATATCAAGTCCGAGGAGCTCTTTTATTACAGGGTCTGCCTGTGTGGTAAAGAGGTCGAGCTGGCCTGTTCTGGGAGCTTGAGCAGCTTCGGGATCAGGCGTATAGGCAAGCTTCGGCGCTCCGAGCTCGTTAAGCTCCGATTTCTCAAGGTTGGATAAAATTTCTTTGGCCCTCTTAATCGTCTCTTCCGGTAGTCCTGCAAGCCTTGCAACCTGAATACCATAGCTTTTATCAGCGCCTCCTTCCTCTATCCTCCTCAGAAAAATTATCTCGTCACCCCACTCTTTTACAGCCACATTTAAGTTCTTTATTCCATCAAGGATAATCGAGAGTTCCGTGAGTTCATGGTAATGGGTCGCAAAGAGTGTTCTTGCCTTGAGCTCTTTTGCAATGTACTCAACAACCGCCCATGCAATGCTTATTCCGTCAAACGTGCTGGTTCCCCTGCCGACTTCATCGAGTAATATAAGGCTTCTCTCCGTAGCATTATTCAGAATGTTGGCTGTTTCAATCATCTCAACCATAAACGTGCTCTGCCCTTTTGTAATAACATCGGAAGCGCCGATCCTTGTAAATATCCTGTCAACAATCCCCACCTTAGCCTCTTTTGCCGGCACAAAACTGCCGATCTGCGCCATCAGCACAATCAGGGCAATCTGCCGCATGTAGGTTGATTTCCCGGCCATGTTCGGGCCGGTTATTATTAAGATTTTGTTTGAACCGGAATCTATCAGACAGTCATTGGGAATGAATTTCTCTTCGGAAGACAATTTCTCTATTACAGGATGCCTGCTTTCAGATACCTGTATCACATCTCCGTCATCAACAACCGGACGTTCGTAATTATATTTTTTTGCAATATGGGCAAAACTGTGCAGTGCATCCAGCTCGGCGATTGCCGATGAAGTCTGCCGGAGCTTCCCGGTTTCAGCGGCAATATCATCCCTGACTTTAACAAAAACCTCGTACTCAAGATTTTTGAGCCTTTCCTCAGCGCCAAGGACTTTTGCCTCGTACTCTTTAAGTTCAGGAGTAATAAATCTCTCGCCGTTAACGAGGGTTTGCTTTCTTATGTATTCTTCGGGGACCTGGGAGAGATTGGCTTTTGTGACCTCTATATAATATCCGAAGACCTTGTTATAACCGACTTTGAGTGATGATATTCCCGTACTTTCTCTTTCCCTTGCCTGCAGAGAGGCTATAAAATCCTTACCGCTGCTGCTTATCTCCCTGAGTTCATCTATTTCCGCGTTAAACCCCTTTTTTATTAACCCGCCTTCCCTGACAGTCAAGGGTGGATCCTCTGCAACGGCTTTTTCAATAAAAGATTTGATGTCGGAGAGGATATCTATCCGGTTTGAGAGGGCATTTATTGTTTTATCATCATACTCCTTAAGAAGATTTTTCAGCTCAGGCAATGTCTCCAGGGAATTTTTCAGGGACAAAAGGTCTCTTGCATTGGCAGTCCCGCTGCCTATTTTAGACGCAAGCCGTTCAATATCATATATGCTTTTTAAAGCGGCCTGTATTTTTGAAAGCCTGCCCGGCTCACTCATCAGGGACTCAACCGCATCCTGTCTCTGTTTGATCTCTTCTGCATCAAGCAACGGGTTAAGAAGCCAGTTCCTTAAAAGCCTGCCTCCCATAGGGGTATATGTCTCATCTATAAGCCATAGAAGACTGCCTTCGAGTTCACTGCTCCGCATGTTTCCGGCAATTTCAAGATTCTTCAATGTCGCGGCATCGAGCAGCATCTTTGACTCGCGTCTCAATACATCTATTTTTTTGAATGTAAGCGTCTCCTTTTGCGTTTCCTCAAGATAATTAATAAGCGCACCGGCAGCGGGTATGCCCACTATCATGCCCTCGCAGCCAAAACCCTCAAGAGACGCAACCCTGAAATGTTTTATAAGTTTGCGATAGGCCTCTATATAATCAAAGTACCAGTCGTCATAGTCGGTAAGATAAAAGTCACTCAGGCCGTCAATCACTGACGAGTTGTTTTTAAAACTGAAGGGATACAGTATCTCTTTCGGCTGAAACCTGTTTATCTCATCCTCAATACTGTTATGAGTCTCATAAATCAGAAACTCTCCTGTCGTGATGTCCGCAACAGCAATGCCGAATATATTCTCCTTCTGGAAAAAGCCGAGTATGTAATTGTTTTCCTTGGGATTGTCGGGCAGAAAAGTCCCGGGAGTAACAACCTTGACGACTTCTCTTTTTACAATCCCTTTTGCCTCCCCGGAGTCTTCAACCTGTTCACAGATTGCCACCTTGTGGCCGGCCCTCACAAGTTTTGAGACATAGTTTTCGGATGCAAAATGAGGAATGCCGCACATAGGCATGGGATCCGCTTTTCCCTTGTCTCTTGTTGTCAGCGTTATCTGCAGGACCCTGGATGCAATTACCGCATCCTGCCCGAACATTTCATAAAAATCACCGAGGCGGAAAAAAAGTATAGTATCAGGATAATTGCGCTTGATATCGTGATACTGTCTCATCAAAGGGGTTAATTCAGACATATGAGCTCCAAAATTTAAAATGCGTCCTGAAATTTTATGGATGAATTGTGACCGGTTTCAGTATGTCATTAAGAATTTTAAAATATAACATAATGACAAATATATAGAAAAGGAGGAAGCGTAACTTGCTTGTCGGTTTATGAAAAAATTGCTCATCCGGGGCTTGTAATCACTCGAATCCGGTTAATCAAAAGGAGAATTTCGTGGATGACTTGCGGCTGCCTGCATAATCAAGGAAATTCTGAGGAGGCTCTAACAGTTCAACCCCTATGCCGTCATCCATCTTTGAATAATAACCACTCTCTTTTCTGACCTTTCTTCTGACTTTGACGGGAAGTTTTATTGTACGATTATTCAACAGGACAACCATTATAAACTCGGAATTGAGAGGGAAGTTAACCTTAGTACTTACAAACATCCCGTTTTGCGAGAGATTTTTTACCATTCCCGTATAAATCAGATTTCCGTAGAACAATCTTGCATCAAGGTTAGCCGGAAACCTCTCGAATGCCCTTCTCTCCTTCGGGATATACTCTGCTTCTATGTCCCTCATTTTTTTCTTGTTGAGAATGGATGAAGCTGTCATTATGTTTACATCTCCGGCCGTCATTATTGCCTCGTCTCTCTGTTATAGTTTGTATAACGACAATTTTATCAAAAACTTTAACCCAAACAGGAATGACAGCCATGCCCGTTTTAACATTAACCCCCTCAATTCAGATAATATCATATTTTTTAGATCAGATAAGCGTTTAATTCAAAAAAAACAATCCCGATAATTTTATATTTGCAAATGCCGGCCTTAATGATTAGAATTTAAAGAGTGACAAAAAAATTCTCCGACTTTATTTCCGGGTAATAAATTTTGGCAAGCGATAAGAGATGTTAAAAAAATTAAAGTTTCTTGGAAACCTCTACAAATACAAACTTCAGGGTCTTTTCGGCCTGAAAAGATCCGACGTCATGTCAACTGTTAATGACTATTACAGGGACAGCTTTGAGAAGCTGAATAAAGAAGACATTGCAGTAATTCTCCCCCACTGCCTTATAAACGATAAATGCCCTGCCGGATTCTCAAAGTCGGACGGGGTCATCTGCAATAAATGCAACCTCTGCGGATGCGGAAAGATTTATGAATCGGCAGGGCAAAAAGGATACCAGTTTTATATTACCCCCAGTGTCGGCTTTACAAAAAGACTCATTCAAAGAAAAAAACTCAAAGGGATCATTGGAATTGCCTGTGATTATGAAATAGAAAAGGGCATGCATTCTGAAAAGATCACTCACATAGGCGTAAGAATAAACGGTACAAGTATAAAGACTCAAGGCATCCGCCTTGCTGAATATGATTGCATCCATAACAATGTTGACTGGGATAAGATTGAAGAACTGATGCAGGTTTTCAATAAATAGAGTCTGTGTATAAACTCAACAATTAAGCTGTCATTCCCGCGGTCCTTTGGGCGGGAATCCAGTCTTTTCAGTGAGTTCTGGATACCCGGCTACAAACTTCGGGTATGACAAAAATAAAAAGCAGCTATTTATACACAGACTCTGAATAGAATTTAAAACAACATAAAACAGGAGGATTCAAAGTGTCTGAAAATATCTGTATAGTCTGCGCCTGGAGGGCCACATGCCGGAAAAAATTCTCTGTAAGCGGCAAGGATTTTAAATGTGCCGATTTTGTAAAAGATGTCTCAATTCAGCCGGAAAAAGAAGAACAAAACGAAGAGACCGGTTCTGAAAAAAATAAGATATGAGCGGGGGAGAGGATTAAGGTGAGTGGGTATTACAAGGTAATAAATTCAGATTCTCCGGTTTGTGTCTCAAATATCATAATCGTAGCTTTATCCCCGAACCCGTGAGATGTTCCGGGGTTAAGAACCAGGGTCTTGCCTATGATTTCGTTTTTACATTCATGCGTATGTCCGTAGATGACAACATTGTATTTCCCGCATTCGACTAAGGCGTCTTTCAGTTGATATTCGGTTCCATGGTAGCATGCAAATTTCAGCCCGTCTTCTTCAAATTCGTAAAACTCACCTTTAATCTCACCGGAGATGTCGTTAAACGCAGTTATCAGCCTGAACTTATCCCCGTCATTGTTTCCGAATATCCCTACGAGCTTTATGCCCTGACAGGCCCTTACTGAATTGGGGTTTACATAATCACCGAGATGCAGGACATAATCAACATTTCTCTCTTTAAATATTTCAATGCACCCGGTAATGTTCTCAATATGATCGTGTGAATCCGACATTATCCCTATTTTCATGATATCAACCGTCTCCTTTTATGGATAATTTTTGTGTAACTGTTCACAGGGAACAGTTGTCAGGGTGCAGGGTGCAGAATGAAATTTGAAGATTTATATTGGAATAGACATAGGCTACATATATTCCGAAACAGGGGAACTGTTTTTCTGCCCCCTGACAACTGCCCCCTGCACCCTGTAAACCGTTACCATATTGTTAATGAATGCAATTTCATTTCAACATCAACTTATAAATCAAAAATTCTTCCGTAAAGGTTTTTTCTTTTGCTGTCAGACTGTGATTCCAGCCAAGCTGCCGGGATATTTCCAGGACTCTTTGGGGCTTTGCAATTGATGAATAAAGCATCTGAACATATCCGTCCGGTTTAAGATACTCCTTTGCATCCCTGAAAAATCTTCCGGCCAATTCTTTATCATAATCAAATAAGGCATGTTCAAAATCCGTCCCGGGTTTGCCTTCCATGTAGGGAGGAGTAAAGAGTATAACATCAAACTTATATTGCCGGTCCAGAGGAGCAAAAAGATCTCCTTCTATTACAGAAACAATATTTTCCATTCCGTTGGCCCTGACATTTTTTGCGGCAAACCGGACGGCTTCAGGATTAATATCCACGGCAATGACCTTTGATGCCCTTTGGCCGGCTGTAATCGCCTGAATGCCCGATCCCGTGCCTATATCCAGTACAATGTCTTCTGAACTTACCTTAATATGTCTCGCCATAAACTCGCTCGTATAATAATATCTGGGATTAAATACATCCTCTGAAATCTCGTAGGTTTTTCCTAAAACACACACTTTATGAGAACCGTGTTTCTGAAGCTTTTTAATAAGCCATATGGCTAATGATTGTTTGAATTTTATGAACATATTCTTAAAGAATACAGGAGTCAGAATACAGAATTCAGAATAGGGCAGGAACAAACCTCTATCAATTTTGCATTTATTCTTTTCATTCCGACTCCTGTATTCTGTATTCTTATCAAGCATTTTCCTGGAGGTGAACTATTTAATATTATACCTTTTTATCCGCTTCAGGCGCTGTCAGGTAAGCAAGAAGGGCAATCGCTGCGCCAAAGGCGCCGACCGGCCAGAACTCTCCCCCGAATTGTCCGTTTTTCAGGTAATCAACGGCAAGGCCGAGAACCGGCGCAATAATCATTATTGCGACCGATTGTGCCTGGCTTTCAATTGAAAGCACTGTTGCGCCCCGGGCTTCCGAGGCGTGTTCATCAAAGCGGCTGATAAGAATCGGGTGCCAGAAATTCTGAACCAGGTAAATAAGGACAAAGCCTGCAATTGCAAACGGATAAAGCCTGAAATAGAGCAAAGGCAAAAGCGACGCATAGAGAAGAAAGCTTGCACCCCAGAGGCAGTGGGCTGCTCTGTCTTCATCTCCGGCAAGGGAAGAGATTTTATGTGATTTCCGGCTTGCATATGCTGAAACAATGTGAAGCACAAAATAAACAGCGCCGACAAGCAGGGCGCTCCGCTGTGTTTCATTGAGCATTAATCCTATCGGCACTGCAAGCGCCGCTCCCTTTAAAATCGGCTGGAGATAATCCTTTGACGCCTTGAAAAATCCTGCAAAGCCCATTGACTCAAGGATCAGCCTGCGGAGCGACCTTCGCGTAACCGAAATCCTCAGTGATTCCCACAGGTGCTTTGACACATTTTTCAAAGACACCTGTGCCTCGGCCCTGCCGTCAAGCTCTTTCGGGTATCCCATAAAATTTATAAGCCCCACGAGGTATGGAATTATTGAGAAGTAGAAGATAGATGTATAATTATTGCTCACGATCACAAAGCCCGTGGCCAGAATAACCGAAACCGCTGAACCTATCTTTGCCCACGAGCGCGTGTAACCGTAGATTTTTGTCTTTTCATCAATCCGGCCCTCCATTCGCAGCCAGGTAAAAATCATCGCCTTGTGTGTGCCGGTCCGGAAGGCATCTCCTATTGCGAAAAAAAACATTGCAGCAAAAAGCTGCCAGAGTAGGCTGCTCAAACCAAAAATGGTGAATGAAACAATGTAGGCGGTAAAGGAAAGCATCATTGCCCTGCGACGGCCGTAAAGGTCGGCAGCAGCTCCGCTGGGTATCTCCATAAGATTGACACATAATTCGCGGAAGGCAAAGAGGAGGCCGATCTGGAAAAAGGAGAGTCCTTTCTCCAGAAATGCAAGCACGAGAAACGGCTCGTAGTACTGCTGGTTTTTTAAAAATCCGTAAAAAGAAAATCGCCCGAGCATAGGTTTTTATCTTACGAGACTGAGGGTTAATATATATGTATCTTA
The DNA here is from genome assembly GCA_002897895.1 of bacterium BMS3Abin06. GTDB lineage: Bacteria > Nitrospirota > Thermodesulfovibrionia > UBA6902 > UBA6902 > BMS3ABIN06. The sequence continues at coordinate 33,378 of BDSY01000061.1, forward strand.
CTTGCGAATGTATACTTTTTGCATCAGAATTTATAAATGACCATACCGGTGAGGAGCTTGGGATAGAAGTATGTGGATTTGGGGGGCATCCTTTGCCCGGCGAGCGCTACTTCCTTGACATCGTGAATTTTGGTGGAATTCAGAAAAAAAACAGCCTCAAATGAGCCTTTTTTAGCCCTTTCCACTGCAATGCAGGAGTCCATTTCATATTCGTAATGATCTATTTTCAGGAGCCTCTCAAACATGAATTTATGAAGCACTGTTACGTCAAGACTTCTCAGGCATTCCGGCAGATTCGCTTCAATGTCTGAGCCGTTAAACGAGAGCGTATAGTAGGAGCCCGTGTTTGTGAGAAACATCCCGAATGAGTGAGCGTTATTCTGCATTGCCTCAAACATTTGCTCTCTTGCCTGTTCTTCAGACATCCCCTCAGAGCTTATTTTCCGGATATCAAAATATTTATTGATTGCCTCTTTTATTTTTATATCCGAATCTATTTCAACTATGCGGTGGGTGGGCAGGAGGGTCAAACCCTCATCTTCCATGTTGGAGAGGAACATGAGCACATAATTAAAAGACTCATCGCCTGTTTTGCCCAGCCCCTTCTCTTCCATCTCTTTTTTAAATGTAAGCGCTGTTTCATAGCGGTGGTGGCCGTCGGCAATAAAAACATCCTTATCCGACAGCTCCTTTTTTATTGTTTCGATTGATGTGCTGTCGCTGATCCGCCAGAGGCGGTGTGAAAAGCCGTCTCCGTTTTTTGCTTCAATAACCGGCGGCTCTTTAACTATATCTTCAAGGATAGATGAAGCAAGTTTTTCCCTGCTGCTGTACAGGGAAAATATGGGGCTCGTATTTGCGCTGCAATACCGCAAAATATTTAATCTGTCCGACTTCGGCTTGGAATAGGTCATCTCGTGCGGATGAACTTTGCCTGAGCCGAGCTCTTCGATCTTTACCGCACCAAGAAAACCCCTCGTCTTTTTTGCCTGTCCGTTAATCTCATACCTTATCTCGTAACAGTAAAATGAAGGCTCCCGGTCATGTATTAAAACTCCCTCTTCAAGCCAGCCGGATAAATATCCTGCGGCCCTTGTATAGCGGTTTTCATGCTCATTATCATCGTCGCTGTCTTTGCCGAAATCAATGCGGATGATGTTATGAGGGTCTCTTTTGTAGAGTTCTTCCTTGAACTCAGGGGTAACAATATCGTAAGGCGGCGCCATCGTAGAAGACGCATCAACCTTATCCGGGTTGTAAAGAATGCCTTTAAACGGAATAATTTCTGCCATGGTTTCGGGTTCCTTTAGAGGAAAAATATCTTAACATTGAGTATTGGTAAATTTCAAATTGCCTGTCTGCACATCTACACTTAATGTTGCAAAAACCGGGTAAGCAGGGGCAATTCCCGAAGCGGGTCTCCGATAGGGTCGCTCCGACATGAATTGCCCCTAACTCTTGCCGCAACACCTTTACAATGCAATAAGATATTGGAAATAACTGCAAGCGGATGCTATAAGGCCCGAACCCTTTCCGCCGGTTCGGGCCTTATGCCTTAACATCAGATAGTTACTCGGTGGTAAATTTCCATACGTCACTTTGTGTTTAAGCGCCTTGGTCGTCTTTGGCCGTTACTCCCCAGTAGTACACGGCGCCGGAGTTTAGTCCTGTTACAGTATATGTCTTGTAATTAGAATCATCACCGCCGCTGTGGCTGCCGCATGAGACCAGAAGGGCGCCTGTAAATATAAGCATCACTGTCAGAAGGCCTATCCTTTTTCTGTCCCTGAAACCTGCTGCAAAGACTATCCCGAAAAGTATCATGCCTCCTCCATAGCCATACCCTGCATAGAAGGGCTTGTCCGTTTTCTCTTCAAGAGATGCGACCTGAACGGATGTGCAGTTGTTAAAAGGGTCATTGTCTTCACAGTAGTAAAGATCATAGGTTACCGGGTCTCCGTCAGGGTCTGTGACCGGTTTCCATTCCAGGGTCACGGTGGTCGGCAAGCCTTGCTGCCCGTTTAACGGGGAAACAAGATTCGGGCTTGAAGGCGGATTGTTAACAGATACAGCAACACCGCCGGGATCATCTATCATTCCATCATCAGCAACACCGTTACTGTCACCGCCGTTTCTGCTGCCGTCGTCAGTAAGGGTTAATGTAACAGTGTTACCGTTTATAACCGCACCTGCAAATTCATAAAAACCGTTCCCATCTACCTTGTAGTATTTGGCATCTGCAGGGAAGTTGGTCGGGAAGGTGAGTGTCACTATCACCGTTCCCCCGGGGCAACCCCATTTACCTTAAAGGATACAAGCCCGTCATCAAACTGATGGTCTGCCGGCTTGCCTGTCTGGTTCAGGCCCGGGTCTGAATCCGACATGGTTTGGACATTAGTTAAAAAGGCCCCTTGATTTACTGATATGTCTACAACTATCCTGCCTGTGCCTGTAACTGCCATGGGGGTGGCTATAGTTGAATCAAATGGCTTATCATCCTCGTTATCAGGGACGCCGTCTCCGTCAGTATCATTGCTTGAGGCAATGGTGGTAAAGCTCCAGACTTTATCAGAGTCCATGTTGTTGCCTGCACTGTCCTTTACCCCTGTGGTTACTGCGGCAGTGTAGGTTGTTGAGTTTAAAAGTGGTGAACCGGGGATAAAGGTGGCTTTCATTGTGTTTGGGTCATAATCCACAGTACCTGCCACAGGCTGGTTAAAACTCAGAGTAAATGTGTTCTGATTAATTGATTCAAAGTTCATCGGCTCGCTGAATGCAGCAGTAACAACAGTATTGACTGCCACGTCAATTGAACTATCTGTGGGGTTTGTAGATGTGATGGTCGGCGGGGTGGTGTCCTGGATAGTGGCAGTAAAAATATAGGCCGCGCCCTGGTCAGTGTTGCCTCCCACATCAGCCATGTGCGCACCCACTATAGCGGTGTTGCCGTCCCCGGAAAGGGCCACCGAAAAGCCAAACCGCTCTTGTAATGCGCCGTCCGAGGCTGTGAGCTTTACTTCATTCGTAAACAGCGCATTGGCAACGGCAGGCAGGGACATGATAAATACAGCAATCATAAAAACCGCCAATCTTTTCTGAATCATAGAAAAACCTCCTGTTTTCATAATAATATTTTTAATCATCTCTCCATCCACCTTTTTTAGTAGTAAGGTTTTTTTTACCCGAAAAACGCTCAAGATATTTCCCCGCCAATATATCCCACAGTTCATTCGGATTAGTGAAGGCATAATGCTTCTCACTTTCTATACCTTCCACCATACCGATAACATCCGTGTTCTCTGAATCAGGCTGGCCCCCCTGACGGTAAATGTGTACGATGTAGCTTTCCATCTGTGTTTTACCCTCCATTTTGGCTTTACCGGGATGGCTCCTCTAACTTTGATTCCGATTAATATACCAGCCGGCAGGTCACAAATCGGTCACAAAATTGGAAAATTATTTTGAAAGGTGCAAAAAAATGTTCACAGGGTACAGTTGTCAGGGTGCAGGGTGCAGAAAGAACATTTCCGGTTTTTCTTAGACAAATTTGATCCTTAAATCTAAAATCCTTACACAAAAATTTTATGTTGACTAATTTGCGATTCTGTCGTATATTTGTCGTATGTATCTGCACAGGTATCTTGAGCCATATATTAGAAGGCTTACAAAATCTTTTCCTGTTGTGCTATTGACAGGACCACGACAGGTTGGGAAGACAACCCTTCTCGAATATCTGGGACAAAAGGAATCGCCCCGCAGAAATTACGTCTCTCTGGATGAATTCGGCCCGCGAACTCTTGCAAATCAGGACCCTGAACTCTTCCTTGAACGATATAAACCTCCGCTGACGATCGATGAAATCCAGTATGCGCCGGAACTTCTTGGGAGGTTGAAAACGCTTGTCGACCGTTCAAATAAGAACGGACAGTACTGGTTAACCGGATCTCAGCATTTTCAATTGATGCAGGGCGTTTCAGAGTCCCTTGCCGGAAGGGTTGCTATTGTAAAGCTTTTAGGACTTTCTTATGGAGAGGAATACGGAGTAAGTGATACCGGCAAAGCGTTCAGGCCGGACAGAATTATGTCTTTGCCTGAACGCAGACCAATAGGAATTGACCCTTTATTTAAGCGTATAGTAAGAGGTACTTTCCCGAAATTCATACATAAAGATGCGCCTCCGGTCCAGGCGTTTTATCGCCTGCAGCAATTTTAAGCGCAATCGTTCTCTTGGACCGAGTATCCAGCTCATTTCCGTTTCTTTTGCCAGAAAGGGGCCATTGTACAGATCAAACACTTTCTGCATTGTTTGCCGCACTTGTTCGACTTCCTGAGGATCAGACAAAAGCAGGCTGTTCAATTCACCGAGCAGCCGCCCGTAAGCCCATGTATCCAGCCGGCAGACGCGGTCGTTAAGACTCAACCGCCCATTACTGAAAATTAATGCATCGCCTGCGTAGGCGGGATAAGGTAGTAGTGAAGGCGCTGTGCGCCGTATCTCCTTTGGCATCCGGCCACAATGCCCCGGCAATCTTTTCTTCAGCGACCTCACGGCCGCCCAGGGTGATCAATGCCTTGAGCATCCATAGCGGTTTTTTCCGGCCCTTAGCGCTGAGGTGTACCGGTGTGTCATCCACCACTACACTGAACCGTCCGAGTGTGTAGATCTTCACCCGCCACGGCCAGTTGTCTATGTGCAGCGGGGGGCTTGCAGCCATGAGTCCCCGTCTGTTTATAAGGCTTTTTACATATTCGGTTTCGATCCCGTGTTCCAGCGCTTTCACACATAATTCAGATATCATTGCCGGTATAAAGAAGTAGAAATTCACAAAATCATTTCCGGCGCCGAGTTTGAGAGCTTCACGCCATAACTCCGGGCGCTATCGACAAGGCCGTGAGTGATTTCCTTCCATGTATTGAATCGGGGGTGATCGGGTCTCCTTAATACGAGGGCAAAAAAAATATCCGCCGCCACACGCTCCTTTACCGGTTCGGATGGGGCGGAAGGATATTCCTTTTCCAGTCTGTCGAGCCATTCGATCCAGGGGTCGAGCCTGTCATATCCGATCCTGGCCTGTATCAGTGCGTTGAACGCCCCTGTGAGGGTCAGATACATACCGTCCGGTTGTTTTTTCCGAATGAAAAGCCTTTAATGCATTCTCGATTCATCGATGGAAAGGACTAACCGGCTCCCGTCCATGACTGTCAACTTGTTGTTTGCCCTGATGCCCGAAAGCTCCATCGGGATCTCTCTGCGGCTTATGATGACAACATTGATCCCTTCAGGTATTTCTGAAAGGCCGCGGCGCATTACTTCATGCAGGACTGATTTTTCCGCAACTTCCTGGTAATTATCGAAGCTTAATGAAAATAAATTATAACAATCTGTTTTGTTGGGCAAGGGCAAAATGTGGTCTCAGTTCTCACCGAAACTGTAATAATGTATCTTTCCCCTGAAGATGATAAGAAATTGCTTTTTACAGTTGAAATTATAATTAATTGCAACTTTACAAGTTATTGAATTTCTTTTAAATATAGCCTGTTCGTGGATTAATATTGCTTTTCACATCCTCTCAATCTAAAATATTACACCCATGGAGTTATACAGAAAAATTACCGATTATCTCAGGCTTATAAAATTTTCCCATTCTGTTTTTGCACTTCCTTTTGCGTTTACGGCAGCGCTTATTGCAGCAGGAGGTATCCCGGATCTTTATCAGATATTCTGGATAACTGCGGCTATGATAGGTGGCAGATCAGGCGCAATGGGGATGAACAGGATTATTGACAGAAAGTTTGATGCGCTTAATCCACGGACTAAAAACAGGGAAATTCCAAAAGGTGTTTTAAAGACATGGGAGGCGTTTATTTTTACTGCTGTTGCGTTTGCCATATTACTGTTATCAGCTTACAGACTCAATTCCCTCTGTTTCAGGATATCGCCGTTAGTGCTTCTGGTGCTTTTCACCTATTCATATACCAAAAGGTTTACGTGGCTGTGCCACATAGTCCTCGGGATTGCGCTTTCCCTTGCCCCCCTCGGCGCATGGATCGCAGTGAGAGGGACTTTTGACCCCGAGATTCTGCCGCTCTGCTTTGCGGTTATGTTCTGGGTTGCGGGTTTTGATGCGCTTTATGGATTGCAGGACATTGATTTTGACAAGAAACAGGGATTATATTCCATTCCGAGTGTGTTCGGTATAGCTGCTTCTATCCGGATTGCAAGGCTCTTTCATGTAATGACAATAGGGCTGCTTTTAAGCCTTGTCCCTATTTTCCGGTTAACCGGCCTTTACCTGCTGGGAGTTTTAATTGTCTCGGGACTGATGCTGTATGAACACTCACTCGTAAAACCTACCGACCTGAGCAAACTCAATATTGCTTTCTTCAATATGAACGGCTATATAAGCATCACGGTTTTTGTGTTTACGCTGTTCAGTTACCTGATTCCTTTATAGGATAATCAGAGTCTGTGTATAACTTGCTGTTTTTGTAACCGTTCACGGGTTATATTCAACATTAAACACTGCAACGGAAAGACTAAAATCCCCTCTTGAGAGGGGTGCAGGGGTGTGTTTACAATGAATATCCTGCTGAAGTAAAAGGGTTCGCCATCCAGGAAACAACAGCACAGAACATGAAAAAAATTAGACCGAATAAAGACACACACCCCTTAATCCCCTCTCAAGAGGGGAAAACTGATAAACTGCCCCCTGCACCCTGTGAACGGTTACCTGTTTTTTTACTCTTTAATCTGCAAATACAATACACCCCCCGCAATAGCGAATACAGCGGGACTTAACCATGCTGCAAGCCACGGCTGAAGCACTCCTGTATTGCCGAGGGATATACTGACTGAATAGAGCAGCCAGTACAATACCGTTACAATGACCCCTAACCCGGCAGCCCTGATACCCCCGCCCCAGCTTGTGTTTAATGCAAGGGCAATACCGAACAGCATCATCACAAAGTTTATTGCGGGATAGGCGAGTTTTTCATAAAGCCTTACAAGATACTTGAGATCCTTGAATCCGGCTTTATTGAGCCTTGTATAATAAGCGCGCAATTCCATAAAATTCATTTCTTTGGGTTTTTTCATTGCTTCCCTGAATATTTTCGGTTCTTCCAGTGATGTTGATACAAGAGACTTATATTTCTTTATCGTATTATTGCTGAAATCAAAGACTGTAACGTTTTTAAGGTTCCAGACGCCGTTTGTCCATTCGGCTTCGCCGGCTTCTATCCTTTCCTCTAATCCGAAAGACTGATTGAATTTGAATATACTTGTTTTTAATATCCGGTCTTCATTCTCCACAAAACCGCTTATCCGGATCAAACTTCCGTCCATGCCTTTGAGCCAGAGCGCTTCCTGCCTGTGGATTATTTTAAGTGACTGCTTCAGTATTTTTACTTTTCTCACATATGACGCCTTTTTCGTTGCAGCAGGAACAACGGTTTCCCCCAATATCAAAGCCAGCAGGCTGATGACGACACCCAGCACAAGGAATATGGAAAAGAATCTTTTTGTGCTGCCGCCCGAGGCCTTGATAATTACAATTTCTCTCCATCTTGAGGCTATTCCGATGGTTATAAGTATGGAAAACAATGAGGCAAACGGCAATGCATAGAGGATGATTCTCGGAATTTGTAATAAAAGATATTGCACTATCAGGTAAAGGGGCGGGTTTTCACTATAGAATTCAGTGGCCTTATCAAAAAACTCCGCGACTATGGCAATAGCCGTAAAGCTTAAAAGTAAAATAGTAAAAAACCTGAAAAACTCTTTTAAGAAATATCTCCTGATGATTTTCATAACTGTTCAGCCTTATAATTTTTTGATCGGTCTGTCTTTATATGCAATATAGAAAAAGAATGCAGCTATGACGCTGAAAACTATATTCGGAAACCATCCGCCCAGAAACGGGGATATTTTCCCTGATTTTGCAAGACCTTCTCCCATTATGAGAAAGATGTAATAAAATGTGAGAATGGATAAACTTAAAGAAAAGCCGCCAAGACGGCCTATCTTTCCGACTTTGTTAGACAGCGCAGGGCCGAGAATCCCGAATATCAGACATGCAAACGGGAGGGCAACTCTCCTGTTTAATTCAATTGCCCATGATACATTTTCTTTACGGCCTTTCCAGAGGTCAATGGTTTTAATTTCCGAGGGCCTTGCTTTCTCCATAGCTTCAATACCGGATGTAAGCACAAAATCATATTCGGCAAACTCAATCTCCGATGAACTGTTTTCTTTATACGTATGGATTAATCCGTTGTTCATTTTCAGCTTGATTAATCCCTCCTCAGGGTTCGAGCTTATTACTCCTTTCTCGGCAACAATTACAACCGGGCCGCCAGCAGACCTGTCGTCGTCCCTGTAAATAAAAATGCCCCTGAACACATCCTCTGAAGGCATCTCCTTAATAAAAATCATTGTGTCTTTAAACACATCAGAAAAGGTCCCTGCTTCAAAAGTCATTGAGGCTTTTTTGACAATTGTCTCATACAACGTGTTTTTAAATGAATGCATGCTGCGGGGCAGCAGGTAAAGGCTGATAAAAACAAGGATGATAACACACCATACTGAAAGCGTAATCGCTGCTTTCGATATGCCCCGGAAACTCATGCCACTGCCTTTTAACACTACTAATTCGCTGTCGGCCGCCATCCTTCCATAAGTGAGAAAAGTGGCTATGAGCAGCGCCATCGGAATTGAAAGCAGCAGGATGGACGGCTGTAAGTACAGGAAGATTTTAACAATATCAATAAGGTCCGCCCCTTTCCCCATAAACAGCCTTGTCAGCCTGACAAATTTTTCCATAAAAAGAATCACCGACAGGGAAAAGACGATGACAGCCAGGTTTTTAACGAGTTCTTTTAATATTGTTCTGTGAATTATCATCTGATAGTATATGTTCTGTTACTCAGCTTTTTGGAGTGAATAATTATAACAGCTAATTTAATCAAAAGGTAGGCGATGGGTTTAACGGATTATTATAGAAGTTGCAATCTGTGACAGGGCTTAAGCGGATTTCAGCATACTCCCCCGGAATCTGATAGAATATGCTATAAATTTAACAATAGATTCTTATTCAGCTTAGCGGACATGAAGTGATTTACCAGGGCCAAAGCAGACTCGCAACCTTATGTAGTATTTATCGAGCTGATCAGCGGCAGAGTTCCCAAGGGAAAAGCGAGGGCGTATGAAAAAATTAAAAAACAGGAGGGAAGAAGATGGATACCGAATTTCATTATTACATGACAGGAATAATTGCCAAAGCAGCGGGTTTCAACGGCGATGAAGCCAAAACCATTGCAGCGGCATCGGAATACGTTGATGAAAACGACGTATGCCTTAAGATCGAAAACCGCTCAGGCGGTGAAGTGTATGAAAACTATATCTCCCAGACAATGAATATCCTCAAACCCAAAAGGAGATTAATGAGGATATACCCTGTCTTTCATTTTGTCCCCGGCGATCCCGCGGATGAGATGGCATATCGCAATGACGGCAAGATGCATTTATTGAATACCACCCCGGACAATGAAATCGCCAATAACCTGATGGACGAAGCATTCAAGGTTCCCGAAGATGCGAGACTTTACCGTATCGGCATAGCAACGCATGCTTATGCCGACACATGGGCACATCAGAACTTCGTAGGCTGGTATGACTATTTTAATAATATAGGGCTGGACCCAAAGCCCGACATCGGCCATGCCGACGCGGAACACCATCCGGACTGGCCGGCCCACCGGTGGGAAGATGAACGCCTTGTTAAAGATGAGATTGATAATACGGATCGTTACATTGATGCCGCTGAAAAGATTTACCGTAAATATCGCTGTTACCTTGAACTTATCAACAGAAATGCCGATACTGAGTGGGATGATTTGTGCCGTCAATTAATTACGGCTATGGGCCCGTCATTTTCAGGGAACAGCAACTGCTACAGCGAAGAGCGCATCAACCGCTACAGAGAAATTGCTCCATGGCTGGGTGATTTTGACGAAGCCGACTGGTTTAATGATGCGATAGAAATAAAAGTGCGGGGTCTGAAGGATTCCGAGAGCGGATTGCTCTCAATGTTTACAATGCTGCGTGACAAACTTTATTGGAAGGATGGGGTGGATAAGGAAAAGACAGACTGGTTCCGGTTCCAGGAATCCGTAAAAGAACACCAGAAATTCGCCATGGGTTTTCTCGAAAAATTATTTAATAAAATGGGAATTGACCTTCACAGCCGGTAATAAGTACCCGGAGACTTTTTAATCTTTAACGGAAAGGCATGAGATGAAGACAAAAATTATCTGCGTGGTTTTATCGGTATTTTTTCTATACTCCTGCACTAAAAAGGAGTTCAGAAATAATGGAAGTATTTTCCCTGCGGTCAAGCTATCCCGGGACTTTACCCTTGTTGATACCTGTAACAGGGAGGACCCGCTGTTCCTGGAGATAATGCAGAAAGATCTGCAGGGAAAGAAAACCCCGCTGGAGCTTATGCAATACTATACGGACATCCTCAACAAAAGCGCCTCACACGGGGTAATCGATGACAAGCTCGACCGGCTTTTCCTCTGCGGCAAGACCCCGCAGGACCTTGACGGCTTCTACCACGGGATCACCATGAGCCTGAAAACAGGGACGGATATTTACAGTATCCTTGAGGAGACCCGCCGGAATCTCGGCATCGGCAAAGAGGTTGATATACTTCAGTCCCTTTACGGCAGCATACTCTCTGATACATCACCGTGGGCAGGGAAAGACTTCAAGAAGATGGGGCAGGAGAAGCCTATGAAATTTACCGCCGGCTTTGACATGGGTGATGATCCGATGTATCTCGGAATAAACTCCTTCCGCAAAGACAGGAAGGGAGTTGTGAACAATCTTTCAAACTACGTGCTATCTGCTGTTATAGACATGGAGAGAGCGCCCGGCACGGAGGACGACAGACAACGTTCCTGGATAGATGCGAGGGGCGGACTTTTTCTTGCCCAAAAAGGTATGTCCGTAGATACCGGGCATCCTGAAAAAGAGGTGATGGCGCTTAATTACCGGTGGAAGAACCTGGGGAATAAACTCCCCAACAAACTGCTAATTGATGAGATCGTTGAGATATCAAAAGGCCTTTACCTCGGCAAGCTCTACTATGCCACTTCCGTGAAATACCTTTTCAAAGACTATGACCCCGGGGTTTCAAGAAAGGATTACAAATACAGGAATTTCGGGTACTTCCTCCTCATGGACGACACCTGGCTTAATGAAAAGAACAGGCTCTTTCCCGAGCTTGCATACAATATAGGTGAGGACCTCTCCGGCAAATTCACGACATTCAGGTTTATGGATTCCCCTGAGTGCAGGGGCATCCGGGAGGATATGGGAGACGGTATGACTATCCTCCATTATCTCCAGGGGATTTATGACGGGATACAGAAAGGGCCCGGATACAAGGAGCGTTACTTTGACAGGCTCCTCGATGTGTTTAAATGCGGGGAACGGCCCGACGGCATCAACGGCTTTCTGCACGGAGGGGTTGTCTCTTTCAATAACGGCGGCTTCCTGAAAAAGTTCAACAGGACTCTGCTGAATGACATATACCCTGCTGTCAGACCGTTTTCCCCATGGACGGGCAAGACCTTTACACTCTCATCCGTGGAGGGAATAAGGAAATATATAGGAGAAAGCGCCGGATATTATGAAGGGAAGAATCCCGTTATCATTGGAACCAATACATACAGCAAAGACCTTGACCTCTCCCTGCCTGCCACGGCATTTATAGAACACTTAGATAAGACAGGGATGGTGGTGGAATATCCTGACGAAAGGGAAAAAAGCGAGGGCATTTATGTCAAGAGTTTTTACTTTATTGCAACCAACGCCAAATCCATCAATCCCGACAACGGGGGCAAGGAAGTCCTGCAGTTCAACTACCGGTGGCCGGAATTCCATACCATAACCCCCGACCACCTTTGCATAGACGAGTTAGTCAGGATAGCCGACGGCCTGTACATAGGGCAGCTCCTCTATTCGACAAGACCTGAGATCGGATATGACCCGGCGAAAGACCCTGCTGTCTATGCGTATGAAAATTTCGGATACTTTATGCTGATGGATGACGACTGGTATGCAATCAGGGAGCTTATCGGCTTTGACACGGACCAATAAAGAGCAATGTGCTGGTTTGAGGAATTATCTTAATTAAACAGGAGGTGGCCGGTGACTAAAGTGACTTTAGACGATATAAGTCTGCAAGAATATACACTTGATAACCTGGAGTTGATTCAAAGACTGAGAAAAGCACAGATCAAAATAAAGCCCGAAGTCTGTATTGAACGCTCAAGGCATTTAACCCGTTATTTAAAGAATATGTCTACTGATGACGAGCCTGTAGAAATCCGGTATGCAAAGGCCGTCAACCACTTCCTTTCCAGCAAGAAGCCCCTTTTTTTCGATGATAACCTGCTTGCAGGCACGACCTCGTCAAAGGCATTCGGGGCGCCCGTATATCCCGAATATACGGGAATGACCATCTGGCCTGAACTGGATACCATCAGTGACCGAGAGAAAAATCCGTTAAGGCTCTCGGCAGAAGATGCGGATGAACTGAACTTTGAGATATATCCCTACTGGATGGAGCGCAATATCCTCGAATACACAAGGAAGAAATATAACAACCCGGCGTGTATGGGCCTATTTGAAAAGTTTGTCTTTTTCATTGCAGGCAAGGCAGGCACTATCTCCCATACCATTCCCGACTACAGAGTTGCATTGGACAAAGGCGTGGAATTTATCATTGAACAGGCCGCGTCACGGGAGAAAGATATCCGGGAGGGCGGGGACATTACCGGAGAAAATAAACAAAAGCTCGAATTTTACCGGGCTGTTCAGATTGCAATGCAAGGTATTATAGCTTACGCACAAAACCTGAGTAAAAAGGCCGCTGAACTTGCCCAAAAAACAGACGATTCGTTCAGGAAACAGAACTTCCTGACAATGTCCGAAGTATGCGCAAAGGTGCCTGCAAAACCCGCATCCACATTCAGGGAGGCCGTGAACTCCCTCTGGATTATCCAGGTTGCAATCCATGCGGAAAGCATTAATATGGCCATGAGTCCGGGAAGGCTCGACCAGGTGCTCTATAAATATTATAAGAGCGATATTGACAACGGGACACTGACCGATAAAGAGGCAATTGAAATCATGAGCTGTCTCTGGCTGAAGATCAATGACAACACCAATCTCGTGCCCGAGACAGCGGAAGAGCTCTGGGGGGGCGCGGGCACTGTGCCTGCGGTTACAGTGGGCGGTGTTGACGAAAATGGTGAAGATGCAGTCAATGAATTAACATATATCATACTCAGGGTAACGGAGCTTCTCAAGCTGAGAGACCCCAGTATGAATGCCAGGTATCACTATGATAAAAATACGGAGGAGTACCGCGACAGGGTTGCCGGGGTCATAGTGAACACAAGGGCAGTGCCTGCATTTCATAATGACGTGGCTGATATCAGGACACTTGAGAACCAGGGAGTGAAGACCGGACATGCACGGGATTACGGAATAATCGGGTGCGTTGAGATGGGCATACCGGGCAGAAGCTATGATGCCTCGAGCTCCATCATATTCAATCTTGTCTCGGCCCTGGAACTGACTTTTTACAACGGCAAGAGACCCATTGTCGGTGATGAACAGATAGGGCCTGTGACCGGCGACCCCGCGGACTTCAGGAGTTTTGAGGAGTTCCGGGAGGCATTCAAGAAACAGGCGGCCTGGCTCATTGGACAGGCCATTGAATTAAACGAATACTTCGGCCTAGCGCATCAGGAAATATATCCCACGCCGCTGCTTTCGGCCTTTTTCGAAGGGCCCATGGAAAAAGGGAAAGACCTTATATTCGGGGGAGCGCTGTATAATGCGTCAGGGGCGACGCATATCGGGTTTGCCGACACGGTTGATTCACTCAGCGCAATAGAGAAGGCGGTCTTCATCGATAAAAAATGCACGTTTGCCGAACTCATCCAGGCGCTCAGGGAAAACTTCAGCGGCCATGAAAAGCTGCACGCATACCTCGTTAACAGAACTCCCAAATACGGTACGGAAGACCCGGTTGCATTGAAAAACTCACAGAACCTCATCCGTTTTCTCTATGATTTCTACCAGGGACATACAAACTACCGGGGCGGCAAATACAGGCCGGCTTACTGGACAACAACCAATCACGCAGGACAGGGAAAGCTCTCGGGCGCTCTCCCCAACGGCAGAAAGGCTTACCAGGTATTGGCCAGCGGCATCACCCCCGTATCACAGGCCGCTCCCGACCTGGCAGCGTGCCTGAGAACAGTAGGCGGGCTTGACAGCCTCTGCATCCCCATGGGAGAGGCCCTCAACCTGAAGTATCCATCTGTTTCAGGTGATGATGACCTTAAAAAATTTGCCCAGGCTGTGGAGGCGTATTTCCGGAGCGGCGGTCTCCATGTGCAGTTTAATATCATGTCTTACGAAACCCTTCTCGATGCCAAAGAAAATCCTGATAAATACCCTGAGCTCCTCGTAAGGGTATCAGGATACTCGGCATATTTCAATGCCCTAAATGAGGCGATGAAGGAGGAGATTATCACAAGGACCGAATACGACATAAAGACCGGAAAGGCAAACCCGTTTCCCGAGGCCGATAAATCGATGCTGTCATATGAATAGGGAAGGAGGCAAATGCAATGGATGATTTTTTGAACTTTATACTTTTTCGTAATTTCAGGGCCAAAAGGTTAATGAAGAAATGGCTCAGGAGCATGGAATCCGAAGCAGCCGAGGAATCTCTTGAGATTCTATTGAAGTTGATGAGTCTGATGTTTCTCATTAACTTCAGGAATTTCAGGCGAAATATCGAGGGGTTTAACGGAAGGTATCTCTTTAAAAGCAGGGACAACAGCATAACTGTCTCAGCCGTGTTTGAAAACAACAGGATGACGGTCTCCGAAAGATTGATTGATAATCCGGATATCACGGTAGATTTCAGAAACGGCAAGGCGCTCCTGAATTTTATCCTTTCACCCAAACCGGACATATTGGGATCAATGCTCAGGCAGGATGTGGCGCCTCACGGCAATTTTAACTACCTGTATAAATTTGCGTATATGGCAAAACGCCTGCAATTAATGGCAGCTGGAAGCGTATGAATAATGAACAAAGACAGCCTTTGATATTTAATATTCACCACTTTGCCCTTGATGACGGACCGGGCATCAGGACAACGGTTTTTCTCAAGGGCTGTCCCCTTTCCTGTGTCTGGTGCCATAATCCCGAATCCATGAGCTGTAATGCGGAAATTGCTTTTTATCCTAACCAGTGCATTCAATGCGGGGACTGTCGGTCTGCCTGTGAACAAGGGGCGATAAAACTGGATGCCGGCCGGAGGATAAAAAGGGATAAATGTTCCGCCTGCGGCAAATGTGCAGACATCTGTCCTGCTGCGGCGCTTAAAGTAATCGGCAATCATTACCCTGGTGACGAATTAATTGAAATACTGCTGAAAGACCGCATCTTTTATGAAACCTCAGAAGGCGGTGTAACTTTCTCAGGCGGGGAGCCCGCACTGCATGCCCGTTATCTGGAGCCAATAATGAGAGAGCTGAAGAAAAACAATATCCATATTGCAATCCAGACATCCGGAATGTTTGATCTCACCGAATTCAGGACAAAACTTCTCCCCTGTATTGACCTGATATATTTTGACATTAAATTTATTGACCGGCACGAACATAAAAAATATACGGGCAGAGGCAATGATACGATACTCGATAATTTTACGGATCTGATAGAGACACCGGATGTTGAGATCATCCCGAGAGTGCCCCTTGTCCCCGATATTACGGCAACGGAAAAAAACCTGGCCGGGATCGCTGATTTCATTAAAAAAGCCGGATGTCCATCATATGAATTATTACCCTATAATTCGGGGGGGATTTCAAAAAGAGACTTTCTGGGAAAAAATGCGCCCCCTGCATTGAAAAACATCAGACTGAATATGGAAGAGGAAAAAGAGTGCAGGGAAATATTTGCTCAATGTTTTCCGGATAAATCAGCCCCTGTGATTCGATAAAGCAGATGGGTGAATTTCCATGTATCTGTCTGTCATTCCGGCAGTTTTTAAACCGGAATCCAGTCTTTTCAATAAGTTCTGGATGCCCGATTACAGACTTCGGGCATGACAGGGGGAAAATAGCAATCTATAAACAGACTAATAAAATGTGATTTTTTTATTCCAGTATATCCTCCGGAACTTTTTTTTCGACAACCACAGGTTTTACAGTTCTGTCAACTATCTCCTTTGAATTTACAACCTTAAGCTCTGTAAAAAGCAGGTCAAACTTATCTGAAAGCTCTTTCATTATCGGCTCTTTGACATCAACAGGCAGATCCCACCACTTTTGTTTCAATGGGCCGAAGCCTTTTTTGCGGGTCTTGTATATAAACTGGTCGTCTGTTTGCCCCTCTTTTTTCTCTTTTGAGAAGTTCTCGTGAATATATTTATATACCTCATCCCTGAATGCTGCCGGAAGCGCGGGATTGTCGTATATTATGTTTTGAAATCCGGTTGCAAGGTGGACTTCTGAAGTTCCGGTCTCAGGGAATTTGTGGAATGCCTCATCCGGCAGTGTTGATGCCCCATGCTGGACAGCGCCTGAAAGACCATACTCCCTTCTCGCTATTTCAGACATCTCCATGAGCGTATCGAAATCAATTTTTACCTGGGCAAGTGAGCCGTCAGGCAATACCACTCCCCCGTGAGCAGTGCCTGTCTGAACGCTCAGCTTGCTCACGCCCTTCCCTGCTTTAAATACTTCTTTGAAACCGTCAAGGTAAGCCCTCAATTCTTCGGGGGTGCTGTTTTTGCCTCCTATCTCTCCTATTTCTCCGCCTATTGAGACCGTGACGCCTGCCGGTTCTATCTCTCTGATGTATGTTGCGAGCTCTGCGGCTGCCTCAAAATTCGGCCTCTGTTCCTCCTTCAGATCTTTCTTGTCAAGGTCGACAAGGGTAGAAGTATCAAGGTCAATATTGTAAAACTCGGCCTCGATCGCCTCTTTAATAAGCCCCTTCACATAATCCGTCTCGGGTTTCGGGTCATCCAGATAATATCTTCTCACAAGCTGGAAATGGTCGCCCTGAATAAAAACCGGACCAATGAAACCTTCCTTCACCGCAGCAGCCAGCACTGCGGCTGAATATTCAAGCGGCCTCTGTTTTGTATAACCGATTTCAGAACGGGCTATCTCAAATATTAAAGCTCCGGCATTTTTTTCTATTGCCTTTCTGAATATTGTTTTTGCCGTATCATAAGTCAGGCCTCTTATGTTAATTGCCGGCACTGTAAAGCCGGGATAGTTTTTGCCCATTTCTTCATATAGTGACTGGATGGATGCAGGCACCGCCCCCATCTGTTTGGCTATCTCGATTACAAGTCTTTGAAGCCCTTTTCTCTTTTCCTCATCAGGATTAAAAACCGCTTCATAAATGAGAGCATCCATCAGTCCCCTTACTGAATCCGCATCTTTAACCTGAACCTTGCCGTCACTGATACTGATACAATCCTTCAGTTTTGCCGATACATCCGCCATAGTTCCTCCTCAGAATTAAAGTTTTATTAATTAATTTAGCCTTTACTGAAAATGTATTTTTAAACTTCCCTTACTGTGACAGAGATTATAAAGAACCAATATTGAATTACCTTATGCCTGTTTCCGCTGCCTCAAATTTTGGCGATAAATTCCCCGGGTGACTTGCGGGTTATCTCGTCATCATGCCGGCTGATCATATGCTCACCTTCAATATCCTGCCCTGCAATAAATTCTTCGGTCATTCTGTAAGCTACATCGTCACTGAATTGCTTTGGCGGGTGTTTCATAAAGTAGGCGGAGGGAGAATAGAGGATGCCGCCTTTATTTCTGTTAAGGGCCAGCTTGCAGCACCTGATTGCATCGATAGCAACGCCCGCGGAGTTTGGAGAGTCTTCTACAGACAACCGCAACTCCAGGTTCATCGGCACACCACCGAAGAGCTCCCCCTCCATGCGTATGAAACAGATTTTGTTATCCTTCTGCCAGGGCACGTAATCGCTTGGCCCTATATGGATATTTTCAGGATCGAGTCTTGTATCAAGAACTGATTGTACAGCTTCTGTCTTTGATTCCTTTTTGGATGCAAGCCTGCTCCTGTTCAGCATATTGAGAAAATCTGTATTGCCGCCTGTATTTAACTGATATGTTCTTGCTATTTTCACTCCTCTTTTCTTAAATAAATCAGCCAGGGTTCTGTGGAGAATGGTGGCGCCGAGCTGTGCCTTTATGTCGTCTCCGATTACAGGCAGGTTTTTCTGCTTGAATTTCGCAGCCCATTCAGGATCACTCGCAATAAAAACGGGCATGTTGTTTATGAATCCCGTGCCGGCGTCAAGGGCGCATTCAGCATAAAACCTCACGGCCTTTTCCGAACCCACGGGAAGGTAATTCAGAAGCATTTCAGCTCCGGATTTTTTTAATGTACTGACTATCTCTTCTTTTGCGGCTTCCTTTTCATCACTTATTACCAATCTGTATTTATCCTCATAATCTTTCATGTGGCCGGAAAATCCATCGAGGATTCTGCCCATTTTCACCTTCACATCGGCTTTGGGTAAATTATTGCAAAATACTGTTGTACAGTTCGGGAGGGCGAATACGGCTTCATTAACATCCTTTCCGACTTTTCTTTTATCAATGTCAAAAGCAGCCACAACCTCAATGTCACCCGGTTTGAAACCCCCGATATCCCAGTGCATTAATCCGGGTGCATCCGAGCTGTCTTTACCCTTATAATATTCCATACCCTGGAGTAATGAACCGGCACAGTTGCCAAGTCCTGCGATAGCGATTCTGATCTTCTCCATACAGATTACCTCCCTGGCATTAAAATTAATAAACTAAGCGGCAAAATTAACGGACGTGCATAAGTATAACTATCAAATCATATCAAAAACCTTGCATTCTATCAACTCTAAAATGTCTGTTTTCCGGAGATAATCGGTTTTATACCGGCCTCATGTAATACGGCGAATTCTTCGAATTCAAAAAAAACTTGACCTGACAGCGATTCTCCAGCAATTCTCGGTAAACTTATTTTATTCTGAAAAACAATGAGTTTAAGGAATAAGTAAAAAAACTTTTCGCACAATTTCCATTTTTTCAGGCATGATCGATTTTTCAAGCAAAAGGATCTAATTCCTTACAACCCTGAGAAGCTTACAACTGAATCCTTAGAAAATCTAATATCCGACTTGACAACCTCTGTTTCATATGTGATAATGTTGTCATGCAATATCCAGGAGGGAAAGGACAGTACGGGATATATCAAAAGATAATCAATCTAATGCCGCCCCATGAGGTCTACATAGAGAC
>BDSY01000062.1 GCA_002897895.1 bacterium BMS3Abin06
GTTTTGGTTTCCCCCGCTTATACTCCACGGGAAAAGGATGCCACATATTACCCCGCTTATGAAATTCCACGGCATCAGCTTTCCCGATCAATCCGAGCCGCAGTGAACGAAGCGGCACGCCAAATTCTACACGAACATTTCGTCTCTTCTCTTGTCCTGTGCCATGAACCCGTTCGTGCATTATCTTCCCTTCGGCTGTAAATATGTTCTCAGTCCATATCTGCTCGATATGAATCAGCGCGCAGCGGCGCGGGCAGTACATATAATGATTAAGGGCAGAAAGCATTACAAGTTCTTCGTCCATTATGGTCTCACTTAAATCATGAAATTTTCTGGATTATTTCCAAATATCTTTAACACACCGGCCATATAACCTAAAAAGTCTTTATCGTAATCAAGCGGCCATGCATAAATGTCATTGAATCCCCGCAATGGCCTCAATGCGTACTTATGGATGTTATTACTATAAATGGAGACTGATTTCCGCTGTAGTTCTTTAAAATCAACCTTTTCATGCCGTTCTATTCTTTCACATATTTCTCTATCAATTATTGCCGTTACTGTTTTTGCAGGTATTATTTTAAACAGGTCTTTAACCAATGGGAAATCCCTGTTTCGTTCAGCTATAACTACAGTATTGCTATCTGCGGCAAGCTCGTTTTTCTCCCGTACTTCCCTTTTCATCGCCTCAGTGCAATATTCAGGCGCAACCTTTCCTTCATCAAAGAACTGTTTTAATATTTTTGCTGATGTTGCAAATGAGGGATGTTCTTTTAGAGAATCTCCCGGTGCTATACGGAAGCTCCATAAATCGCTTTCACAGTATTCACCTGAACGATTGATTCGGCCGGCTGTCTGAATTGTGCTTACAAGGCTGCAAAATTCTCTTGCGGCTGACCGAAATGAAAAATCAATCCCTGCCTCAACACATGAGGTGGCAACCAATGTCCAATTATTATCATCAGGATTTTTGAGCCTCTCTTTTATTCTTTCAAGTATTGCCGTTCGATGAACTGGAGCTAATGCTGTAGAAAGATGCTCAACAAATCTTCTATCATCGTATGATTCAAACAGCTTTTTGGCAACTGATGCAGCAGAGTGTACAGTATTCAAGATAACCAATCTTGGTCCTTGCAGCTCTTTTATCCAATCACAAATTTTATCTGCACTAAGCGAGTCAGGCTCCCTTTTATAATTTATACGAATTGATTCGCTTTGCAATGCCGATTTTCTCACGGTCTCATCAACAAGTTCAGGTATATTCTTTGATGGCGGTTTTGAAAATTCTTCCAATTCCCAAAACCGGTTAAGAGAGCCGGATGCAGGGACAACATAACACCCCCAGTTATCGACGAGTTCTTGAAGCCATTTCCACGCCTGCGCCCATAGAGGAGCAGGCAGCGCTGCATGTGCCTCATCAATGAATATCGCAGAACCCGGAAGCTGATGAAGCTTTCGCAGTGAGGCAGGACGATTACTTGCCAGAGTTTCAAAAAACTGCACGGCAGTAATAACTGTTATAGGAGCATTCCACAAGAAGGAGAAAACACGTGACGACAAGTCTTCAAATTCGGCTTTGTGATGATGCGCTGCAACTGCTTTCTCAGGGTCCTCGCCCGACAAAACCAAATTTCTATAAATATCTACTGACTGGTCAATGATGTTGGTAAAAGGAAGCACGACAAAGATTCTTCGCAATTTTTTGGTCTTTGCCACATTCAGCAAATGCGCCATAACAGCAGTCGTTTTGCCGGTTCCTACAGGGCTGTCACAGGTAATGAACCCTTTATCGGATGGAGAGGCATTGCGGCATGTCTCATATATCGCTTGTCGAAGTTTATTTCTTTTGACATCACCCGATTTTTTCTTAGCAAGCCTCGCAACATATTTATCCAATAAGGCAAGCCGCTTGTCTGGGCAAAGCAAAATCTCACCTTCAGGGACAGCGTTATTGTAATGACGAGCGGTGTCGGTATGATCTGCATCCACGAGACATGAAAGAGCAAACCTTAAAAAAGTTGGTCCCGGAGCACCTCCTTCAGGCAAATCGGGGCAAGACCCCATTTCATCTTCGTGATCTTTGATATAATCTTTCAGTCTTTCGTCAGTAACTTCCCTCACTGTCTTTTCACCGTTTTTGACAGGAGTGCGCACCCTGAACTGATACACCTTGGACTTTTCTTTGTATATCGAAGGCAGGCCTACATGATGGGAGAAGACGCACAATGCAGATGGAATTGAGTTATTCCCCAAGAGATGAGCCGTACCAGCATCCCAATGATCCACCTGAAGGGATTCCCCCGTATTCCCCGTGAGTACCGTCTGGTTAGCCGTGTCAAGTTTGCCCAAGTCGTGGTATTCGGCAGCAGCACGTACGGTTGAAGAAAACAGATCACCGAACGGTGTATAAGACGCAACTTTAGAGGCGGATTCCAAAGACCTTTTAACAACCTCTGATATGTGTTCCTTATACGTTTGCTCTGGACATCCAAATCTTGCGCTATGTGCCAAGAGAACTTTGCGATCCATCCTCTATTCTCTCATCAAATCCATCAGGTCGCGAATCGTAACCTTGTCTTCGAACTTTTTGAAGATATTCGGGTGATCCTCTTTATTGGGGATAGTATATTCACGCCGTTCAGTAGAAGGTTTGTTTTTGGCATCATTTTTCTTGGGCATAAGCGCATCAATCAGATCGAAATCGTTGCACGAACCCTTTTGGTTTGTATGTTCCATGTACCATGCGTGTAGGACCTCTACCTGCGTCCGCACTAAAGAAGGATTGTGTGAATAAACATAAGGAATAAGTTCCAGAGCAACATCCACATCTGTCTTTGTACAGCCTGTTTTGCTTGCCGGTGTAGGATTGACAAAAAATGGAATTGCATAAATTCCGTGTTCGACGAACTTGAAGGCTCCTGGAGCCATTCCCGTTGTTTTCCCCTCCTGTACTCCCGCTTTATTGGTAAGGGTAAAATCTGTCCGTAGTGCTACCGGAGCCACAGACAAGCCAAGTCCGAAGTGAAGTACGCCCGTCTTTACATTTCTCTTTAAGGCAATGGCCTCTTCCGTTTTAGCACTCTTGCCCTTCCCTGTCTCGGTTGTTTTTTCTTCAGTTTCTCCCTCTGCCCCTTCAAGGAAGGTGTTCCCAAAAACTCGGCCATCCCAATACATCTTGACAAACCGTTTCTCTTCAAGCGGTTTAGAATCGTCCTCGATGATCATTTTCTTGATTTCGCCCCGCTTCCTGTCGCGCTCCTCCAAGATATCAAAGCGTGTCTCATCCAAGTCGAACTTTCCTTTCATATAAAGCCAGATTGGGCCATTTTTGTTTCCGACTAAATCCCGCATTTTACGCTTGACCGATACCGGAGAAATTTCGCCGATGTCGCCTCTGCGCCTACGGGGAGCTCCGTCACGTTCCGGATCGCCATTTGGGTTAGAGTTTCGCACTTCGACAATAATCAATCCTGTTGCCCTTGCAATACTATTGGTTCCTGTCGTATCGTTAGTCATAGTTATTTCCCCTCCTCATTTTTTTGTTCATTGTTATCACTTGGACTATAATCTTTCTTTGTTCCATAGGAAAGGTAGCCCAGCAGCAACTTAGCCTTTTCTGCATCATTAATCTCTGTAGGAAGCTGTGCCTTCGATAACTCATCAATTAATACTGCAATCTTCCTAATGCAATTCTTTGCTATTTGGCCAGGTCTTTCATTTGTCCCCACGCGTTTTGCCCAGGACATGTAGGGATGTACAAGCCTACTGCTCAGGTTTATGAACGCATCCAATGGATTCTGTAAAGCCAATTTTAAGTGGTCATTACCCAAGAGACTTATGGGTACATTGCCCGATCGTACATCCATATGATATTGGATATAGAGGTCATCAACAACCGCAAAATACCTCCCAAGATCAAACATGTCTTCATTCATATAGTCCTCCTTTCTAATTCCTTTTTTGTGCAAAAGCAGCCCGTAAAGCGTAGGGAGCATATGCAAGTAATCGCTATCTTTGAAACTGATCCGATTCAAGGTTGCGTTTAATCTCGCTATAATAAGAGCATGAGCACCTTCTATTTTCAGTTTTTCTAGTTCCAGTTTCAGTGTTGCTTTCAATCTCGCCATAATGAGAGCATGAGCGCTCTTCTCTACTATATTCTCAAGCCCGGCATTAACTCGTGCCAGAATTGTCTCGTCCTTTTCAAAGAGGAAATCCAGCGCATCAGATGCAGCAAAGCGTTTTGAAATAGGCACTCTCTGATTCCCCTGCTTTCTCATAATCATATCGCCATTTTGTCGCCATGAGCTATTCAGTAGCCATGTGGCTCTCATCGGATAGATGGGGAGAGAGCCCTTCAGCACTTCTCCTTTTTTGACAAGCCAAGGCAAAACCACCTCTGGAATATTTGCACATCCCTCCTGCCAGCGGTGAGCACCTGACATGTAGTATGAAAGCGGATAATGTCTGGAAGCAAGAACCTTGGTATTCCCCTTGTCCACTGATGCGATAATGCCGATCACAATCTTTGCTGTAGGTTCGCTCTCGGCAATGCCTTCGAGTGTTTTTAATGCAGTTTTAGTAGCCTCTTCGCTTATATAAATATTCTCCTGACCCTCTATGTCATCACTTTCAAAAACCTTTATGACGTTGGTAGTTGTTAGTTTCGTGCAGTAAGCGAAGGCCACTGTGTTACGGTTTTCGTATTTTCTGAGGCTTATCCAAGTAATCCCTTCCCGATTCCGGTTAAGAATATATTCCAAGCTTTTTCTACCCAATTCTCTTGCATTGCGACCAGCAGGGAAAAGTTTAACACTTTCAAGGCCATAACGCTTGAGGCAAGGTATCTTATCATATGCTGCAAATAGCTTTATCTGCCCAAGTCCGGCAGCATTAATATCATCATAATTATCTTTTGACCCTGCCATATCAAGCCCGAAGGCATCCTTTGTCCCAAGGGGCTCATATAGCTTTTTGCTATGTTGTTCAAATGTCTGCGCCATCCATCTCTGGAAAGTGCTGTGGTAAGGCGGAAATCGCTTCTCCCCATACTCAGGCTTATCCCAATCCTTGATTGACAGAAGAAAAAGAAAATCTCTTCCATGTGCCTTTCCGCGTCCTTTCTTCTTGCCTTCTTTTTTGAAGGCAAACAGTACCTCAGCGAATTCCTTTTTTCCTGTGTCCCGCAGTTTTTTCATAAAAATTTTCCGAATCTCGTCGCACAATTTTCCCGGCTGGCAACGCCCTGCTCTTTTGACCAGTTCCTCATAAGCTCTGTATCCTCCGGGCTTTGCCGCAACAGCTTCCAAATATTTACGTTGCAGCTCATTCGGTAGTTCATTAAGGCACCGGCCTATCAACTTCAGATCATCTTGCCAGAGATCGTGACACCAATCATTAATGAAGACTTGGAGATTAAGCTCATCGTTTTCCTTTAGCTCACCTTTTGTTTTATTATCCTTATCTCTCTGCTTTTTGTTCTTCTTAGTTTTTTTCCTTTTGAGGGCGTTAATTATAAAATCCGGAGTTAGGGTAGAATCACAAGTCACTTCGTAGAATGCCCTGCCATTAAAGACAGGGAAGGACGGATCCATTTTGCCTTTTTGCCATCTATAAACAGTTTCAATGTTTACGTCTGGAATATCTGCATCTTCAACATGTCCATTTTTATCAAGAAATATTATGAAACCCCTTTTTTTAGGACAACTCTTGAAGTTTGGATGTGATTTCCCCAAATCACATCCAAGTGCATTTAATATAGTATTTGTTTCGATCCATTCATTCAGCATATTTCAGCCTCCCATTTACGATCTCCCGGCCAGATAGATTCTGTACATACCGTGGCTTGCACACACCAGTTTCCGGATCAAACACGCAATATAGGAAAGATGTCATTTTCTCATTGTGATCTATTTTTTTAGTGCTGTCACGGCAGGATCCAATATAGTCAGGGACAAATTCACGCCATCCTAGACAAGGAGTATCATAGAACTGTCCTCTTTTAAGTCGCCGATTAAAACGTTCTTGACAGTAATGTCGTGAATTGATGTTATTAAGCGTCGCAGCTTCGGAAAGACTTTTAGGGATGTATTTGAAATCTTCAATTGTCGCATAAAGCTTGTAACAGACATTAATAAGCACTGTAGCCTTGTGCTGGAACGAATCGTTATTTGTGATCTGATCCCCTTTTCTAAGCGGGCCTCCGTAGTTTGTGGTGTAATCGTGGTAAATTATTGGAGAACAAATCTCAACAGCAGTCGGGTTGATAATTACATTCTTCAGTCGCACAATCGACTCAAAAATACCCTTTGCTGCAGACCACGGTGGTACTGGATAGCTCACCGGAGTTGCACCCGTGTCCGGTCTAGTCCACATCGCAGTCGCTCCGGATATTTCTAATGAAATAGAATATGGTTTCATTTATTAGCCCCCTTTCGATAATTGCTCTGATTTAATATCATGCCACAACCCCGCCAGATAAGCCCATTCACCAGCCCCGAACTCTTCAGCAAATGTCCGCGCAAGCTCTGCAACATTCAACAGATGCTCATCGAGCAACTGCCACTCTGAAACCGGCCTGCC
>BDSY01000063.1 GCA_002897895.1 bacterium BMS3Abin06
AAGGGAGACTTCGAATTTTTCCTGAACCTGCCGTATAATATGTCAATTGTATTTACAATTTGCACTGATCAAGAGCCGGAGAAGGGACTAACGGATGCTGACAACCCTTACCAGGGTATTTTATATTTTGTATATCGGACTAAGTTTTATTTCATCAATCTGCTTAAAATGTTTTATGTTCCTTGTTAAGAGTGGAAGATTTTTTGACCATGCGGTTGCAGCTATCATGTGATCTGCTATTGAGGGATTCTTCTCTCCGTATTTATTTGCAAGTAACGAGTATTTTCCAATAATGTCATTATCAATCTTGAAAACCTTAATCTGGTTCATTAATTTGGTTATTCTTTTTCTCTCATTATCACTTAGCCCTGCTTTAGAGAGAAGCTCTTTCTTGCTGAGAATTGAACAATGGATGTCGATCTCATTGGACCTAAAAAGGTCCTTTGCCTGTTTCAGCCCTCTTAGGCAGTCTATAATAACATCCGTATCGACTAAGAGTTTGATTTTTGCCATTCTATGAGTTCTTTAATGAAATTTTCACCGGATTTCACTCTTTTCCCTTCTTCTGCTCTGAGTTTTCTTACATATTCAGCGCTATCCTGAACCTCCATATAAGTAAACCCTTTACTTTTAGCTTTAAGAAATTGAGCGAAATCCAATAATTCACTGAGCTTACTCTCCGGCAGCTCTTTAGTTAAATTAATCAACTCTTTCTTATAATCAACTGTTGTACCCATAAATCCTCCCATTTATTTCTTTGATACTTTATTGTCCTGTCAGATTCCATATCTTATATCTTCAAGGTTTTCCTCTTTAATTTCCGCATAACTGTTAATGTTAGCCTTCCTGTTGCTACTTAAACACAACAGGATACTATGCTGCTTTTAACTCAATGCCTTTTGTCCTTATCTCATATATTAATGGAACCCATGTATCATTCTCGTAAGACTCCATGGATATCGGCACCGGTTCAAGTTTTAGATCAATTTCTCCCGCTATCCTGAAAAGCATCATGCCTTCTTCAGTCCTGTCCTTTCCAAAGTCACTTGAAACCACAGCTACATCGATATCACTATCAGGTCTTTCCTTGCCTTTCGCATACGAGCCGTAAAGAATAACTCTATCAACTGTAATACCTTCTTTTATTAACGCAGTGGTAAATCTCTTAATAATTTTTATAACTGACTTTTTAGCCATTTAAAAACCTCTCTGATCTCCCTGAATTTTTCCTTTGTATAGGTATAATTGCACTTTTTGTAGAAATCCTTTTGTTCCCCCGGATACCGGGCTTCAAAATGAAACTCCATAAATTCTCTCAATTTAATATGCATTTGATCAGAAATATCTATTTTAGATTTTTTAGCAAGTTTTTCAAGCGAATGTGTATGTGGAGCGTGTTTTTTTGTATTATTGACTACCAGGGCCTTGAGCAGTTTTTCTATTGCGAGGTGTCCCATGAACAAGGCATATGGATATTTTTTTGTTTTAAACATCGCCCTTGCTACACTCATATCATATTCTGCGCCATCAAGCCAGTATTTGACTGTTTTTTCAACATTAAATTTTAACAAAGATTAGCTCCGGAAAAATTTGTATTACTCCCTGCCTGCAAGCTGAATAAAAAGGCAAAAGCAACATTCTCGCTATATTTGAAATAGTTTTAAATGCTGCCATGTTTATAGTTATCATTAAATTTCAACAATCAAGCCTGAATCCAGTTCTTGTTACAATAGTGGCAACCACTGTGCTCAGGGTTATATTTTAACAGAAATGTCGTGGGTAAAGTGGAAGAACTTTGTGGTGGAGTAGATAAGAGAGAAGCTAAGGGCAATCAAGGTGTAGGTCGCGATTATCGAATTTATCAGGAGTTGATTAAACATTTACACTAAGCCTTTTTTATTTACTATTCGCATGATACAATCTCTTTCCGAATTTGTCTGTATTATAACTACCCCACATAGCCGCTTAAATCCGTCTTCTAATAGTCCTTTGCAGACAGTTTTTTCCATGGAAGCACCTTTATTTTCCTCGTGGTCATCTCCTTTTCCCCGCCGTAAACAAGCATGGCCGGGAGATCAGGTCTGCCCGATAATTCTCTCCACTTCTCCAAACTGGTCAGAAATTCCGGGACATAAGTTTGCCCGGATTTGATCTCAACAGGTTTCAGCAGGTCACCTTCCTCCAGCACAAGATCGATCTCCAGCCCCTTGCTGTCACGCCAGAAATACAGATTCGACTGCATACCCTGATTGAAACGGGCCTTGAGAAACTCCGTGGCCACAAGCGTCTCAAACAACGCCCCGCGCTGGGCATGAAAAGATAGTTGTTCAGGGTCCCTGATTCCCAGCAGCCATGCTGCAAAGCCCGTATCGCAGAAATACAGCTTCGGCGTTTTCACAAGGCGCTTGTTAAAGTTACGGTAATGAGGCTTCAGCAAAAATACAATATAACTCGCCTCCAGCACCGATATCCATGAGGATGCCGTATTATGGGTAATTCCGCAGTCTGCGGCCAGAGAAGACAGGTTGAGCAATTGTCCGGTACGGGCCGCGCACATCTTTACAAACCGCTGAAAGACCGAGAGGTCCTTCACAGTGATAAGCTGTCTTAAGTCTCTCTCGATATAGGTCGTCATATAACCGGCAAACCAGTCTGCCGGCATGAGGTCTCTGTCGTAAAGCGGCGGGTACTGTCCGCAAAAGAGAAGGTCGGAAAGATTATCGTAAAGCCGCTTTGCGGTCTTAAGCTCGCTTATTGAAAACGGCAAAAGCTGCACCAGTCCAACCCTGCCGGCAAGGGACTGGCTTATGCCGGACAAAAGGTCGAACTGCTGTGAACCTGTAAGCACATACTTGCCGGGCGCCATGTCCTCATCAACAATGCTCTGAAGATAAGAAAACAGCATAGGCGTGCGCTGCACTTCATCCAGAACAACTCCATCCGGAAATTCCGACAGCAACCCTCGAGGATCATCCTCAGCCATCATTTGCATGTCAGGGTCTTCAAGCGACAGGTATGGTTTTTTGGGGAATGTAGCCCTGGCGAGTGTTGTCTTGCCTGATTGCCGTGGCCCGGTTATGGCCACAATCGGGAATCCGCGTGCAAGACGCTTGAGAGTACAGCCTGAATCCCGCTCGATCATGACACTATCCTAAATCATGCCGTACAATATGTCAATAGCATTTACAATTTGTGCTAAAGGGAGAGGAGGGGGGTAAGTTCCGGATTGTTCTACTGGAAGTAGAAGAATTTTTTTGGATACAACACAACATTTTACAAACTCACAATTTTCGTGATAGGCGCAATGATGGCTTCGGTCGCCGGTTCACTGTATGCTACATTCCTTGAATTTATTGATCCTTCAGTAGCCATGTTGAAAGAATCCATTTTTATTTTTGTAATTGTTATCTTAGGTGGGCTTGCAAATCTTTACGGATCAATTCTCGGTGCCTCTTTTTTAATACTGCTTCCTGAAGCGCTTCGCTTTATCGGCATGCCTGACAATATGGCAGGTTATATCCGCCAGATAATTTACGGGTTAATACTGATATATTTAATGCTTTTCAGACCCCAGGGGTTTATTGGAAAATACAAACCCTGAAATCTGCCCAATTAATGAACGCTGTGATCAATTATTGAGCACCTTTTTTGTGTGCCTGTAATGAGACTTAACTGTTTTTGTTGGGTTTATTCTGATTTTTTTACGGCATGGATATTGCTTATTGAGTAATGCTACGTTTTCGCGCCAATAAGCGCTCGAAATACTACATTGAACGATTTAATTAGAGCCTGTGTATAAACATAGCAACTGAGCCGTCATTCGCAGTCTGTTGAGCGGGAATCCAGTATTTTCAATGCCTTCTGGATGCCCGATTACAGACTTCGGGCATGACGAAAATAAAAAACAGCAGTTTATAAACAGACACTATTTAGTAAATAAACATTATATCTTCCAACTGTAAGGAAATTGCTTGAGAAAAATAGTTATTTTTTTTGTGGTTATTATTTTTACTTCTCTTTACTCAATGCATGCCCGGGCAGAGGAAGGATATTTTTTTACTTCTGGAGAAAAGATATATAACCGGTACTGCTCTCCCTGCCACGGAATCAAAGGTGACGGGAAGGGTTTTAATGCAAAAAACTTGGACCCCCGGCCTGCCAACCACACAAATATTGAATTGATGAACAGGAGAACGGATAAAGAACTTTATGATGCAATCAGCAGAGGAGGCAGGTTTGTCGGCAAATCCACCCTGATGCCGCCGTGGGGGGAGACTTTAAATAAGCCTCAGATTGAATCTCTTGTTTTATACCTGAGAAAACTATGCACGTGCCGGGGATTATAACAGCGTGATTTTTTTTAATTATTTATTTGCCTTATTGCGCTGTCTTGCATAGCCGCAAAACCGATTGGAAAGGAGGAATAAAAAAACCGGCTTCGATAAACTCGCTCCGGGCTAAAGGGAATATTAAGATTCAGTAACAAATAAAACGCAATGAAAGGGGGAAGTTTAATGAGTGAAATCAAAGAGAAACAATCTTCAAATGAAGAATGTATCAGCCGCCGCAAGCTTTTGAAAACCGCCGGCTGCGCCGGTGCCGCAGCCATACTGATCGGCGGCCTGAGCGGCAGGGCCGAAGCTGCATCAGTTAAAACTTATCCACAGGTTAAAATTGCAAACCTCAGAAACGTTAAAGAGTGGAAACCGATAAGGTTCGACTATCCGCTTTTAGGAAGAAAAAGCGTCTTAATGGACTGCGGATGCGTTGTCGAAGGCGGAATAGGGCCAAACAGGAGTATTGTTGCCTACAGCATGTTCTGCAGCCATCTGGGCTGCAGTGTTGATCTGGACAGGGATTCGGAAATGCTGATTTGCGAGTGCCACCAGTCAATATATAACCCCAAGGAAAGCGGCCGGGTAGTTGAAGGCCCTGCCCCCAGCAGCCTGCCGATGGTCAGTCTGAACATCGACAGTTCCACCGGTGACATCTATGCAATCGGGGTTGCAGGACTGATTTATGGACTTAGAAACAATCTTTTAGACGGGGAGGAGGTAACATAAAATGGCCAGAGAGAATAAGCTTTCACGAAGAGATTTACTGAAAATTTCCGCAGCCGGCGCAGCCGGAGTGTGCGCCCTCGGAAAAGACATTCCTGCCTTTGCATCGGCCAGATTTCAGGAAGCAAAAGCAACCGAGTTTGCCGAACTCCCTCCGAAAAACGCCGAGACATATGATACTGCCTGCCGTTACTGCCATGTCATGTGCGGGTATAAGGTTTATATATGGCCCAAAGGCAAGGGACGCAAGCCGGACAGGGAAAGATTCTATCCTGTTGAGAAGATGAGGGGTGACTGGCCGAACACTGTATTTACTATCGAGGCAAAAAAGAACGGCAGGGATGTACGGATTATGGTAGTGCCCGACCAGAAAGATATTGCAAGCAAATCAAACTATTCGGTCAGGGGCGCATTTAATGCACAGAGCTTGTATTCTGAAAAGCTCCCGACAAAAATTCGCCTCAAAAAACCGATGATCCGCAAAAACGGCAAGGCAAGCCCCTTGACCGAGGTATCCTGGGATGAAGCCATTGATTTCTGCGCTGATAATTTCCGGAAGATTATTGACAGGCACGGCCCGGACGCCCTCGGCGTGGTTTATGGTGACTGGGGATATCTTCAGAACAGTTACGCAATATTGAACTGGCTCTTTAAAGGGATTAAATCAAGCACCCTCGGCGGCAACGGTTATCTCTTCTGGGGAGATGAGAGTGCCGGGCTTGCAGACGTAGTGGGCTCCGGGACAAGGTCATTTACCGTGGAGGACTATGACAAGTCAAAACTCCTCTTCATGGCAGGCAAGAATATGAAGGATACGGGTTCATCATGGTACTACCGCGCGCTGACTTCAGGAGGCCTGAATAACGGTGACATGAAAATGATCTTTGTGGATCCGAGGCGAGTCCAGATGGCTGACGATGCAGAGCGCAGCGGCGGGCTTTTCCTCCGGATAAATCCGGGAACAGACGCAATCCTCGGCGCATCCCTGATGCACATTCTCGTTAAGAATGACATGTATGACAAGGATTTTGTGAGGAAATACACAACCGGTTTCAGCACCCTCAAAAAGACCGTTCTGGACCGGAAATTCGCCCCTGAAAACGCTGCCAGAGTCACAGGCATTCCGGCAAACAGGATAAGGGCGGCCGCAGACCTGCTCGCAAGGTATAAAGGGCAGACCATGGTCCAGTTCGAGAAGGGCATTATGCACCAGGTCATCGGGTATGAAAATGAAGTATCTTACAGTGCCATGGGTATTATTCTGGGCAATGCCGGCAAACCCGGAGCATGCACTTCCAGGGCAGGCGGACACCCGAGGGGAACCTGGGCGGATCCATCCGTGCCGAATAAGGCAAGCTCCATGAGAAGCGTCTGCGAAAAGATCGATAAAGGAGAAGTCAAGGCCCTCTGGGCTTTTATTACCAATCTTTACGTACAGTTCCCCAATCAGAAGAAATACCGTCCGAAATATGAGAAGATGTTCCTTGTTGTAAACGAGATATATCCCACTGAAACAACAGAGCATGCCGATGTCGTCTTTCCGGCGGCAACCTGGGGAGAATGGGGAACTATTCAGGCAAGTGAAGACAGAAGGATTCATCTCCAGCAGGGCTTTATGGATGCCCCGGGAGATGCAAAGCCTGACTGGTGGATCGTTGCCGGGTTAGCCAAAAAGATGGGTCTTTCCGGCTTTGACTGGAAGAGAGAGAAGGATATTTATGAGGAGGTCA
Organism: bacterium BMS3Abin06; assembly: GCA_002897895.1. Taxonomy (GTDB): domain Bacteria; phylum Nitrospirota; class Thermodesulfovibrionia; order UBA6902; family UBA6902; genus BMS3ABIN06. The sequence goes on from BDSY01000063.1 coordinate 6,791, forward strand.
GGGCAAAGACAAAAGGCTCCTCTACCGGAGATATCTCCGAGATCAGCTGGAGCGACCTCAAAAAAGCGGGGACTTCAGGCATTCAGTTTCCGAAAAAGAACCGCAAGAGTATATCCCGGCTCTATTCTCCTGAATTTCAGGCAGCAATGGGAGGACGCTTTGCAACCAAGGATGGTAAAGCACACCTTGCCCCTGTAAAGGCGCTGGCCGGGTTAGACCCGTACAATCATCCTCTGAGAGACAAGGTCAACAGCAAGTATCCGCTCTGGATGGTCATGCACCGTGCCAATGAAAACTGGAATACAGGATACAACTTCTACAATAACGGCAAGAACGTGCCGTTAACCCCGAATCTCTATGAGAGGATATCCGAACAGCCTGTCAGTATCAATCCCCGGGATGCAAAGGCATTGGGGATCAAGACCGGCGACTGGGTCAGCGTCAACGCCGGAAACGGAAGCTTCAAAGGGGTTGCAAAGGTGGAAGACGTATGCGCTCCGGGTGTTATTGATGTAATCTCTCTTTATCCGAAAGGAGAATCCACGCCGAATATGGTAACCAGTGAAAAGGCTGATCCCAGACTTGCTGAATGGGACAGAATGGTTCCTGTGAATATTACAAAGGTAACGGCGTAGGCTACCATTACAAGGGATGGCTCTGTTTGAGCCATCCCTTAATTTTTGAGCTTTAGAGTTACTTACAAACCGCAAGAGAGTTCAGCAGCTTATGACAACAAATATACATGAAAAAAAGATCAACCGCCGCCTTGTCCTTAAGATCGCAGGATTCGGCTCTTTTTTTATTACACTCGGGATATCTCTTGTCGGGTCAATCAGATTTTTATACCCGCGGGTGCTTTTTGAACAACCGTCTACCTTTAAAATCGGTTTCCCCTCTGAATTCAAAATTGAGCAGGACCCCGATAAAAATGGAGTATTGCACATATATGAAGCATGGAAAAAAGAACACTCTGTATGGATAGTAAGGGGGAAAAGCCGCATATATGCATTACATTCCAGGTGCACTCATTTAGGCTGCACCCCGAACTGGTTTGCAGACGAAGGAGTATTTAAATGCCCGTGTCACGGCAGCCGTTTTTACAGCAACGGGGTTAATTTTGCCGGCCCTGCTCCAAGGCCCCTTGACAGATTCAGGATTTATGTTAACGCGGAAGGCGTTATTACTATAGATAAAAGCATGGTTTATACCTATAAAGATTTCGATAAGACGGGGGCTTACCTGGAGATTTGAAATGAGGAGATGACATTGAGCAAGAAAAAAAGACTCTGGAAGAGGATAAGGCATTCCCGGGTCTGGAAATCCATTTTCCGGCATGGATATGAAGATACAAAAAGAAACAGGATTCTCCAGATAAGGTCAAATATTTTCCTTCACATCCATCCTGCTAAAATCCCGTCCCAGGCAGGAAAAATCCGTTTTACATGGTGTATGGGAGGAATAACTTTTTTTCTGTTTATCATGGAGGTGGTTACAGGGATACTGCTTATGTTTTATTACCGCCCTGTCACCGAATACGCTTATCTCGATATGAAGTATCTGGAATTTGACGTGCCTTTCGGCCTTATCCTGAGAAACATCCACAGATGGGCGGCTCATTTAATGGTAGCGACTATTATGCTCCATATGCTGCGCGTTTTTCTTACGGGCTCTTACAAACCCCCGAGGGAGTTTAACTGGGTCATTGGCGTGACTTTACTGGCGCTCACTTTTTTATTAAGTTTTACCGGCTATCTGCTCCCCTGGGATCAACTGGCATACTGGGCAATAACAGTAGGCACTAATATGATAAGGGCCATGCCCTTTATCGGGCATGAGGGGCCATTTGCCTTTGTTAACAAGTATAACGATATCAGGTTTATGCTCCTCGGTGGAACCGGTATAGGCCCCAATGCCCTTTTGAGATTCTATGTGCTGCATATCATGGTTTTACCGGCAGCTGCAATTATTTTTATAGGGCTGCATTTCTGGAGGATAAGAAAAGACGGCGGTATATCGAGACCGCTCTGAAAAAATTTAATACGGAGGAGTAGCACATGAAATGTGAAAGAATTAAAAGTTTTAATCTGCGGGTCGACATGCTGTTCAGAGAGATTTTGTTAGCTTTTTTATTGACATCTTTTTTCATAACATGGGTTGTACTGCTTTCACCTGCCTCAATGGTCAATCACTTCTGGAGGACGGGGAAAAACCAGAGCATGAAAGCCATTGCAAAAAGATTCAGATAAAGAGGGCCTGTTATGAGAAAAGAAAAAGAGAAAAACATATATGTCTGGCCCGGCCTTGCAATTATGGAATTTCTGACAGCCATAGCATTGACAATCATTCTCTTGGTCTGGGCGCTGCTTATAAATGCCCCTTTATTAGAGATAGCCAACCCCGGAATCTCCGAGAATCCATCCAGGGCCCCATGGTATTTTATCGGCTTGCAGGAGCTTCTGGTATATTTCGATCCGTGGATAGCCGGGGTAATGATCCCCTTCATAATCATAGTATGCCTGATGATTATTCCATATATAGACAATAATCCTGCGGGCAGAGGGGAATACACTTTTTCCCTCAGAAAATTTGCGCTGATAAATTTCAATATCGGTTTTTTAATGTGGCTCATTCTGATATTCACAGGATATTTTCTCAGGGGACCGAACTGGCAATTTTACTGGCCGTGGGAGTCATGGGAAGCGGCTAAACAGGTTGAGGAAAACTTATGGAGTCTTGATCCTGTGTACGGATTGGCGGGTCTGGCAGCTTACTTTGGGGCGGGCCTGGCAATACCGCGCTTGATAAGCCCCCGGTTTTATAGAAAATGCGGTTTCAAAAGATATGTAATTGTGATGACTTCAATGCTTTTAATGTATGCCGTGCCGATAAAGATTTTTTTGAGACTGGTCTTTAACATTAAATATATATTAGTAACTCCCTGGTTTAATATATGAAGCCCGACGCTGCCCTTGTCTTCTGTATCATACCTGGTTTCTGATTGCAGGATTTATCTATGAGACTGAATAGACCACAATTAATCTTTCTGGCTGTTTTTTGTCTGACGCTCCTCGGCGCAGTCGTCTGGGCACTCTATGCCGAATATGATCGTCCATGGAAACAATACCAGAAGATATTTAACGATCTGGAGTACGGATATACTGCGAAACAGTATCAAAAGCTGCTGCTTCAGAGAGGTGGTGTTGCAGAAAAAATAAAATATAATTCCCCTGCGTCCGTAAGAAACGCTGGAGTTTCTGAAAAAGATTTATTAACTCTGAAAAACAGACTTTCCCTGATACAAAACCGGGGTGAAAAAATAAAACAGCTATGGCTTCAGGGCCTCGGTGAAACAGATAGATGCATTACATGCCATCAGGCAGTCAATAAACCGGGATTTGAAAATGTATCTCAACCATTCCGCACCCATCCCGGGGATTATCTTAAACACCACCCGGTTGAAAGGTTCGGGTGTGTTATATGTCATGAAGGACAGGGCGTTGCACTAACAGTCAACGCTGCCCATGGATATGCAAAAAACTGGTCAAAGCCGATTCTCAAGGGCGCCTATATTCAATCCTCCTGCAGTAAATGCCACTTCATGGACCAGGACCTCCCTTTCACCGCTGAACTGACAGCGGCCCCTGTATTTACAAAAGGCTGGAAAATATTTATGGAGAACAACTGTATCGGGTGCCATAAACTCACAGGTTATAAAAGACCGGATCGTATTGCCCCTTCCCTCACGTATATAGCCGACAAGATTAAGAGGGAGTGGCTGATAAAGTGGCTGAAAAATCCCAAAGACTATCTCCCTGAAACCAGGATGCCCCGCTTTGAGTTCAGTGATAGAGAAATCGGATATGTTGCTGATTATCTCATGAGTATGGAGCCGGCACAGCGTGCCCCTGAAAGGCCCTCTCCTTTTCCAAAGCTGGATGCAGGGGGATTTTTAAATAATTCTTTAATAGAAGAAGGAGAAAATCTGTTCAATGCCCTCGGCTGTCCGGGCTGCCATAAAATAAACGGAAAAGGCAATGACTTTGCCCCTGACTTATCGGGCATAGGCAGCAAGGTAAAGCTTGACTGGCTCTATGAGTTTCTTAGAAAACCGAAATCATATGATCCAAAAACCATTGTACCCGACTTCAGGATACCGGAAAAGGAGATCCCCGGCCTGGCGGCATATCTTATGAGCCTTAAAAAAAATAAAAAACCTATCCCCCTCACCCCATCCCTCACCCCTGACAGGAGAGGGGGAATAATTGAAGGAGTGGAGAAAGGCAAAAAGCTGGTCAGAGATTACGGCTGTACAGGCTGTCACGAGATTGAAACACTTTCTTTCCAATACAATGCCCCGGAACTTGATGGCATCGGCGACAAAAGGGTTGACGAACTCGTTTTTAATGATCTGAATGATGTTGAAAAAACTCTCATAAGCTGGCTTGAAATCAAGGTCAGGGAGCCGGGCAGGTTTGCCACGGATAAGATAGTAACCAGGATGCCGGATTATAATTTCAGTAAAGAGCAGGCAGAAGCGCTTGTTACCTTCCTTTTAAGCATGAAAGATAAACCTGTGTCCATAAAATACAGGAAAACATTAGTTAACCATAATACTGCCGAAATGAGAGGCAGGAGAATCCTTGAAAAATATAATTGTCGCGGCTGTCATAAGATTAAGAGCAAAGGCGGAGATATCGGGCCTGAACTAACGCATGAAGGGAAAAAAAGCAGGGCGGAATGGTTATACACTTTCCTGAAAAAACCGCATAAAATAAGACCGGTCCCCATCCTTAAAGCAGGAATGCCGGATTTTAATTTATCAGAACAAGAAGTCAACACAATTATTGAATATCTCTCCTTTATTTCCGGGGAATCCTATCCATACGATCCGGAGCCCAGAAAAGAGATATCTCCCGAAGAAATCCCGAGTGGTGAGAAACTGTATCAGGAGGTGTTTGCATGCAGCGGCTGTCATACCGTAAACGGAACCGGCGGGGAGGTAGGGCCTGACCATACGGACCTGGCAAGCCGCCTGAAAAGGGAATGGATTGAGCAGTGGCTGAAAAATCCCCGGTCTATAAAGCCGGATGTGCGGATGCCGAGGTTTAAATTCAGGGACTGGGAGTTTGAGGCATTAACAAATTATCTGATGACACTTGGGCAGTACAGGTTTGTTCAAGTCAAAGGCGCAGATTAACCTGAATGGTGGAGCGCCGAAGTCTCTAAATAATTTCATCAATCAGTCCAAGTTCTTTTGCCTCATCAGGCCGCAAGAGTTCCCCTTTTCTGGATAACTTTGCTATCTCTTCTATGGTAAGGCCGGAGCGTTCAGCAAGGAATCTGTTAATTTTTTGCTGGTCCTTCTTAACGTCCTCCAATTCCTCTTCACAATTTCCCTCAAGTTCGTGCCATTTTCCGGAAATCTCTATATTATGTATAAGCAAGTAGCTATGTTCCATCGCCTTTTTAAAATTGGGAGACGAAAAATAAATTTACGTCTCCCAATTTTAGTTGTTACATCAATTACAAAAGGGTGATTTTTATCCTTCGATTGTCTCTTCCCTTATTATCTATTTTTTGAATCTTAAACTGGCCTAATTCAGCAGTCCGTTTTGGATGTAATCCGCCACAGCACTGCTGGTCAACATTTTCAATTTCCACGACTCTAATCATTCCATTTGTTTTAGGAATATCCTTGTTCAATGTTCTCTTTAATTCCGGCATTTGCACAGATTCCTCGGCATTGATATACTTGATATTAATTGCCATATTCTCTGCTATCATTGAGTTGACACTATCTTTAAGGTTTTTTCTTTCTTCCGGGGTAAGTCCTCTATCTAATTTGAAGTCCATCCTGCTGTACGGTTGCCCTATCTGAGCGCCGGTGACGTGCGTTGAATTCTTTAGCATAAGAGCATTAACACTGATTTTCATTCAGATAGTTAGTATCCCTACCCTAACGACGTTGAGCTCCTGTTTTCTTAAATTTCTCTTGCATTTTCAGGCAGCTACACGGCTATCGATTTTTCAGCAAGCAGTTACGGGCACTATAATTACCGGATACATATAGCAATTTATGCGAAAGGCTGGGGGTCAAGTCTTGCTTCTTGCAATTTTGAATCAAAATTGATAAAATTGCTATATGGCAAGACCGCTAAGGAGAGAATATACGGGATATGTTGTCAAAAGTTAATGAGGCAGGTTTTTTTATCGTGATGCAACAGGAGAAATATAAAATCCATGAACTGTTGAAACCTTCCGCAACAACCCCCCCCTGTGTCAGGATAGATGTCGCCTCAAGAAATAAAAAGAGGGAGCGGAGAAAAGGCAACAGATGGGGAAGTACACAAAAGAATACAAGGCAACAATAGTAAAGCGGGGGAGAGACTATTCCGGCAAAAGATGAGAGCATAAAGAAATCATCAGGACATAATACGGCATATTCTTAATAAAACAGTCTATGTCACATCCCATTCACCGGGTTTTAAATGACGGAGAATATCGCGACTTCCGTGGATTACTGCGGTTATATAGCAAATGTCACTTCGGATTAAATAAATAATGCGGTAAGCGCCATAGATCAACTCTCTGATCTTTTCATCCCTGAATTCAGGAACTATACGTCCACAATAAGAAAATTGTTCTAAACGTCTTGGAGCTTCGACTACCCTGATCCCAAACCGTTCCGCATAAACAGGAGAATCTTCAGCAATACGTATAATAATATCGTGAAGGTCTTTTAAGGCTGGTTCGGTCCAGATGACTTTAACCATTCTTTAACCTTTTTCTCTGCTTCTTCTTGTGAAACCACTCGTCCTTCATCAATTGCCTTTATGCCACTTTCAACTTTCTCACGAACATAAAGGTGATATTGGATATCTTCAAGTGTACAATCGTCAGGGAGTGACCTTATTAACTCAATAGCTTTATCTTTAACAGCCATTTTCCCTCCGGCATTTAAAACATTTATATTTATTATAACCGATAAGATAATGAATTATATCATAAGTCTTCCAATGATCCTGTTAAAAAAATGATCTATAAAATATGTCACACATTCAGTCAGGACTCTGGGTGCTTATGCATAGCATTTCTGGATGAAGGCTATGACTCCTTTAAAAAGGGATTCCGGCAATCAATATCTGCACAAAACTTCCAAAAACTACAGAAAACAGATAAAAAGAAAAATCAGGGCTTATCATTGTTACGTTCAGATCGGTTGTATCGCCCAGGGATTGCTTCTACACCTGTCAATGAATTTCGGTACTCTCGTCTGGGACTCTTTTCGCACTTGATTGAGAACTATGAAAAAAAACTTGCCCCCTTCTGAGATGGTTGTCTCTTATGCCCTGCGTTCAAGCCTTCCCGAATTTCTCCTGGGCAGCAAATTAGACCATCCCCTTAAGAAATTCATCGCTGATAACTCTGATCCTGATCTTTCGCCGGATTGGAAGTTGAATCTCGCTTAGAGAACTTGGCACTGTCCAGTTAAATAACGGAATCAAATTTGAAGGCAGGGAAAGACAGGGAGCAAAGGATCTCGTGAACTCATCGCTTAATTATGCTTATGGTGTCCTTTACAGCCATGTATTAAATGCTGTCCTGAAAGCAGGCTTAAATCCGATGGCCGGGTTCCTCCATAGTTACCAGCCGCATAAACCCGTCCTTACCTATGACATGATTGAAGAATTCAGACCGATGGTGGCAGACAGGGCTATATTTACTTTACTCAGGAGAGGAGAAAAAATTGAACAGGAAGATGATGGTTTGCTTGCTACTGAGAGCAGGAAGAAAATTGCAAAAGCCATTCATGGCCGGTTATCGAACGAGGTTGATTTTCATGGCCGCAAACGTACAATAGAAACTGTTATCCAGGAACAGGCAGTCAATGTGAAAAAGCATATATCAGGTGCATACCAATACCGGCCTTTTTTAAGCCGTTGGTAATTTATCGGGGTAAAGTCTGGCAGGTTGAGCAACTTCTGTTACTTCCGTTAATTGCCTAATTTTTGAATCTTTTCAATTATCTCACTCGTTGATTTACCTTCAACAAGCGGGATTGAGCGGACATCTTTAACAATATCATTACCGACAATATCTTTAATCTGCCAGTCCGCCCCCTTGACAAGAACATCGGGCTGAACTTCTTTGATAAGCCCGTACGGCGTATCCTCACTAAAGAGCACAATGTAATCAACCATTTCTAATGCAGACAATACTTCCGCCCGTTCTTTTTCGGAAATTACCGGTCTGCCGGGCTTGATAACCGATACCGATTTATCCGAATTCAGTCCTATGAAAAGAATGTCACCTAGTTTCTTTGCTTCAGTCAGATAACGGATATGCCCGACATGCAGGAGATCAAAACAGCCATTGGTAAAGACAATCTTCCTCCCCTGTTTTTTCAGGTCTGAGACAATCTCTTTAACTTTTGCTCTATCTATAATCTTTTCTTTACTCATGACGGATAATACAATATTATAGACCGGGGGTGGAGAAAATCAAGCAATAAACCCATCAACCAGCAATTCACGGTGAATTTGTAAAGCCTTGAGATTGCTTCGCTCGCAATGACAGAAAAGGTTTGCGTAATGTCATTGCGAGGAGCATTAGCGACGAAGCAATCTTGCATTGATTTTCACAGGGAATTACCTTGACTTTAGTTTTATTTTGACATATAAATAGCAATTCAACATAATTAGAGTCTGTGTATAAACATAACCATTGAGCCGTCATTCCCGCATTCTGTTGAGCGGGAATCCAGTGTATTAAGTGAGTTCCGGATGCCCCATTAAAGACTTCGGGCATGACGAAAATAAAAAATGGCAATTTATGAACAGACTCTTAATTAAAAAAGCTATTGCTTTGAATTTCCACGGGAAAAACAAGAGAAAATGATTAGTGCAAAACTTGGACATTTCCTTGACGGGCCACTCTCGTCATTGGCAAAGACCATTAATATTAACCCCAATTTAATCACAATTGCAGGGTTTCTTATTACAACTGCTGCTGCAATAATTCTCCCTCAGAACCTGATCCTCGGAGGAGCGCTTATTTTATTCGGGGGTCTTTTTGACATGTTTGACGGGATCATTGCCAGGGTAAATAAAAGGGCTACAAGCTTCGGCGCATTTCTTGATTCAGTGCTTGACAGATATTCAGATGCGTTTTTATTCCTCGGATTTTCCTGGTATTTTTATAGAAATGACTCAATTACAGGTGTATGTTTAAGCCTTGGCACAATGATCGGCGCATTAATAATAAGCTATGCAAGGGCAAGGGCGGAAGGCCTCGGCAAGAATTGTAATATAGGAATTATGGAAAGACCCGAGAGGGTCGTGCTTATGGCCGTTGGTGCATTAACCGGGTGGGTCCTGCCGGTCATGTGGATAATGGTTGTCCTTACTCATGTTACAGCAGTTCAGAGGATTTATCATGTGTGGAAGGTGATGAAATAACCGTAATCCGTTTTTCTACGGACACGGAATCCGGACACGATTCACGATTTTTCAGAATTCTATCCCCTTCCTTGCCTTCACACCTTTTTGAAACGGATGTTTAATCATTCTCATTTCAGTAACGTAATCAGCAATCTCTATAAGCTCCTCCGGAGCGCCCCTGCCGGTAAAGATCAGTTCAAGTCTGTCAGGTTTTGCCTTTATAATTTTCTCCGCATCTTTCATGCTTGCGTAATTACAGCCAAGAACAGTATTAAATTCATCCAGGATAACAAGGTCATATATCCCGCTTTTTATCTCCTTTATGGAAAATGTTACAGCTTTTTTTATGGAGTTCTTCAGTTCCGGAAGCTTTACTTCAGGATCAAAAAGCGGAGTGGTCTGATCTTCAAATTTTACAACCTTTATGCCTGTTTTTTCAGAAGAGATAATTTCACCGGAGTCCTTAGTTCTGCTCTTCAGAAACTGCAGTATAAGGACATTCCTGCCATGGCCTGCGGCCCTCTTTGCAAGACCGAAAGCAGCGGTTGTCTTTCCCTTTCCCTCGCCGGTGTATACGTGTATTAATCCTTTAGTCATAATAAGAGCGATCAGCAATTAGCTGTCAGCAATCAGCTAATTTGTGGTCTATTTTTTAAGAAACCTGGCCGCTGAATGCTGATAGCTTTTCTGGAGCGGGCGACGGGATTCGAACCCGCGACCATCAGCATGGGAAGCTGACACTCTACCACTGAGTTACACCCGCACATGGATAAATATTGTATATTGACCGCAGCACCTAATGCAAGCACTGTCTTTAGCAGGGGCGGCTACTTGCTTTTCACCCGTTCTGCCTGATCAATAATTTTGACTATCTTATCAACAATTAATTTAATTGCCCTTTCCCCTTTTTCCCTGCTTGCCTTTTGGGGGTTCCCCCATACGCCCCCGCGCCAGTATTTTATCTTATTCTTTACAACAAAAGGCTTCGGCAGTTTTGGATATTCCTCTTTTGAACGTCCTTTCACAAGTTCCGGGGCAAGGGAGAGAACTAGCGAAGTCTCGATCTCTCCTGCATGAGAATCATTGGGGGTTTCTGCAAGTTCGGAGAGTTCTTTGTACAGGATATCATAGGGGCAGATAACGGCTAATTTTATTCCATCCAGTTCTTCTACCAGATTCTCAGCCGCCTCTTTCATGGCTGATGAGTGAAGGCCCCCGCCGTGACCCGTGATAAGGAAAAAGTTTCTCAGCCCTTTTTTATAGGCATCTCTCACAATGTCGTATGCCAGCCTCCTGAGTGTTGCGGGAGTTATACTGATTGTGCCCGGATGCTGGCTGGTGGTTGTGCAGACACCGTAATAAACAGGGGGCGCCAGGAATACCGTCCTCTTTTTTACTACACGTTTTAATATTTCATTTACAATTAATGTGTCCGTATTCAGCGGCAGGTGATTGCCGTGTTCTTCCACAGTGCCGAACGGGAAAATTATGGTTCTGGTTTTTTTCAGGTGTTTTTTAAATTCGGGCATTGTTATATTTTCAAGTATCATGGTCTGCCTCCTGAAAGCCTGACAAATAAATTTTTAGATATTATACATTAATAATAGCTTCAAAGCCTCTGACATGGCGTACAATTTAAATATAATTTTGGGGTATAATCATTCCATATATTATGAAACTGATCGTATTAGGAAGCGGGACATGCGCCCCCTCTCTGAAAAGAAATGCCCCCGGCTATTATCTGGAGGCGGAAGGCACACAGATACTGATCGATTGCGGCAGCGGGACGCTTCTGCAGCTTGAGGGGGCACGGAAGAGTTACAAGGATATCGATGCCGTCTTTATTACCCACAGACACCCTGACCACTTCGCTGATCTCATGCCTTTAATCCACGCATTACTTGCCACACCGAACTTCAGGAGGATGAAAGATATCTCTATTTTCGGCCCCGGGGAATTCATGGCATATTATAAAAAGTCAATTGCCCCGGTTCTGGGAAAACCGGGGGAGTTTTTTATCAGGACAGTAGAAAGCCGGGACAAGTTCGATTTCGGGCCCTTTCATATTTTTACCGCAAAAACCATCCACTCAAATGACAGCATTGCATACAGATTTGAACACAGGGGCAAATCACTCGTCTTTACAGGTGATGCGGATTATGATCAGGGGATCATAGCGCTTGCGCAAAATGCCGGCCTCTTAATTGCAGACTGTTCGTTCCCTGACTCCATGAAGGCAAAGGGGCATTTAAGTGCGAAAGAGTGCGGCCTTGTTGCGCAAAAGGCAGAAGTTAAAAAGTTGCTCCTGTCTCACCTTTATCCTGCTGATACGCCTGATAAAGACAGAATAGAAGAAAGTAAAGAAAGTTATGACGGGGATATTGTGCTGGCAGAGGATCTGATGGAAATGGAGATTTAATAAACAGAACAGATATGGAGATTTTTCATATAGATATGGATAATAGGGATAGCCTTGCAACGGATATATTTAAGGAAGCTTAAGTCTCATGAAAATATTTTATTCTCCTGAATGTCTGGAATACTCCCGGCCCGGTCATCCTGAATCTCCGGCAAGGGTTGAATCCACGTATAATTTTCTTAAAGAAAAAGGCTATGACTTTGCCGGTCCTGCCCCTTGTGCAGATGAAGATATTCTCCTGGCCCACACCCCAAAACTCCTTGACAGTCTGAAAAAGGAGAGTTTTTTTGATTTTGATACCCCGGCTTTTCCGGGTATATTTGAGATTGCAAAACTATCTGCCGGAGCTGCAGTTGATGCTGCAATGCATTGTTTAAGCGAGAACGAAAAAGCATTTTCCCTCATGAGGCCTCCCGGGCACCATGCAACTAAAAACGACCCCGGAGGGTTCTGTTATTTCAACAATATAGCCATTGCATCAATCAAAGCCGGGGAAAAGGTTGGAAAAATCGCAATTGTCGATTTCGATTGCCATCACGGAAACGGCACGGAAGATATAATGCTCGGCAAAAAAAATTTTCTGTATCTATCCCTTCATCAAAGCCCTTTATATCCCGGCACAGGCCTCAGGAGCAGGGAAAACTGTATCAATTATCCACTTTCTTCCAGCACAAGTCCTGAGCAATATCTTGCAGCTCTTGCAGAGGGGCTTAAAGAGGTGGAGAGATTTAATCCTGATCTGCTGGCAATCTCCGCAGGGTTTGATTCTTATAAACTCGACCCGATTACAAGTCTCACGCTGGAACAGGAAACTTACAGAGAAATAGGTAAGATGCTCTCCGGTCTGAACAGACCGGCTTTTGCCGTACTTGAAGGAGGCTACAGCAGAGACCTTCCGGATTGTGTCTATCAATTTTTAAGCGGGCTTGAAGAATAGCCTTGCATCCTGCAATTAAGACAATACGGCAGAGCTCACAATTTTCTCAGAATATGGTCTATTTGTCTGCTTCCCTTAAGCTTTTTTCAAAATGAAAAACTGGAGAGACAATGTATACTTCACCCTTGTAGAGCCGAGGGAGCCGGGCAATATCGGGGCATGTGCGCGTGCAATTAAAAATATGGACTTTAAAAACCTCTGCCTTGTGGAGCCTCCTGCACTCATGACTGATGAGGCTCAATGGTTTGCCCGCAATGCCGGTGATGTTTTAGATTCCGCCGCAGCATTCGATTCAATCAGGGACGCAGTCAGTGATAAACATTTTGTGGTCGGGACATCGAGAAGAAGGGGAAGGCGGCGGGGTGTTTTTATCCCTGTTGAAGAAGGCGCCCGGCGTATATTTGAAATTGCCCACACCGGCAAGATAGCCGTCCTGTTCGGCAGGGAAGACAGGGGGCTTTATAATGAAGAGATTGAGGGATGCGCATTTCTCATGACCATCCCTGCCGGCAAAGAACAGCCCTCCATCAATCTTGCCCAGGCTGTCATGATAATAGCCTATGAAATTTCAAAGGCCGGGATGGCTAAAGACAAAAGCGGCGATGAGCGTTTACTCACTGCTCTTCCGCCAAAGACTGCCGGCCAGCATGAGCTTTCACTCCTGTATGAAAGAATGGAAAATGCACTGAAGCTGCTTGAGTACATTCCCCCGGATAATAAATTTCTGAGGAGAAAAATCATGCAGAACCTGAAACACTGTCTTGGTCGTGCAGGGCTTACTGACTGGGAATTCAATATGTTCCACGGCATATGCAAGCAGATAGAGAAAAAGCTGGGTGGGGAAGGGAAGTAAGCCTCTTCTCAAGTTTGTCTTTGCTCAATCCGAAAAGATAATTAAACACAACAGAAAAACAAAGGAGGTTATGTCTTATGCCGGAAAGGGCGGATATTGATGGAAGTCACCCACTGAGAAAACTTTTCAGGAGCGCCCTGGATTTCGGGCTAAAACATAATCCAACAGACAAAATCGAAGTTGCAGATTATATAGAGGAACAGATACTCTGTGAATTTATTCATACCGACAACCTGTACAAGATAAGAGATGAGGAAGGGAGAGGCCTTGAAGATATGGCTGATATGCTTGCCGAAGGCAATGTGCTCCTCAATGCAGAGAGTTTCCAGAGGGAGTTTCAGGTGCATAAACACATTGGAGACTACACACTCTTTATGCTTGGTATGTTCCCCCTGAATCTGTCGGGGAAAAAAGGCAGGGAGTTCATATTGGGGAAACTCGTTGTGCCGGGGGCAAGCCTTTCCGAACATTATATGCTTCAGGGACAACGCTCGTACAGAATTGCCTCGGAATTTACAGATGGTGATATCTTCCTGGAACTCTCTTCAAACTTTCTTCTCTACAGGAATATACTGGAGCTTGTCAGGATATACCTTGAGTCTGAGAATAAGAGGGCGCTCTTTAAGGCAAAAGATGTAACAGGCGGAACAGGTTAGAGTCCTGCCTTTTCCGCACTTCTGTATTTCTGTCATTCCGGCTTGTCCGTTAAACCTGACAACTGCACCCTGTGAACGGTTACGCCAAATCAAACTTTGGGCCGAGATTAACAGCAATCATTGCGTATCTTGCGGCTGTTTGTCATTTATCCCGTCGCGGTACAGAGGGTTTTTGCCAAACCTTATTAGGGATAGATATTTGTCTTGGCT
>BDSY01000064.1 GCA_002897895.1 bacterium BMS3Abin06
GGTATAAATACCTTTACTTATCCGCTCTCCCTGACTGATTAATTGCAATTCCTCAAATGTCAGGCCGGTTTCAATTTTAAATGGTCCTATTGCCGTACGCTGAAGTTCGAAAAGGTGCGCCCCAACACCGAGACTTTTCCCGATATCATCACACAATGTCCTTATATAAGTCCCCTTTGAGCATAGAGTTTTGAAAGTTGCATAGGGAAGATCAATGTCTGTAAGCTCAATGTGACGAATGTTTATTTCTCTTGACTTACGTTCGATCTCGATTCCTTCCCTGGCAAATTTATAAAGTGGCTTGCCTTTGTGCTTTAGTGCTGAAAACATGGGGGGCTGCTGAAGGATCTTACCCTCAAATGATTTCATCGTCTTTTCTATCATGGTTTTATCAACTTCGATCCTGTCGTTTTTTTCAATGATTTTGCCGTATGCATCCTGTGTGTCGGTGGTCTCGCCTAATTTTATTATGGCTTTATATTCTTTGTCGAGGTCGGAGAAATATGATGCAAGCCGCGTGGCCCTGTTAATGCAGATAAGCAGAAGCCCCGTTGCTAAGGGGTCGAGTGTGCCGGTATGTCCGGCCTTTTTTACTTTCAGTATCTTTTTTACTTTTGTTACAGCATCCTGGGATGTGATGTCTCTGGGTTTGTTGATGCTTATTATGATATCCATGAAAATAAAATTGGTAAAATTTATATACTTAGAGTGTGTGTATAAACTCAACAATTAAGCTGTCATTCCCGCAGTTTGTTGAGCGGGAATCCAGTGTTTTTAAAGACTTCTGGATACCCGATTAAAGACTTCGGGTATGACAAAAACAAAAAACGGCAGTTTATACACAGACTCTAATTAACGATAGAAGAATCTGCGAAATCTGCGGATAGTTTATTTTAAGTTTCTTTAATCGCTTTTCTGACTGCGCTGAAAACCTTATTTTGCACTTCCTTTAAGCTGCCGTTTATTTTGCATCCTGCGGCAGCAAAATGCCCGCCGCCGCCGAAACTTTTTGCTATCTTCTGTACATTGACCCTGCCCTTTGAGCGGAAGCTGAGCTTATATGATTTTGCTCCGTTCTGTCTGAAAAAAACGGCAACTTCAATATCCTTGACCTTTCTCGGGAAATCAACAAAGTCCTCGGAATCCTCGGCGGTTGCACCTGTCTTTTTGAACATGCCGTTTGTTGTAGTGATCCATGCAATACCCTCTTTTCTCTCAAGAGTCGCAAGGGAAAGACCTAACAGCTTCATTGATCTGAAAGGCATGCTTTCATATACCTCTTTTGATATGTCCCACGGCCTGGCACCTGCCGCAACAAGATGTGATGCAATCCTCAATGACTCGGCTGAGGCATTTGAGTATCTGAACCCGCCTGTATCCACCAGTATTGCAGTGTACAGGTTTGTTGCCATATTTTTGTCAACGGGTATTTTGAGGGCGGTTAAGAGCTTATATATCAGCACCCCTGCCGCTGCAGCGCCGGTATCTATATAACTTGCCGACACTGACTTGTAAAATTCTGATTTTTCTGCATTGGCAGGCAGGACGTGATGGTCTATTATGGCTGTCTTTTTAGCCCTGAAACCTTCATAGCCGGTTCTTTCAATGTCATTGCAATCTACCATAAAAACAACATCAAATTCTTTTCCGGGCGGTTTCTGCCTTACAATTTTTGAGGACGGCAGAAATTTCAGGATTTCAGGCACAGGGTCCTTACTGAGAACACAGACATCTTTCTTGCCCATCTTTTTCAATCCGAGTGCAAGGGCCAGCGAAGAGCCCAGTGAATCTCCCTCCGGATTAATATGGCCTGTAATAAGAAAAGATCTGTTTTGTTTAATAAGACTGATGAATTTAGAAAAGCTCTTCGTCTTCGTCAACTTTGCTCCCTTCTGATTTGATATCATCAAGTAGTTTGTCGATTTTCCTGCCGTATTCTATTGCTTCATCAATCTTGAAAGTGATTGAAGGCACATACCTCATTTTCAATCTCCTGGCAAGTTCACCCTTGATGAATGATGCTGATGAGTTGAGTTTTCCAATTGTTTTTTTGCTGTCTTCGACATTGAAAACGCTTATATACACTGTTGCATGTCTCAGGTCATCACTTACTTTTGCTCCGGTGACAGTTATAAACCCAAGGGTTTTGTGCTTGATCTTATTCATTATAATATCAGCGATTTCTTCCCTGATTAAATCGCTTACCCTTGCTGAACGTTTATACGGATGCATTGTTTCTCCCTGAAATCAAAAATTTAAATTTCAGGGGCAATTCATGAATTGCCCCTGCTTTATCTTTAATTTTATCACAGCATTTCCATAGTAGCGTCTATCAATTCGACTGAATGTATATTCAGGATTAAATTTTTTATTTTCTCAAAGACCTTATTTATTATTCTTGTTTCATTGGCGACATATGCTATCCCGATAACACTTCGCTGCCACAAATTATTGGCATCAACTTCTGCTACAGACACATTAAACTTGTTTTTTATCCGCTCTATTAAACTTTTAATAACCATTCGTTTTGATTTCAGGGAGTTTGCTTCAGGTATATGCAGATCCAGGGTCAGGAGGCCGACTATCATTGGGAAAAAATTAAAAATATAAAATGAAAAATTGAGGAGACATTAATTTTATTTTTACTCCAGTTTGGTGGCTACTTCTTCCTTGACATAATTTTCAAGAATATCGCCTACTTTGATGTCATTAAAGTTTTCCACCATAATGCCGCATTCAAATCCTGTCAGGACTTCCTTTGCGTCTTCCTTGAATCTCTTGAGTGATGATATCTTGCTGTCATAGATGACAACATTATCTCTTATTACCCTGATACCGGCGCTTGACCTGGAAATTTTCCCGTCAAGCACATAACAGCCTGCAATAGTCCCGATGCGGGAGACATGGAAAAGCTCTCTTACCTCAGCCCTGCCGAGAACCTTCTCGGTAATGGTTGGTTCAAGCAGTCCTTCCAGGGCTTTCTTGATGTTTTCAATGGCTTCGTAGATTACATTATAGAGTCTGACATCAACGCCTTCCTTTTCTATAAGTTTGGCGGCATTGGCATCAGGCCGTACATTAAACCCTATAATAATGGCATTTGATGCAGCGGCAAGCATAATATCCGACTCATTGATGCCTCCTGCGCCGGTATGAATTACGTTTACTTTTACCTGGGGGTGTGTAAGGTTTGAAAGAGCATCTTTGACTGCCTCTACAGAACCCTGAACATCGGCCTTGACAATAATATTGAGGTCTTTGATTTCTCCTTCTTTGACTTTTTCGTAAAGGTCGTCAAGAGTAAGTTTTTTCTTCCGGGTAATAGCAGCTGTCCTTTGTTTGTGCACGCGGTTCAATGCTATCTGCCTTGCCTTTTTCTCATCTTCCATCACAACAAATATATCACCTGCCTGCGGGACCTCCGGAAAACCGATAACCTCAACAGGCGTCGAAGGCCCGGCTTTTTCAATCTTCCTGCCGGTATCGTCTATGAGGGCCCTGACCTTGCCTGCAATTGTCCCCACAAGAAACGGGTCTCCCACTTTAAGCATCCCTGTATTGACAAGGACTGTGCCGACAGGCCCCCTTCCCCTGTCAAGCTTTGCCTCAACAATTGTTCCCCTTGCAGGCCTGTTATAATCCGCCTTCAGCTCCATCATCTCAGCCTGAAGAAGAATCATTTCGAGGAGCTGTTCAATGCCTCTTTTCTCTTTTGCCGAAACTTCAACAAATATGTTCTTCCCCCCCCATTCTTCAGTTACAACATCGTATTGAGAAAGCTCATTCAGTACCTTTTTGACATCGGCATCAGGTTTATCTATTTTATTTACTGCGACTATAATGGGTACTTTTGCCGCCTTTGCATGGTCGATTGCTTCAATAGTCTGCGGCATAACACTATCATCAGCAGCAACTACAAGGATCACAATGTCGGTCACCTTGGCGCCCCTTGCCCTCATCATTGTAAATGCCTCATGCCCGGGGGTATCAAGAAAGGCGATCTCTTTATCTTTCAGTTTTACTTTATAAGCTCCGATATGCTGTGTTATCCCCCCTGCTTCCGTTTCCGTAACCTTTGTCTTTCTTATTGCGTCGAGCAGGGTTGTTTTCCCGTGGTCTACATGTCCCATAATGGTAACAATAGGGGGACGTGGACTGAGGGCGGACTCGTCAACCTCTTCCTCCAGCAATGCCTCTTCATTTTCAATAATCGCAGGTTCAAGTTTTAAACCGAATGATTCCGCAATAATCTGCGCTGCATCTACATCTACCGGCTGGTTTATGGTCGGCATATAGCCGAGTTCCATGAATTTTTTTATCACTTCATTGAGTTTTCGTCCTATGAGTTCGGCAAATTCTTTTACAGTAGCGCCCTCCTGAAATTTAAGAACGCGTTTTCGCGGCTGGGTAGGCATGGCTGCAACATCTTCAGCCTTCTTGATATGCGACTTTCTGTCGTGTTTCTTAAAACGCGGTTTGAAATCAAAGCCTTTCTTATTTATCTCCACCCGCCTCATGGAATCGAAAGCCCTTTGCATTCCGGGCTTGCTTTTGAATTTTGCCAGTTTCCGGCTTTCTACTTCTTTTTTAAATCTGTCGGGAATGACCACTTCATCTTCTTCAGTTGCAGGCGGGGTCTTTTTCCCGGGAATTTCCGCGGGCTGCTCTGAAACGGGCTGTTTAATCTTTAATATTTTTTCTGCCGGAGCAGGTTTTGCTTCTTTTTCCGGTTTAATTTCCCTGGGTATTTTTGCCACCTCTTCTTTTATCCCCGTGCGTGGGGGTTTCTCCTCAACTCCCGGTTTTTGAGCGAAGATATCCGCCAGTTTTCCTGCGGTATCCTCATCAATATTCGACATATGGGATTTCGCAGTTATACCTAGTCCCGCAAGTCTCGCAATAATCTCTTTATTACTGACATTCAGCTTTTTAGAAAGTTCGTATATTCTTATGCCTGCCATCTGTTTTTCCTGAAATCAAAAAAATATTTATTATCAATTGGTTCTGCCATTAAAAATGTTTCTCAGCCTTCAATAAAGTGGCTTGTAAGTTTTTCTGGATTAATGTTATCATAACTTCTCTTCTTAAAGCAATCTTGGACATCCTGGAGGATGCCTGATTACTCAGAGTGAAAAAGATAGATTTCTCAGACAGGAATTCATAGTTTAACTATAGGTAAATTGGGAGGAAAATAGATGGCAGTATGTTCTGTTTGCGGCAAAAAAAGAGTCACGGGGAATAATGTCAGTCATGCCAATAACAAGACCAAGCGTGTATTCTTGCCGAATCTGCAAAGGGTAAGGGTGAGCACGGCAGGCGGCGTAAAAAGGGTGCATGTCTGTACGAGATGTCTTCGATCCGGGAAAATAAAAAAAGCGGTATAGTGACTGTTGTTATGAGTTATGAGTCGGAAGTTTAACACGTAATCCGCAGCATCTGTTCAGTGCCCAATTTATATCCGGTTCAAACATAATCATGGAGCCCCTTCACAATATCCTCAGAAATTTCGTCAAAGATTTCGGCATAGAAGGTGGCGCAGGTCTTAATGCAATCAGACGACTATGGCCGGACATAGTCGGGCAAACCATTGCCGTTCACACATTCCCCGACACAATAAAAGGCAAAGTTCTTACCATCACCGTGGACACCCCTCAATGGATGCATCATCTCAGTTTTTATAAAGAAGATATTTCCGAAAAGCTCGGGTCTTACAATATAGGCGGAATCCGTTTCAGGATCGGAAGGATTCCTGAAAAAACTGTTGAGCAGCCTGGAGAATTAAATATGGAGTTAACTGAAGATGATTTGAGGTATATAGAGAATACAGTTAAAAATATTAAAGATGAGGAATTGAAGGAAAAGTTCAGGGTATTAATTACTCATGGACTGACGAAAGGCCGGAAAAAGGGTTAACTTTGTCTGCATTAATTATTGCAGTATCGTTGGTTGCCGGAACGAACACGGGGCATGATAAGAAAAAATCACCCTGCAAGATTGGCTCAAATATGTATTGATCCGTACAACCCCCCTTCAATTTATCCTTTATTTTTGCTTTAAGCCATTGGATGTTTTTTTCCGAAGCTGCCCCGGCATCCATTGCGATCGCCGGCTTGATAGGGGGCTTTTTTAAAAAGCCCCCTTTGCCTGATATCCCCAAAAAGCATGAAGTTGGGTTAAGATTCCGGTGATTAAAACCGAAAATATAACTATATGGAGACTCTTGCAAGAGTCTTGTTTTGTCATTCCCGAGGTAGTAATCGGGAATCCAGTTTCTTTAAAAAACAAAGATTTCTGGATACCCGTTTTCACGGGTATGAAGGCACAAGTTATTTGGCAGGGACTTTTGCAAGAGCCTCATATGTAAAAAAAGAAATGCAGTTTTATTTAAGGAAATATGATTAAAAAAATCCGTACTGCCCGGTTAAAGCCGGAAATGTATATTCACGATATCAATTGCGGCTGGCTTGACCACCCTTTCCTCGGACGCAGCTTTAAGGTCGAAAATGATGAGATGGTAGACAAAATCGTCAAATACGGAATACGGGAAGTCTACATTGACACAGACCTTGGGCCGGATGATGCCGATGCACTGACTAAAGAAGAAGTTGAGAGAGATATTCATGAAAAGCTCCATGAAATTGTTGAAAAAAAACCTGAAGAGATCAGGCATGTTTCATTTAATGAAGAGATACTGAACGCAAAAAAGATAAAGAAAGAGACGATAGAGGCCGTGCAAAAAATAATGAACGATATAAAATTAGGCGGGCAAATCGAAAAGGAAGCAGTCGGCGGCCTTGTCGGCAACATAATTAATTCGGTTTTCCGGAACCAGGATGCCCTTATCGCACTCGGAAGACTGAGGAAGACAGATGAATATGTATACAATCATTCCATGAGCGTCTGTGTATTGATGTCATCCTTTGCAAAACACCTCGGCGTTGATTCCGGGTTAATAAGGCAAATCGGGATTGGAGCAATGCTGCATGATATCGGCACAACGAAAATACCCGTCAAGATTCTGAGCAAAAAGACCGCATTATCCGAAGCAGAATATGAAAAGATCAAAAAACATGTCAGCTTTGGCCGTATGTTACTTGAACGGACTGAGGGAATAACGGAAGTATCGATTATTACTGCTTCCCAACATCATGAAAGACTGGATGGATCGGGTTATCCAAATGGCTTGAAGGGAGGAGAGATCAGCCGGTATGGCCAGGCAATAGCAATTGTTGATGTTTATGACGCATTAACAACCAAGAGGTGCTACAAACGCAAAATCCCGCCGACCGAGGCACTGAAAATGATGTTTGAATGGGGCGGCCTCCAATTCAATAAAGAACTCATAGAAAAATTTATCCGCTGTGTCGGCATATATCCCGTCGGTTCACTGGTACGTCTGGAAAGCGGACTGCTTGGTGTAGTTGTTAATCATAGTGAGGAAAGTCTGCTAAAACCCGTTGTGCGTATTGTTTATAATACCGCAAGAGAAAGTAATATTGCGATTCCCTATGACGTTGACCTTTCAAAGCCCTTAGGCAAAGGTGGTGCGGACAGGATTATCAGTTATGAGTCGCCTGAAAAATGGGATATACTGACCGAAGTTTATCTGTAATAAACAGATTTCCGGACCGGAAAAGAAATCCTGATTGCCGCAATTAATCGCTGCGTATGTCCTGAAAGTAAGCGACAAACAGGAGAATGGTTTTTTGATACACCTCTTCGCAGGTGAATACAGAGGTCAGATTCTCAATTTCCCGCTAACCTTATGCTAAAATTTGCTAAGCAAAGTTATATAATCTTTAATTGTTCGCTGTACACAATAAACACAGGACCTTTTGCAACAAACCAATTCTTTCTTCAGTTTTGCGGTCCTTTCTGAATTCAATATTGATCTCAGATTATCATCAGCGATATTACCAACCTTTGCATGGATATAATCACAAAGCTGAACATCCCCCTCGGGAAAAATATATAAATTCCTCAATGACACTAAACAGGGATTAGTACGATCTATAACTATTTTTCCATCAAAGTAATCCGGCCATCGTCTCATATTTACTTCTGAGTTTAATATATCATAGCCTTTTCTCTTCATTTCAATCAGCTTATCAATCATGTGAAACAAGGCTTTCTTATCAATGTGAAACATCTCCTCAGATTCGTCATTCGTTTCAAGCTCTCTTGTCTCTTTAATGAGCGGTTGATAAGTTACACCAACGAAATTCTTTTCCCTGGCATACTCGGCAATTTTATCTAATTCATGTAAATTTTCCTTGCAAACCATGGTTTTGAGATTTATTAATATATTGCTGTTTATTTTTTTCCTGTATTCCACAAGATACTCGATATTCGCTAATACTTTTTCAAGGCAGTGAACCCCCCTTATGTTGAAATAGGTTTCGGGATTGAAGGTGTCCAGAGAAATATTAACGTTAAAAGGATTCAGGTCGAGGAATCTTTTGATATTCGTTTTGTTAAGAAGAATTCCATTAGTAGTCATTCCGAATAGAATATTTTCTTTATTACAAGCTTCAAACGTTTCAAAAATATCTTTCTTTAATAATACCTCTCCTCCGGTAAAGCTAACCTTTAAATTGCCTATATGCGGTCGTATCTCTTTAAGTGCGTTAATCCATATAGCTGCAGGCAGTTCTCTTTTGTCCTCTCGCCATATTTTGCACATCTTACACTTTGAATTACACTGAGAATTAATTTGTACATAAACATGTATGGGATATGTAAAGTCAAATCCTAATTTCAAATATATATTGTTCGCAATAATACTGCGAAAGTTACTTAAACCGAGTTTTATAATTTTCAGGTTCATTTTAAATTAAAATTCAAGCTGAAATAATACTTCAGCTTTTTTGACAGGATTACATTTATTCTCTTTGAGCCTCTTGCAATCAACTCCCCATCACTTTTTACAGATACACATTTATAAATTGCTCAGCACAAATACCCATATTATTACTATAGGCTTTATTAATTGATTTAATCAATGTTTTCGTAAAAGAGATTCATTACTTGCGCTATGACAACAAATCCGACAGCAAAATTTTATCGGCCACGCAGGGGAGGGTGTCCAGGATTCAGTATATAATTTCAGGTAGAGGGTTTTTCAAACAGTACGCAGACATGTCCCATTAATGGCTTGATTTTTAAAGAGGAAATAATGTTGTCATACAACTTGCCTGAAAAATTTAAAAAAGGAAATCGGGAAACATAACTTTCGATGGTTGGAAAGTATTTTATTTCAATTTCTCGAAAACCGGCCTGCTTAAATATCTCAAGCAGTTGTTTAATGCTGTCGTATGCATAACATGTATGATATGTATGATATGTTTCATCTGCATCAGCATTCTGTCCGCGTATTATTTTGTGAACCCAGAAAGGTGTTAATCTTGCAAACAGGAATTCCGGTGCGGCAGGGTTAGGAACAGCGGCAATGAGTTTACCGGATGGTTTTAATATTCTATAAATTTCCCTGGAAGCGTTATTTAGATCAGAAACATGCTCAAGTACCCAGTTGGCAATAGCGAAATCGTATTGTTGCGAGTTCACCGGATCCATTGATTCAACCGAGCATTTCCAGCACTGTCTGATATATGGATGGGTTACGGTGCAGTCGTCTACATCAATACGGTCAGCGACATAAACGCAGCCGTCACTACTCAGATCATCTTCAATATAAATTGTTTTTGCTGCACCTATATTCAAGATACGGGGAGTATAAGTAGTTGATGATACGTAGCGCCGTAATTCTCTGCCGAGTCTTTGTATAAGATATTTATTGGCTTGTGTTTGTATCATCATTTTTCAGATTAATCCAATTATCATAGGCGTACCGTATTTTAGAACAAAATCTGTCTAAGTAGCCAGCCTTCGAACTGCCTCATTTAAAAAATTATGTCACGTTTCTTTTTCTTTAGTTATTTCAGCCAGTGCCAGGAGTGCAAAATAATAAATCCAGATTTGATGCTTTTCCTTAATATTATCGAAGTTCAGCATGAAGGTCATTGCAAATATATAACTAAAAGCAGAGAGATAATAAATATTCCATTCACCTCTTTTAATAGAACGCCTCATCCATGAATAAATCGTGTAAAGCATATAAAGAATTACATATATATAGAACACGAGGCCTACAATCCCGCTAACCCAGAATGTTCTTAAAAATTCGTTATGAAAATATCTCCCTACTATAAACTTGGTATCAAACCCGTGACCCAAAATATGCTCTTTGGGTGTACTCTCCAAAATCATCTCCCACCAGTCCTTCCATATGACAAGCCTGCCCATTGAGTAGAAATTAAGTGTCTCGAAATCAAACCTGGTAAAGACATCAAAGACTGAGACATCTAGCTTTTGACTCGGAGACAGGAGTCTTTCATTAAAGCCCGGGATAGAAAATAAAATTATGATTAAGAAAAATCCGACAAGTACTGAACGCAATATCCCCCATTTTGCATTAGCTACAATCACAGAGGCCAGCAGCAGACTGAAGATGGCATTCCGCGAAAGGGTCATAAGAAGGGCAAGATGCGCCCCGACTAAATAAATACCACCCCATATTTTATTTAAAAGTTTTTTTTCTTTAACGAACTTGAGGATCGAAATGAATGAAAACATCACCATATAGACACCAAATGTATTGGCAAGATCAAAAGTCGAATGTATTCTTCTGCCGCTGATATTATAGCTATACTTTTCATATAGTCGCATAACATGAAAATACTGCAGAAAAGCTACTACTATAGGAATAAGAGAAGATAAAATAATCGCGGTTAAAACCGCCTTTTTATCGCTCTCATCCTTTATGAAAATCAACATCAGAAAATAAAACAGGAACGGGCTGACAATATTGGTAAAAAGACGTATATCATCCGTGGAGAAGTTAATGATCGTTGTCAGAGCAAAAACAAAAACATACAGCACGATCGGCAAAAAAAACTTAGCTCTGACAACCTTTTTAAAATTGAAAATAATCAGTGGAACGGTAACGACAATAATCAATAAGTTTCTGAGCCCTTGAAGGTTTATTTGATAACTTGTACCCTCAAAAAATGTCGTATAACGGGCAAGTGGATAAAAACTTAGCACACTGGATGAGAATAATATAAAGTACAGCATGTATTTCGGCTTAACCACGCCAAAAACTACCACGCCGGCTCCGAGAAGAACGGTGCCAAAAATAATCAGATCGTATGAGAATATCCCACCTATGGTTAAAGAGAATAAAAAAGTAATAATTACCTGTATCAGGGTTCTTTTATATGAGATAGTTGTATCTGTGTAAAAAAGTTCTTGCATTTTTATATTATACCTGAAGCGGGCATCCACTTCACCCCATCATTTCAATCGGAAACAATCCGGTGGGTTTTGTTGATCCGCCGGGGAGTTATAATTGATTAGAATCCGGATTGTTTCCGGCCTGTCATTGACCATGCTGACCTCCATATACCCTCCTTGACCTTCAAGGCCCTTTTCCCTTAATAAATTATTAAATCTCTCCCGATATTCCCAGGCTGCTGCAGGATTGGCTGATTGCCCGAATCCCGGACGGTTGCGTTTTTTTGTATTTTGCATAAAGGGGAAACCGGGAAATGCTCAGAATTTGCCTTTTGACCTGCTGAATATTTACATTTAGCCTTCCCCGTTTATCTTCAAAGTTGAGACCTTTTTATGGCGCAGAATAATCTACTTGCCCAATGCGCATAAAATGGGATATACTTTTCGCTGACATTCATACAGTCTCTCGTCAGACATCAAGCCTTATCTGTATAGAAAATAATTAATTCCAGGGTTAACCCGGTTTGAACATGATTTATATCAAATAACATCTCTATTCTCAAATCATTTATAGCTATGGTCTGTCTAATAACCGGTTCATCAAGGGGTCTTGGCAGGGCTATTGCCCTTGCATTCGGTAACAGGGGAGAGCAGGTTGCTGTTCATTATAAAAACAAAAGTAGTGAAGCAGAAGAGGTTGCCTCTCAAATAAAAGATTCCTTAATACTTAAAGCCGATGTCAGAGACTTCAATAGAGTGAAAACATTAGTCGAGAGAGTCATTAATAAATGGGGCAGGATTGACGTGCTGATAAATAATGCGGGCATAACAAAGGAAGCCCTGCTGATCAAAACAACGGAAAAGGATTTTGATGATATGGTAAATACAAATCTTAAAGGCCCTTTTAATTTCATACGCACAGTCGGCCGTCATATGATGAAGCAAAAAAGCGGTCATATAATAAATGTAGCTTCTTTTGCCGGTGTTAAAGGCAAAGAAGGGTTATCCGCTTATTCAGCATCGAAGGCCGGACTAATAGGATTGACAAAAACAGCGGCAAAGGAATTAAGCAGATACAATATAATGGTTAATGCCGTGCTTCCCGGCTACATGCTTACCGACATGGGAACTGAAGCAAATGAGAGGGCTAAAGAGAGAGCTCTCAGGGAGAGCCTTGTAAAAAAATTCTCAGAACCGGATAAAGTTGCAGAGTTTATCTGCTATCTTTCGGAGACGACGGGGATAACAGGGCAGGTATTTAATTTAGATAGTAGAATTTTATGAATAAAGGCATCTTTATAACAGGCACTGACACAGGAACCGGCAAGACTTTTGTGGCAAAGGGGTTGATTAAGGCAATGAGAGAAAAAGGACTCAATGTCTGCCCCATGAAGCCTGTGGAGACAGGGTGCCGAATTAAAAATGGCGAACTGATCCCTGAAGATACCGTTAAACTGATCAAAGCATCCGGAGTAACTGAGCCGATTGATCTTATAAATCCTTACCGGCTCAATCATCCACTCGCCCCATCAGTTGCGGCAGAAATTGAAGGAGTAAAAATAAGCAGGAAAAAAATATTTTCCGCCTATAAGAAACTATCCAAAAAATATGACCTTATGATTGTTGAAGGGGCAGGGGGTATCATGGCGCCTGTTTATAAAAAATATCTTTTCCTTGATCTCGCAAAAGACCTCAACCTGCCGGTTGTTATTGTATCAAGACCCGGGCTTGGAACAATAAACCATTCACTTCTGACTATAGAAGCTGCGAGGAATAAGGGATTAAATGTTTTGGGCGTGATAATAAATTATGCTCTCAAAACAAAAAAAGGGCTGCCTGAAAAAACCGTTCCTGAAGTAATCGAAAAGCTCGGTGGAGTGCCTTTGCTCGGTGTTGTGCCGTATACAAAAAAGCATGGCAATTCCCGTCCCATTAAAATATTTAACCGGATTGTAAGCCTCCTGCAAAAGCAAATAGTGTCTGTGTAAAAACTGCTGTTTTTTTATTTTTCGTCATGCCCGAAGTTTGTAATCGGGCATCCAGAAGTCACTAAAAAGACCGGATTCCCGCTCAACAGAATGCGGGAATGACAGCTCAATAGTTATGTTTATACACAGACTCTAAATAAGCTATTCTGTTTCAGAGCTGCGGGGAATTCTTTTGATTAAATTTATCCTGATTCTGCAAGATACGGGATTTGACTCAGATAAGCTCAAAGGGCTAAAATAATATAAAGAATACAATTACAATGTTTGGAGGGAAAAATGCCGATTTATGAATATATCTGTCTTAAATGTAATGAAAAATTTACACTTCTTCAGAGCATGTACCCTGCTGATAACAATACCGAATGTCCGAAATGTTTTTCCAGGGAAGTCAAAAAAGTAATATCTTCTTTTAGCTGTGCAACGGGTTCAAAAGAGAGTGCTTCCTCTTCAGTGCCTGCCCCCGGCTTTGGCGGTGGAGGCTGAGGCGTATCTGCCTGCTGAACAGGTGGTTCGGCTCTGATTATAAAATTACCAGGGGAGGCTTCGCCTCCCTTTAATATTGTAAACTCCTTACTTTTGAAATAATGGCATTTCTTGATATCTCTTCATAATCAAGGAGTTCAGTTGGTTTTCCGCTCCTCGGCATTTTCCGGACTGCAAGTGAATGTACAACTATCCGTTCCCCTGCAATTGCGCTTCTCACTGCTTCACCAATGCCGCCTTCACTATAGTGGTCTTCTACAGTAATAATTGCCCTGGTGCTTTTTGCCGCTAATTTCAGAGTTTCCTCATCAATGGGCTTTATGCTGTAAAGATCAATTACACGAATAGAAATATTATCCTTTTTTAATGCATCGTAAGCCTCAAGCGCCTCATGCAGGGTAATGCCGGCAGCTATCACAGTAATAACATCATCCTTGCTGCTTCTCAGCACCTTGCTGCCGCCGATACTGAATTCATCTTCATTATCATAGATAACCGGGGTTTCCTGTCTCGTGGTTCTTATATATGAAATTCCTTTATGCCCGGCCATTTCTTCAACTAATTTTTCAGTTGATACAGCATCCGATGGATAGAGTACTACGCTGTCGAGAATAGCCCTGAACATGGCAATATCTTCCAGTCCCATCTGGGATGCGCCGTCTTCACCGATAGAGACTCCGGCATGGGACCCGCAGAACTTGATGTTTGCATCCGAATAGCGGCTCATCCTTATCTGGTCACAGGCACGTGTCAAAAAGGCTGCGAACGTAGAGACAAACGGTATCTTTCCCCTGCTGGAAAGACCCAGCGCCGTCCCTGCCATATTCTGTTCCGCTATATACATCTCAAAAAATCTTTCAGGATATTCATCTTTGAATATCGCGGAATATGTTGAATTGCTTACCTCGGCATCCAGAACCACCATATCGGGAAATGCCGGAAAAATCCGCTTTAGCGCATTACCGTAAGCCTTTCTTGTTGCTACGGGTTTATCATCATAAGCCGGTTCATTTATTTCTTTTGGAGATTGATTTACAGGCTTGATGTTTTCCGGCTTTGATATTTCTCCTTTTATTGTCCTGTCTATTTCGCCCAGCTCTTCAAGCGCCTTACCGAGCTCGTCTCTGTTAAGGGCTTTCCCGTGCCAGCCGGCCTTATCTTCTATAAATGATATGCCCTTGCCTTTCAGGGTCCTTGCAATAATCATGACCGGTCTTTCTTTGACATGCATCGCCTTTTCATAAGCAGCCTGTATCTCATGAAAGGAGTGTCCGTCGATCACTATTGTTTCCCAGCCAAAAGAGGAAATACGATTTTCATAAGCAGACATATCGTGTCCGTACATGGTCTCACCGCGCTGTCCCATACGGTTCACATCAAGTATCCCTATA
Source organism: bacterium BMS3Abin06 (assembly GCA_002897895.1). Taxonomy (GTDB): domain Bacteria; phylum Nitrospirota; class Thermodesulfovibrionia; order UBA6902; family UBA6902; genus BMS3ABIN06. The sequence continues at coordinate 15,155 of BDSY01000064.1, forward strand.
AGATTGTCAAGCCTGTAATGTGCGGCAATCTGCATAGCCTCCCACTGCGACCCTTCCGCCATTTCACTGTCCCCCAAAAGCACATATGTCCTGTACGGCAATTTGTCGATATACCTCGCGTTCAAAGCAATCCCGACCCCGACCGGGAGCCCCTGTCCCAGAGAGCCGGTTGAGACCTCCGCATAAGGAAATGCAGTGGTGGAGTGGCCTTCCAGGGGACTTCCGAATTTTCTAAGGGTCATCAGTTCCTCTTCCGAGACTTTTCCTGCTGTTGCCCAGAGTGCATAGAAAAGCGGCGAGGCATGGCCTTTTGAAAAGATAAGACGGTCATTATCAGGATGGCCGGGTTGATCAACATTGAACCTGAATATTCCACCGAATAACAGGCAAGTCATCAAATCAGCTGCTGAAAGAGAAGATGTCGGGTGGCCGGAGCCGGCCATTGTAGTTGATACAAGACTGAAGTAGCGTATCAGCTTTGCAATTTTATTTAATTTTTCTTCAGCAATCATATTTCTCCTTTTTCTTAGTATGGTTGCCGCTTTTCCTGAATTAGCGGAATATGCAGGATTATTATAACTGCTCAGGCGCAAAGTGACAAAGGTATAATGTCTTATCGAGAATTTAGTGCTCTCAGGTTATCAGGATACCCCACGGTAATTTTTAGAGTTATCTTATGTTAAAATAATTTTTGTTTATCATTTTCCGCAAATGGAGGCCACGAGATCAAGGTTTTAGAGAAAAAATGGAACAATCCGGTTATCCAGCTTATTACGCTGTTAATCATATCCATTATATCCCACTTCCCTTTTGTGTTAAAAAGCTTTGGAGAAATTGATGCAACAAAAATCGCAGTCAGTGTCATTGACATAATAAATCACGGTTCTGATGCGGCATTTGCAAATTTTTATTTTACAGATGTTATTCCTTTATATATTTTGTATTTGAAATGGTTCATGAAACTGCTGCATTATGATTACTCATATTTGCCGGTAGTCATGAACTATACTAATGCCGTATTCGGGACATTAACAATTATCCCTGCCTTTTTCTTAATCAGGCAACTTTTCAAAAACTCTACTATCGCCTTTTGTGCGGTTCTCGCTCTTATCTTTGCTCCCTCTTTCTATCAGTCCACTATCATGGGCTTCCCTCACCTTATAGCCTTTTTCTTTTTACTGGTATCACTCAGCCTTTATCTTTCGGGGCTTGATTGCAATCGGAAGAGCAGAGTGTATCTTTTAATGTTTCTATCATCCGTATTCCTGACAGTTGCTTTTCTTTTTAAATCAGATTACGTGCTGGCTGCCGGGATTTATATCGGTTTCCTTTTCATGAGGAAGGTAAGGGATAAAGGGAAAATAACCGGCGCCTTTCTCATTATCTTCATATCGGGTGTCCTGTTTTTGCTGATCCGGGACCTGATCCTCGGGCCGGGCAGCGGCACTACCATGTCAAAAGAAGGCCTCTCCAAATGGTATGATTATTCCCTTATAATCCCGACAAATCTTACATATCTTATCAGACAGACAAGCCCCATAGCCTTTGGCGCGGGTATAGTGACTTTCTGCCTCGGAATTATCTCATTTCTCTTTTACATAGTCAAAAGAAGACTTGATGTTTTAATCTTTATCGTTTCCTGGGCAGCAGTACCGACACTTTTCTGGTTAATTATGATCGGTAATAACGCAAGGCATAATATGTTCACTATTCTCCCGCTTTTAGTAATCATTGTTATCTTTTTCTATGAGAAGGCCCCGAGATATGTAGTTGTCCTGACATGTCTCCTTATTCTGGGCAATTTCCTTGTAACTTCACCTTCATCCTCCATACTGAGGCCCAGCGGCAATTTGTTTAAGAGTAATGCCTTGCTTAAAGAGCGTATGATCAAGTTCCGCTCCAGTGCGAAAGATATAGCCAATATTAATGAAGATAAAATCGCGGTGTTAGGCTACTTTCATAACCCGCACGTTGTATTTGAGATCATGCGTTCAGTCCCTTCCTATGAAGCTGTTAAGATTGGGAGAGAAGACTACAGGATAAAAACAGGCAATAAGGAATATCTGTTTATTTATTTTGTTGTTGTAAAACCTGATGATATAGAGGATATAAAGAAAGGAATAGATTATATTTCAAATAAATATAATCTGGATAATTACGTTTTTGTATCGGCAACGTATGATCTGCAGTCTCTTAATAACAGCGGGCTTAAAACAAAAAGTGTGGATATAATAAAAAAATCTACATTGTAACAGGAACAATTTTTCCGCATGCCGGGAAAAGTCTTATTGTAACGGAGATTTTTTGGGCTAAGAAAACAATTTCCTTACTCTTCTGAATATAAATTTTATATGCTCTAACGAGTGAATCTCTGATAACAAACCGAATATTATCCTGAACCTCAAATAAAATTCCATGTAAGCCTTTGTCCTGCATTGCCTCAATTCTTTCAGGGTCATATTTTCCGGCACATAAAGTATATTCTGAAACGATATGTCACTGAAATCCAGATTAGTCAGCTTCCCCTCTTTTATCATCTGATCCGTCATTTCAGTTCCGGGGACGGGAAGGCAGATGGTAAACTGCGCCCTGTTTATCGGCAGCTCCTTTGAAAAGCGGATCGTCTGTAAAATATCCTCTTTGTCTTCCGTAGGATACCCGATAATAAAAAAACCTGTTGTTCTGATTTTAGTGACCCGGTGAATCAAATTGACTTTTTCTTTAATCTCTTCAATCGACTGGACCTTTCTCATATTCTTTAAGGTCCTTGGAGAACCTGATTCAATACCGACCCCGAGGGAATAACAGCCGGCTTTTTCCAGGAGATGCAGGATTTCTTCATCAAGAGTACTTAACCTTACTCCATTAGGAAAAGAAAGGCTTATATCCCAGCCCCTGTCGATAATACCCCTGCAAACACCCAGGGTCATGGCCCTTTGGGATGTAAAGTTGTCGTCAATAATCTGAAATTCCCTTACTCCGTATTTATCATGCAACAATTCCATTTCTTTTAACACCAGCCCTGTACTCCTGGCCCTTACCTTTCTTCCCATAATTGTATTATTTGCACAGAAAGTGCATCTGTACGGGCAACCCCTGGTTGTTGAAATGGTTGTCAAAGGAAATTTTTTGGAAAAAGCTCCTATCGGCGCATAGGGATAATCATTGGGATTAATCAAATCCCAGCTCGGCATTTCTACTGCGTCCAAATCTTCAATGGGCTGCAGGGGGTTGCAGACAATCTCCCCGTTGTTCTTCCAGATCAGATTTGGTATGTCTCCAAACGGCTTGTCTTCCTGAGCGCTCAACTTCTTCAATAATTGAACCAGTCCGATTTCCGCTTCACCCCTGAATGCATAATCAGTCTTCAAATGGGTCAGAGACCCCTCAGGATCACCGGAGGGATGAGGCCCTCCTATTATTGTCAAAATTTTCGGATTAAGCGATTTAACCATCTCCAGCCCCTGCCGAACTTCTTTAACACTTCGGGTATAAGCCTGGAAACCTGCTACGTCATAATCAAGAGTCTTCAATCTCTCTTCAAGTTTCTTTCTTGTCATGCCTTTTTTAACGCCGTCCCAGATATCGACCTGAAACCCGTTGTTTCTAAGAGAAGCGGCTATATAACCCAGGCCCAGGTTAGGCGTGATATTAACCATGCTGTCTTCAATAGTCAAAGGATTTATTAATAGAACTTTCATATTTTACCCGTCAAATTTATTTAAACCATTAATAATAACACAAGAGATTGCTATAGCGGAAAAGTCATGATAGAAAAGAACAGAATGCAGGTTAAAATTATATGTTCTTTTTTAATTTTCATGTCGCTTGTTATATTTCATCGGTATATATTCTTTTTTCTTTATTGTCAGGATGCTCTCTATCCCGGAGGGTGTATCGGTTTTTAATAAAGGTGTTATTGATCCTGATTACAAATGCGCATCGGGGACAGGCGACCATTACAAAAAACTCTACAATATTATTATACTTCTTTATGCTTAACAATTAAAAGTCGCCCGATGACTCATAGTGCTCATAGCCTTACTTGTGGTATAATTATGAGTAATCTTAATAACTATGACGAAACGGGCATCGTTTGGCCTGAAGCGGATTATCTCGCCTATTGACTATTAATCAATGACTAAAACAGCTCTTCGCCGGATTGAATTTATAGTGCTTATAGTCATAGTAGTAATTTATGGCCTTGCTGCTTACCAGCGGAATCTTATCTGGGAGGATAACCTCAGCCTCTGGTCGGATATTGTAAAAAAATCCCCTGGTAAAGCGAGAGGATATAATTACCTTGGACTTGCTTACCACGAAAAAGGCCGTCTGGATGAAGCCATTAAACAATATAAGAAAGGCCTTTCCATTAGACCGTTCTATTCAAATATCCACAACAATATCGGCATCTCTTATTTTGATAAAGGACTCGTGGATAAAGCTATCTCTCATTTTAAACATGCAATAGAGATTAATCCCTCCCATGCTGATGCACACTATAATTTAGGGGTAGCATATGGAGAAAAGGGGTTACTTGATCAGGCTTATTCAGAGATGCGCAAGAGCAATGAACTACGCAAACGCTGAAGATTTGCATAGTTTCATGTGTTATAAAATTCAATGATCACTATTGAATTAAATCCATATGATGTGATGGCTTATTTTAATCGTGATACTCTCTATTTAAAATCAGGCAACAATCTACAGGCTATAGAAGTTTTTCAAACTCCTGCTCGGCCTGGTGATAAACAGGTACAGGATTATTTTAACCCAAAGGGGATTGGATGGTAGAAAACATAAACGACCATAAAGAAATTTTTGACAACGAAAGTCCCTCTGAATATGAAAAACATTGCATATTATGTAAATCATCCGTTGAATATCAGAGAATTTTCAAAGGATATGAAAAAGACAATCAATTCTATGAGGTTTATGTTTGCCCGGAATGTCGACTGGGGATAACCCTGCCATTCCCTGACAAAGAGCAGCTCAACAGGCTATATTCAACAGGAAGTTACAGGGAGCATCAGTCAAGATTCATCAACCCTGTGGAAAAGCTTATACGATTTTTCCGGAAATCCCGGCAGAAACAAATTGAAGCGATCATTCCGCAGGGGCGTATTCTTGATATGGGATGTGCAAGAGGCGTGTTCCTTTCTATTATGAGAGAGCGCGGCTGGGAAACATTCGGACTGGAATTAAATGATGAAACCGCTTCATATGCAAGAAATGAGTTAGGCTTAGACGTAAAGGCAGGCAGATTAGTGGATGCACAATTTGAGAATGAATCCTTCGATGTTATAACGATATGGCATGTCTTCGAACATTTGCCGGAACCTCGTCTTATAATAGAAGAGTGCAGCAGAATCCTGAAACCAGGGGGACTCTTGGTTATTGCACTCCCTAATTTCGATAGTCTGCAGGCAAAAATATCAGGCAGGCACTGGTTTCACCTGGATGTTCCGTATCATCTGTACCATTTCACTTTAAAAAATTTAAGCCTGTTATTGAAAAAGTCTTCATTTAAGATTATTAAGGTTAAGCGCTTTTCCTTTGAATTCAATCCATTCGGGTATCTACAGAGTTTTTTTAATATGACACGGATCGAAAATAATCTTCTCTATAATATTTTAAAATCAAGAACAATAAGAAAATCTGTAATAGTTCAGCCCCTTAAGGGGCAAATATCCGTTGACAAGACAATTATAGCAGAGAAGGAGTAGGGATACTTGATCTAAAAGCTGAAATAGCATCAACGAGGAATTCAAGAGGATTCCTTCTTTGTAGCCAGCATGTGCGAGTAGCGGTTAACAACCGTGAAGTGAGGACAGCGCCGTTATCACTTCTATTTCCAAAACATATTTTACGCCATT
>BDSY01000065.1 GCA_002897895.1 bacterium BMS3Abin06
GACGACTTTCTCCAGGATTCTCGGAAATTAATCTCTTGATGAATTCAACGTCCTGCCTGGTTGCTGCCCTGCCTTGATATTTGACTTCCTCCTTCATGTGCTAAAGATAACATAACGGATGTCTGGAATGTAAGCTGATATTTTAATAAGGGACTTTTTACCTCAACTTTTTGAGATGTTACCGTTTACATGATAGAAATTATATACGCAATATTCATTGTCTAAGTTGCTTGCCGCAATCCACACAATATTTATTCCGTTTGCGCCGGCTTTCCGCATGCTGTTCGTCACTACATTTTGCCATAGGGATATTTTTATTAACCACATCGCAGCACATCGGGCAAAAGCGCACCGGCACGTTTAAACGTCCGTGGTTATAGTTCGGACACCTTTCTTTCTGCATCACAATCCTTTTCTCCTGTTCTATCAATACCGCAGGCTATTGCGTAGAATCACTGTTGATTATATACCCTGCTGCTTCTAAGTTAGCGATTTATTGACTTTCACTCTATAACTGTCAGATCCTGTACACTGGTGCCTGCATCAGTACTAACAACAACAAATTCCACCCTACTGCCTATTACCAGAAAACAACTGTCTTTATCACGAAAGGAATTATAGCTTACATAAATAACTCCTCCCTGATCGCGCGTTACGTACCCATAGCTTCTACTGGCATCAAACCACTTGACAGTTCCTGTTTCACGATCCGGCACGATTACTTCATATCCTTTCCTTATTTAATAACCTGTTTGAGTGTTTAAATATGCTCTCTGTTATATTTAACTTCGAAATTAAAACTCTGATAATAAATTTAACATATTAATGTAAAAAATATAATCTTCCGGGCGGGAATGACTATTACACCTCTGTGCCGCAGTCGATTCCGGGAAGAAATCCTTTGTTATCAATAAATTCAACGCCACTTGCTTATTTCGGCATGAAAAAAGAGGACTTTAGAATACGCTTCAGGATTTAAGTTTTTCCACTATTTGTCGATATCAATTATAGAGCATGGCGACCGGAAACCTTGAAAATATTTATTAATTTTGAACCACATTTACTTTCAAGTTGAAAGCTCAATAGCAGAAAAAAGAGAGGCTACATATGGAAGGCTCGACAGTTGCGGCGGATAATATACTGCCATTAATTTCATTTAAACTTGGTAACGAGGAATACGCAGTCGATATCATAAAGGTACACGAGATAAACAGAATACCGGAGATTGCCACCGTGCCCAATTCAGAAGACTACATTGAGGGAGTGGTCAACCTCAGGGGAAAGATTATTCCAGTAGTAAACCTCAGAAAGAAGTTCGGGATGCCCGAATGGGACACTGATGACAGATCAAGGATAATAATAATGGACTTGCAGGGAATCATGATGGGGATTTTAGTGGATTCAGTAGCAGAGGTTCTGAGGATACCCCCGGACATAATGGAACCCGCACCTGAGATAGCATCAAGCATAAGCAAAAAATTCATAAAAGGCATTGCTCAATTGGACGAAAGGCTTGCAATACTTATTGATATTGACAGGCTGATGGAAGAGTCATAGATTCATACACATCCCGGATCTGATAATCCGAGTCAAAATTAAAGAGAACGTTACCGTTGCTTACCGGGATGTCTTTGGGCATTGGTTTATTATCTGGTTATCATGCCATGATGAAGAGGTTCCGAAGGATAACCGGTTGACAGCCTGCTGTAGTTATCTGACATTTCATGGCCGTCAATTATCTGTTTGTATATCTCTGAATATTTATTAGCCATAGTCGTTATGGAGAAATGATTCAGCACATGTCTCCGGCACTCACAAGGATCAATACTATCGATGCGGTCAACCGCCTCAATCATCTCACTCATGGAATCAACCACGAAACCTGTTTTTCCGTCCACCATTATTTCCTGGACAGCGCCTTTATTTAATGCTATGGCCGGGGTGCCGCAAGCCATTGACTCGATCAGGACAAGTCCGAACGGCTCACCCCATTGAATGGGGAATAAAGTGGCCCGCGCATGCAGGTACCACTGCTTTTTTTGCTCGCTCTTGATCTCTCCAATGTAGATGATCTGTTTATCGCTGTCCAGTAACGGCTTTATTACCTTTTCATAATAGTCATTATCAACGGGTTGTTTACCGATATCAACGAATAGGTCGATAGAGTTTTTCAAGCCTGCAAAAAACTCCCTGTCTGCGGATTTGTTCTGGACACAACCGGCAATGATGAGTTTAGAACCTGTCTTTTTCGCAATTTCTATGGCCTTGTCCTGTCCCTTGTCACGGGTCACCCTGCCTATAGTAAACAAATAGCTTCCTTTGTCCGGATTCTCTTTAAACGGGTATTCTTCCGCTTCAATGCCATGGTGAACTACATTCTCTGTACTTACCAGGCCGTCATACTGCCGTTTTTGATATTCGCTTATAGGAACGCAATACACCAGCGGGGATGACACGGAATTACACATGCGCTGGCAGTCTGCTTTCATGAAGATGTCTCTTGCAGGCACGTGAAGGGTCATTACGATTGGTATATGCATATTGAATACACCATCATAAATATATTCAACCATTTTTTCATCATGCGTGTGGATTACATCAATGTCTCCCATCTTTGCCCTGTTCAATGCCCTTGAAAGGTGTATATTCATGGTCGTGCGTCGTTCAGGTGTGTCTTCGCTGAAATAGTCACCGATGCTTCGTTCAACAGTCACATAATGCTCACCGGCAACCCTGGAATCGCCCGAACAGGCAATAATCGACCGGTTACCTAAAGAATGGAGTCCTTTATCGATATTATAAATAATTGTTTCAATTGGACCATAACCAAGGTCCAGCCTGATCGGCTGGTTAAGAGTTGCTATATGCAACACAGTCAGTTTTTCATGTTTTGTCTTTATTGTCATGGTAAATTCCTACAGATATTTCAACTATATTAATGATAAGATTTATTAGAGCAGCTATATATAGTATTCTAATAGTCTGGTAATTGCAATAATACCCTTGAAACCATCTTCATTTGACAAAGCCTCTATATTATTGAAATAATGGCATTACCCTAAAACTCAAGTATTTTAAGCCTTAAAGCTGTAGGATTAAGTTAAAGAATTGATTAAATTTATTTCTGCCAACAAATGGTTTAATAACCATCATGTACTAAAAAATATCAACCTTGAGATTGCCAAAGGAGAAGTAATCGTAATATGCGGTCCAAGCGGAGCCGGTAAAAGCACCCTCCTCAGAACTATTAATAAGCTTGAGACAATCGATGATGGTGAAATAATTGTTGATGGTATGTATCTATCTGATCCAAAAACCAATTTAACTTCCCTCAGGGCAGAAATAGGAATGGTTTTCCAGCATTTCAATCTATATCCCCATAAGACAGCAATTAAAAACATAACCCTTGCACCGCGTAAAGTAAGAGGGTTAAGCAAGAGACAGGCAAAAGAGAGGGCAGAGAAGCTTCTTGAAAAAGTTGGGCTTACGCATAGACGTGATGCCTTCCCTGTACAGTTATCAGGTGGAGAACAGCAGCGCGTGGCTATCGCAAGGAGCCTTGCCATGGAACCAAAGATAATGCTTTTTGATGAGCCGACCTCTGCGCTTGATCCTGAGCTTATTAATGAAGTTCTTGATGTAATGATATCGCTCGCCAAAGAAGGCATGACAATGGTAGTTGTTACGCATGAGATAGGCTTTGCCCAGAAAGTTGCCGACAGGGTGGTCTTTATGGATGATGGTGAAATCCTTGAGATAGGAACCCCTCCGGATATATTTGTAAATCCGCAGCACCCAAGGACAAGAGAGTTTATGAGTAAGGTATTTCACATTCCTGTCTTTAACGAGACACAAGAGGAGGAATAAATATTTTCCTGTTAAATTCGGGGCAGATTTTGCTGGAATGGCGGGACTTGACTGTGTAATCCGATAACTTTATGATTACCCTTGTATAGTCAGCATAAACTTTTATAAAAAGTTATAAAACATGTTTATTACCATGATTACATCAGAGTGTGCACCGGCGGCCAAAGTGGGCGGACTTGCCGATGTTGTTTACGGGCTCAGCCGTGAACTTGAGATCAGGGGGAATGATGTTGAAATCATACTTCCAAAATACGACTGCATGCGTTATGACCACATTTACGGACTTCAGGAGGCATTCAGGGACCTCCATGTCCCTTATTATGATCAATGGGTTCACTGTTCCGTCTTTTTCGGCTTTGTGCACGGCCGGAAGTGCTTTTTCATAGAACCGCATTCCGACAAAAACTTTTTTAACCGCGGCATTTACTATGGCCATCAAGATGATCCAGGGCGGTTTGCCTTTTTTTGCAGGGCAGCCCTTGAATTTATGCTGAAGACAAACAAGCACCCGGACATCATCCACTGCCACGACTGGCAGACAGGTCTTGTGCCTGTACTGTTATTTGATATATATAAATACCTGGGCATGTCCCATCCGCGTGTATGTTATACACTTCACAATCTCAAGCATCAGGGTGTAACAGGAGAATTCATACTGAATGAAGTCGGTTTAAACCATGCCGGCTATTATTTGAACAATGATCGTCTGCAGGATAATTTCAATCCCTTTGCCATAAATCTGATGAAGGGGGGCATTGTCTATTCCAATTTTGTAACCACGGTATCTCCCGGATATGCCGGGGAAATAATGCATACAGACCAGGGTTTCGGCCTTGGGCATACCCTTCATGTGCACAGCAACAAGTTTGGAGGGATATTAAACGGTGTTGATTACAATGTCTGGAACCCTGAGATTGACAGTTATATCCCGCACAAATACGGTATCGGTAATATTGATGCCAAATATGGGAATAAAGAGGCGCTCCGCCACAAATTATTGCTCCGGCAGGAACTTAAGCCAATTATTGCATATATAGGAAGATTAGATCACCAGAAAGGGGTGCACCTGATCAGGCATGCGCTTTTTTACGCCCTGGAACACGGCTGCCAGTTTGTACTGCTCGGTTCAAGTCCCGATCATGAAATCAACAACTATTTCCGGCATCTCAAACACCATCTGAACGACAACCCTGATTGCCATCTTGAAATAGGTTACAATGAGGAGATGGCACACCTGATTTATGCCGGCTCTGATATGATAGTTGTTCCCAGCCTCTTTGAACCATGCGGGCTAACCCAGATAATCGCCATGAAATATGGAACCGTACCCATTGTAAGGGCGACAGGGGGATTGGGTGATACGGTATTTGATGCCGACTTTGCACATAAGCCGTATCATGAACGCAATGGATATGTATTTCATCATTTCAACTATGAGGGGCTGGAATCCGCCGTTCACCGGGCAATTGGAATGTGGTACTCATACCCGCAATATTTCAGGGAGTTGATGAAAAACGGGATGAGATACGACTATTCATGGAACCATCCCGGTCAGCATTATCTGAATATTTATGAGTATATCAGAGAGTAACAGTGCTTATACTCTTTTTCTTTGAGTGCTTGCAGTCTTTTCCCTGTTAAAGATATAATAGGGGAAGGAAATTCCTGATACTTTTGCCTGAAAAAAGAGGTTGTTATCTTAAAATATTTTTTTGATAAAAAATAACTCAAAGAAAAAATTCAGGGAATGAAAAAGAAAATCTTGACTTATTCAGGCAGGAAACGTTAAATTAAATTTATATTATTATTAGGAATGGTATATGCTTTCCTCATTAAATTTAGTTTTTTCACCTATTGTCCCGGATGAGATAAACATATCAAGTGCGGCAAAATTTAATTGCAGAATCTAAATTTCATATAAAAGGAAGTAATAATGGCAAAAGCATGTTGTGATACAGGAAGAGAAGAAAGAATCAAACAGTACCAGCTTGATCAATGGAGTGTAGCAAATCCTGACCTCAAAGCATTCAATCCGGATGCTGTTCTATATTCCCCCGAATATATCAGGAAAAGAAAAAACGGGATAACTCTTTTTATAGATCCCGAATCTCCTAACTGGCTCAGTGTTAATAATACTGCTGCTGAAATCCTCAAACTCTGCAACGGTAAACATACATTGTCTGATATCCAGGATGCTGTATGTAAGAAATACGGGGTATCCGACAAAGAAAAGGTTAAACAGGAAATTTCAGATTTCCTCAGTGCAGTCGGATTGCTTGAATTTGTTTCCGACACGCAGTTTGAACGACCTGAATATGCAGGGAGAAGCAAAGCGATTGCACCCCACAAATTAGACGAACTCTGGATATATTATACGCTTGCCTGTAATCTCAGATGCAAACACTGCCTTGTAAGCGCCGGACAACAGTTAAAAAAAGAATTAACTCTCGAAGAGTTTAAAGGGGTTGTTGATGAAGCGATAAAACTGGGCGTAAAACGGTTTTATATCACAGGGGGTGAACCGTTTATCAAGGAAGGTATCTTTGAGCTGATCCGCTATATTACAAAAACCAGGAAACGTGAACTGATTGTCCTCACAAACGCCACGCTTTTTGACGATGAAAAGATTGCAGCATTAAAAAAGCTTGCGGGCCCCAGACTTCTTCTCCAGGCCAGTCTGGAAGGATCAAATGCCGATATACATGACAAGTTGCGCGGAAAAGGAACTTTTGACAAAACAGTTGAAGGAATAAAAAAGCTGAAAAGCATCGGAATTACCCCTATCGTATCAACTGCAATTAATAAATATAATGAAAAGGAAATCCCGAAAATCTCCAGGTTTCTTTCAAAACTCGGCGTCGAAGAACATAATGTCCTCTGGATGCATGCTAAAGGCCGGGGCGCCAGCAATATGAGTGAATTGTTTGTCCCCTCTGAAAACATTGCCCGGACAATGAGGCAGCTTAAGAAGACATATAAAGAGCAGGAGATTATTCTTGACAATGTTGAATCGCTGAAAGTGCGGGTACGGACCAAGAGAGGAAGAAAAAACGACCTTTGCAATAATTGTTATGAAAAGATTTGCGTAAATGCGGATGGCCATGTTTATCCATGTGCGTCCCTAAACGGCGACAGCCGCTTTGATGCCGGTTCTGTCCGCAAAAAATCCCTGGAAGATATCTGGCTTGACTCAAAAGTCATGATAAAGGGCAGAAATAACAGCGTTCAGGATAAGCCCGAATGCAGAGACTGTTATCTTGAGTATTTTTGCGGCGGCGGATGCACCTCTCACAGTTATTATGCAAGTGAAGTTGACACGGGCAAGGGCTCTATCACGGCGCGTGACCCATATTGTTCGACATATAAGTCATTATTTGAAGATATTATCTGGGAGCTGGCTTCCGAGGGGGTTACGCCTCAAAACGGAAAAGGCTATATATCTCCCCTTGTGTATAATGCCATGGATGCGAAGCTGCCGGGCCATCTGGGTAAGGGAATTAAATCTATTGACAAGAATTTTGAAGTCGGATGTTATCATTGTTCCTGCGTGTTGTCTGTTGATGTAGAGGATGACGAAGAAGTTTGCAAACCTGAGATAAAGGGACATGTGACCAAGACAGTGAAGAAAAAGTTTTCAAAAGCGGCATTCAACCCTGTGGCGGAATACTACTGTCCGACCGGCTATAAACCGGAGGACCTTGCGCATATTCCAAATGAAGTTCTCGATGTATCTTATGGATGCGGCAATCCAGCGGCACTGGCGGCCATCAAAAAAGGAGAAACAATTGTAGATTTAGGCGCCGGCGGTGGTATCGACTGTTTTATTGCTGCGAAAAAACTCGGCAAAAAAGGCAGGGTAATCGGGATAGATATGACCGATGAAATGGTTGAAAAGGCGGCAGTCAGCGCTGAAAAGGTTGCTGAGGCACTGGGCTACAGCAACGTTGAATTCCGGAGTGGAGATATAAGTGAACTCCCGGTTGATGACAACTCGGTCGATCTTGTCATTTCCAATTGTGTTATCAACCTGACGGAGGACAAAAGTAAAGTTCTGGATGAAATATACCGAATATTAAAACCCGGAGGGAGATTTCTTATTTCCGATATTGTTTCCGACAAACCGGTTCCGGGATATCTCAAAAGAGATAAGGAACTCTGGAGTGCATGTCTGTCAGGCGCACTCACGGACAGGAGGTTCAGGGATATAGCTGAAAATGCCGGGTTCCCGGATGTCCGGCTGACCAGAAATTATCTCTATAAAAAGGTTGAATATATAGAATTTTTTTCAATTACCATGCAGGGCAGCAAACCCCGTGAAGTCAGCTGCGGGAGTTGTGCCTGCGGTTAAAAACTAAAACAAGAAAAGAGGTAAGGCCTTATGAGAGTAAGTTTGGTAAATGCACAGGTATTAGACGGTAATAATGTTGTACCGCCTTTGGGACTAATGTATATAGCTGCCGTTCTGGAAAAGGCGGGACATCAGGTGCAGATATTTGATGCTGATCCTGAATATCAGGCTTCGATGATGCAGGAGATCAAGAGTTTCAATCCGGAGCTGATCGGCATCAGTTTTTTAACAGTGGCGTACCAGAGGGCATTTAACTTACGCCAGACGCTGAAGAAAGAACTGCCCGATGTAACTTGCTGCGCCGGGGGAGTACATACAACAGTTAAGCCGGCCGACACATTAAAGGAATTTGATCTTGATTTTATAGTAATAGGCGAAGGTGAAGATACAATAGTTGAGGTATGTGAAAAACTGGATAAGAAAGAAGGCGTTGCCGGAGTTAAAGGCGTTATGTACCGTGAAAACGGTGAAATTATCGATAACGGCGGTCGGGATATGATCAAGGACCTGGATACCATCCCTTTCCCTGCCCGGCATTTGATCGATATGGCTCCCTACCTGAAACCGCCCGGAATTATAAGGGGGTATGCCGAGAAAAATCAGACAACCATTGTCACAAGCAGGGGCTGTCCTTTTAAATGTATATATTGCGGCAGCCACAATATATTCGGAAGAAAGACGAGGAGGCGTTCTGTTAAGAACGTGGTTGATGAAATAGAACACCTGCACAAAAATTTTGACATAAAAGGCGTATACTTCTGTGATGATACATTCACGCTGAGCTCCAAATGGGTAAAAGAATATTGCAGGGATTTAAAGAGCAGGAATCTGAATGTTAAATGGGGCTGTCAGTCAAGGGTTGACCAGACCGACAGGGAATTAATGAAACTCATGAAAGAGTCGGGGCTTGTCCAGCTTGATTTTGGTGTTGAGAGCGGTTCCGAGAAAATCCTCAAGGTTCTGGGCAAAGGCGGCGCCGGTGACAGAACCGATCAGATCAAGAAGTCTTTTAAACTTTGTAAGGAGCTTGATATCAGGACACTTGCAACCTTTATAATCGGCAGTCCCGAGGAGACAAAAGAGGATATAGATCAAAGCTTCAGAGTAGCAAAAGAGATCAAGGCTGATTATACGGCTTTTTACTTCCTCACCCCGTATCCGGGGACAGATATTTATGATATGGCTATTAAAAACGGATGGCTCGACCCGAACCTTCCGTTCTCGGAAATATGGGCGCACAGGCAGCCGGAACTTCCTTTAATGGCCATAACCTTCGGCAAAGAAGAGCTGAGAGATATCCGCAGACACCTTCAGAACCAGTTCTTTGCGAGAAATTATCTCAGGAGTTCAGGGAATATCAGTTTTTACTCCATACTGCTTACAATCCTGTTCAAGCATCCAAAGGTATTCCTGGATGCATTAGGTAAATTAATCAGGACCCGCAGAGTCGATTATATCGTCGAGACCCTTAATGCAGAATACTGGAGGATGAAGAAATACGAAGGCGCATAAAAAATATTAAATCAAAAAATTAAAATTTAAGATCAAAAAACCGGAGTGGATTTCATGGAAATTCACCCCGGTTTTTTTGTGCATTTTGAATTTCAGATCCCCTGAACAGGCATTGGCGTGAAGGTCAGGATAAAGATGGCAAGTGATATCCAGCCGACAATCTTTCTCTTCCTGTCTAATTGGATATGAGGGTAAACAACAGGCGGATGCCTGTAACCGAGCACAAGCATAAGGACCGCCCATATCAGCCACCCCGGCCATAGGAAAATACCGAGAACCACCAGAACAGGGAGTGTCGCTTTTGAAATCCGCTCATGGTTTTCCCCGAACAGGGCATAAATGATATGACCGCCGTCAAGCTGTCCGATAGGCAGCAGATTAAGCGACGTAACAAGAAATCCGATCCATCCTGCGAAGGCCACGGGATGGAGTATTACATCATATTTTTCAGGATCGATATTCAATACTACTTTTGAGAGGAAAGTGAAAAGCAGTGAACTTCCGAAGGTGATTCCTTCCTGAAGTTCGCCTGCAGGCCTGACATCGGACAGATACAGGCCTGCAATAGAAGCAATAACAGCAACAATGAATCCGCCTATCGGACCTGATGCCCCGATATCTATAAGTGAACGTCTGTCGGGTATCGGGGGTTTCATTTTAATAATGGCTCCGAAAGTTCCTATGATTGAGGGCGCTGGAATGAAATACGGGAGGGTTGCCGATACATTATGCATCCGGGATGCAATATAATGTGACATTTCATGAGTGAGAAGTATAAGCAGCAGCGTCAGAGAAAAAGGCAGACCGACGTAAATCTTCTCCGGCTGCTCCCACGGGATTACACCGCTAAGCAAAGCGCCGGCGGACATAGTTGTCATGAAGGTCAGAATAAAAAGAAGGACATGAAGGCGTGTTAATTTATGCGGCATTTCCGGGCCTGTTTGTATCTGGTTACCAGGTTATAAATAATAAAATAGCTTGCTATTGCGGTGAAAGTACAAATAACAAGAGAACCGGCGAAAAATGCCTTTATAAGGGGCGTCAGTTTGTTAAGCAGCTCAATAAGATTATCCATATCAGCCAGTTTGCCTATGATATGCGTAAGGGTAATATTTTTCCAGTCAACCTCCGGCAAAACCTGTTTTATGCCGAGCAATTTTGCTCCCACCCAGACGCAGAAAGAGGATATCGGCACTATAGTCCACGGATTGTTAACGCTTACGCCGACAACGGCAACCAGCCTGTTCAGGCGAAAAAACCATGTAAGAAAAAACGCCCCGATATAGTGAATGCCGAGAAAAGGAGATATGCCCAGGAATACCCCGATAGCAAAAGCCATGGCAATTCTCCGGGGAGTGTCGTTTACCTGAAATATGCTCCTGAATTTATCTCTGAAATAAGCCATGATAAAAAATCAAAATGAAAAAATAAAGTGTTTTCTGTTTATTAAATATGTCGTAACTACTCCGGTAGGCACAAAGCACCAAAGGGACAAAGTAAAAGAAAAGGATAAAAACTTTCCTTGTATTTCTTTTAAACTTTGTGCCTATGTGCCTTTGTCACTTTGAACCTGAGTGGTTACAAAATGCTCATATCCTTCCGGTTTAAATGTTGTTTTCCTGCCTTTACTATCAACTATGAACCGCCCTCTCCTGATTATCTCACCAATTTTAAAAGCATCTGTTTTATACCTTCGTGGCGCTGTAAAAAGCAAAACATAATCTTCCCCGCCCTTCAATGCAAACTTCAGCGGGTCTTTTTTTAAGTTTTTTGCTGTTTTTTCAAGTTCCCCGGATACAGGTATTTTATCTCTGTAAATTATAGCGCCAACCCTGCTTTGATCACATATGTGAGTTAAATCAATAAGAAGTCCGTCACTGATGTCTATCATTGATGTTATCCTTGATCTGTTTTTCAATTGAGCAGGCTGCGGCATCAGATGTTTTTTCATGAGTTTCAAACGATGAGAAGGGGGAGAGAAGCTCTTAACTTTCTTCTTCCTCTTCCTGAGGAGATGCCATCCCATGGCTGAGTCTCCCAGGGTATCCGCAACAAAGATACCGTCACCCTCTTTTGCGCCCGACCGTGTTATGATCCTTTTTGCAGTTCCGGTGAGAGTCCCGCTTAACGTAAGATCATGTTTTGATGCGCACGTGTCCCCGCCTACAACCGAGACCCCGAATTCATCGCCGATTTTCTTTATTCCCGAGTAAAGCTCTTTAATATCACTCACCTTATAAGTCTCCGGAATGCCGAGGCTGATGAGAAAATATTCCGGATTGCCGCCCATTGCCAGTATATCGCTTATATTAATTGCCAGGAATTTATATCCCAACTGGTAAAATGTCGTGAATGAAAGGTCAAAGTGAATCCCTTCAATCATCATGTCTGAAGTAATAAGGAATTTATTGCCAATGACTTTTACGGCGGCAGCATCATCCCCGATACCTGCAATAACATCGCTTGAAGAAGCTGCACATTTTGTCTCTATGAGCTTTACAAGACCGAATTCACCGATTTTTGATAGTTGCATTGTAAAGGATTCAAGGGATCAAGGATTAAAAATGAGGATTTGATATATGACGGTTTTTTAATTGCAGCAATCACTCAAATCAACCTAACGGCTCTTTCTCCTTTTAACCTTTTTCTTCTTCAGGGCGTTTTTCAGGACTTCGTCCATAGTTTCAACAGGTATGAATTGCATATCTTTTTTAATATACTTGGGTATCTCTTCAAGGTCCTTCTCATTCCTCTTCGGTATAATGACCTTATTAATGCCCATCCTCTTTGCTGCAAGCGCTTTTTCTTTTAATCCTCCGATCGGCAGCACACTTCCGCGCAGAGTTACTTCACCGGTCATGGCAATGCTCTTGTGAACGGCCCTGCCTGTAAATACGGAAGCAATGGAGGTTGCCATGGTAATGCCGGCTGACGGCCCGTCTTTGGGAATGGCTCCGGCAGGGACATGTATATGGATATCATTGCCTGAAAACAGGGTGTTGCTTATGCCAAGTTTTTTTGCGTTGGAACGTATGTAGCTTAAGGCTGCATGGGCTGACTCTTTCATTACATCGCCGAGCTGTCCTGTAAGAGTCAGGCTGCCTTTGCCCTTCATTATAGTTGCCTCAATGTAAATAATGTCTCCCCCTGCTTCTGTCCATGCAAGTCCGGTCGCAACACCTATCTCGTCTTTTTTTATTTCTTCCTCAGGGAGGAACTTCGGGACCCCAAGGTATTTCGAGAGATTTTTTGATGAAATAATGTATTTCCTGTCCTTGCCTTCTGCAATCTTCCTGGCTACCTTCCGGCAGAGGTGAGCTATCTCACGCTCAAGATTTCTTACCCCGGCTTCGCGTGTATAATGCGTAATAACCTGCAAAAGCGCGCTGTCATTAATCTTTATATTCTTATCGGTAATTCCGTGTTCATTCAGTTGCTTGGGAATAAGATAGTTTTTTGCTATTCCTATTTTTTCCTCTGCCGTATACCCGGATAAGCTCAGCACCTCCATTCTATCCCTCAAAGGGGAAGGGATAGGGTCCATGAGATTTGCCGTTGTTATGAACATTACATTGCTTAAGTCAAAAGGGACACCAAGGTAATGGTCCGTAAAAGCAAAATTCTGCTCGGGGTCCAGAACTTCCAGCAATGCAGATGCTGGATCGCCCCTGAAGTCCATGCCTATCTTGTCGACTTCATCAAGCATAAATACCGGGTTGTTTTTACCGGCTGTTTTAATCCCCTGGATAATCCTGCCGGGCATTGCTCCTACATACGTTCTCCTGTGCCCTCTTATTTCCGCCTCGTCTCTCATTCCTCCAAGGGACATCCTGTAAAACTCCCTTCCGAGCGCTCTCGCAATGGACTTCCCAAGGGATGTCTTGCCGACCCCCGGAGGCCCTACAAAGCAGAGGATCGGGCCTTTCATCTTGTCCTTGAGCTTTCTTACACCGAGATATTCGAGGATACGTTCTTTGACCTTCTCAAGATCATAGTGGTCTTCATCAAGAACCTTCTTTGCCCTTTTTATATCGAGATTGTCTTTTGTGCTTATTGACCATGGAATTTCAACAAGCCAGTCAATATATGTCCTGATAGTGCCGGCCTCAGCGCTGTCCTGATGCATTTTTTCAAGACGATTGACCTGCTTCAGGGCTTCTTTCTCCACCTTTTCAGGCATCTTCGCCTCTTTAACCTTCTTGCGCAGATCAAGTATTTCCTCGGTCTTTTCATCTATTTCCCCAAGCTCTTTCTGGATTGCCTTTAACTGTTCCCTGAGAAAATATTCCCGCTGGGTCTTATCTATTTCACCCTTGACATCAGACTGTATCTTCTGCTGCACCAGGAGCAATTCAACTTCCCTGTTTAAAATTTCACTGATTTTCTTAAGTCTTGCTATAGGGTCTGTCTGCTCGAGTAATTCCTGGGCCTGTTCAGCCTTTAATCCGAGATTTGATGCAACCAGGTCCGCAAGTCTTCCGGGCTCTTCTATATTTTCAATCAAAACAATGATGTCGGGCAGAAAGGACTTGCCGAGCGCCAGGGATTTATCCACGAGTTCTTTTACATTACGCATAAGCGCCTCAACCTCTAAGCTTAATTTAGGCTGCTCGCGATCAACAACTTTCTCAATCTCTCCGATATAAAACGGTTCTGTCTGTCTGTAGTTGACAATTCTTGCTTTTGACAGTCCCTGCACAAGAATTTTGAGTCTTCCGTCCGGCAGTTTCAGCATTCTGAGTATTGTTCCGACTGTCCCGACTGTATAGAGATCTTCTTTGGCCGGTGTTTCAACACCCACATCTTTCTGCGAGACAAGCAGGATGAGCTTGTCACTCTCGACTGCGTTCTCAATTGCCTTTATTGAAATATCCCTCCCGACAAAAAGAGGGAGAATCATATATGGGAAAATGACAACATCTCTTACAGGAAGGATCGGTAAAGACGACGGGATTTCTATTTCGCGCTCTTCTTTTATATCTAACTCTGTCATTATTGCTCCTTATTACTCAAAGATAAAATCCTGGAGAAAAGATATTCCTTAAATTCATCCCTGAGAGCCGGATTTTTCATTGCAAGTTCCACCGTGGCCTTCAGATAGCCTATCTTGTCGCCGCCGTCATACCGTCTTCCCTCAAAGAGATAACCATAAACAGGCTTCCGTTTCAGGAGGGCCTTTAATGCATCGGTCAACTGGATTTCACCGCCTTTTCCCGGAGACGTTTTTTCAATAAAATTAAATATATCGGGTGTGAGTATATATCTGCCGATTATTGCCAGATCAGAGGGGGCGGCAGATGATGTCGGTTTTTCCACCATGTCGGATATTTTGTATACATTCTTTTTAACTTCCTTGCCTGCTATTACTCCATAGCGGTGAATCTCTTCTTTTGGAACCCTTTGAAGGGCAAGGACGGTAGCCTTGTACTTGTTATAAATTTTTATCATTTCTCCGAGAAGGTTGTCATCAGGGTCTATAATATCATCACTAAGGATTACGGCAAAAGGCTCATCTTTTACAAAAGGTTTCGAACAGAGGATTGCATGTCCGAGTCCAAGCGGGGCACCCTGCCGGATATAAGCAAATTGATGTTCAGCCAACCGCTGTATTTCTTTGAGCATGGTTTTCTTGCCTTTGCTTTTAAGGGTTTCTTCAAGCTCCCATGCATAATCAAAGTGGTCTTCAATTGCCCTTTTGGATTTACCTGTAATCATTATAAATTCTTTAATATTGCATGCCTCGGCTTCCTCAACGGCATACTGGATCATTGGTTTGTCGACAATAGGGAGCATCTCTTTTGGAGATGCCTTTGTTGCCGGTAAAAATCTCGTTCCCAGACCGGCTGCGGGGAATACTGCCTTTCTAACTTTTTTTACCATTCGTTGCTCCTTCGAGATTCAAGAATTAAAAGACAGAACCACAAATTTCTGCCATATTTTACCACGTTACCGGAGTTATTGAAAGAGGGCGAACTGTTAACCGTCCCCCTTCAAAAACTTAACCTCTTCCCGGCCCTTTTCTTCATCCACGAAATAAAACAGAACTCCGCCGGCTATGAAAAATATCGAAATAGATGCAATGCTTGCCCGTGACGCAAGATCACTGCTGTATCCCATAGATCTGGCGAGCAAGCCGACACCTCCCATGACAACAGGGCCGAGAACAGCGGCAAACTTACCTAACATATTATAGAACCCGAAATACTCCGCCGACTTATCAACAGGAATTATCCGCGCATAGAATGACCTGCTCAATGCCTGGATACCGCCCTGAACCAGACCAATGATTATAGCCAGTATATAAAATTCATTCTTCTCCTGCATAAATGCCCCCCAGACAGACACGAACAGATATACGGCAATCGCAATAAATATAGCCCGTTTAGCGCCTATCTTCTGCCCCATATAACCAAACGCTATGGCAGAAGGAAATCCGACAAACTGGGTAATAAGCAAGGCAACAATCAAATCATCGGATTGAAAGCCTATTGAAATGCCGTAATCAACCGCCATCCGGATAATCGTATCCACTCCATCAATATACAGCCAGTAAGCTGCAAGGAACAAAAAAACAGTCTTCAAATGACGGAGTTCATGAAAGGTGTCTCTTAACTGGGTAAATCCTGCTTTGACCGCCTTAATACCGGAAAGCGCCTCACCTGCAGGCTCTTTTACAAACAGGAAAATTGGAATTGAAAAAACCGCCCACCAGACTCCAACGGTCAGAAAAGAGATTTTTACGGCCTCTCCGGCATCTGCAAATCCAAATGTATCAGGGCTGAGAGTCATCCATACATTTACTGCAAAAAGAAGCCCGCCCCCGAGATAGCCGAGTGAAAAACCCAGGGCAGAGACAAAATCAAGTTTTTTTTCGGATGCCACCCCGGTTATCAATGAGTCATAAAAGATATTGCCGCCGGAAAATCCAACACTTGCTAAAATATAAAGCATGATAGCTATCGGCCAATTACCTTTTGAAACCATGTACAATGAGGATGTCATCACCACTCCCATATAAGTAAAAAAGAGCAGGAACTTCTTCCTTGATGTTCCCTTGTCGGCAATGGCCCCCAGCAGAGGCGCCAGTAAAGCCACTATAATCCCGGCTATAGAATTCGCCACTCCCAACCTGGCTGTACTCACATTTATATCAGCGCCAACGCTCCAGAATTGTTTAAAGAATACGGGAAAGAATCCGGCTATGACTGTTGTGGCAAAGGCCGAATTAGCCCAGTCATAGAGACTCCATGCGAATATCGCTTTTTTGTTGTCGGTTTGCATGGTTAATTAAACAAGGTATACGAATTCAACTATTGTATTAGATTTTAAAAGGAATTACCTGTAATTAATTTGGAGGCAATTTAGAAACAGAAAAAAGCAGCCCGTCTTCGCCTTATCAAAACAGGTGGAGACGGGCCAAAGAAAGTTTCCGGCATTCTCAGGTTTTATTCTACTTTAACGGCAATCTTCTTTTTCTTCTCTATCTCCTTCTCAGATTTTGGAAGTGTTATTGTCAGAACACCCTTTTTGAAGCGGGCATCGACTTTCTCAGGCTCGATCTCTGCATAGATAGGGATCGATCTCCTGAACGAACCGTAGGTGCGTTCTTTCATGTAATAGTCTTTTCCTTTGCTCTCCTTCTCCTCTTTCTTCTCGCCGCTGATTGTCAATGTGTTATCTGAAAGTGATACATCGATATCTTTTTCATCCATGCCCGGCAGCTCTGCGGTGATCTTTATCTCCTTATCGTTCTCACTTACTTCAATGTCCGGTCTGAATGAGCTGAGGCGTCCACCGAACGGCTCGATCTCAAACCCGCGGAAGAAGTCTTCGAACAGTTTGTCCATATCCTCATGCAGTAAACTGAAAGGATTGTGGTCGTATCTTACGGGAACTTTCTTTTTTCCGAATGATGGTACAAGATTTTTGAGTGTCATAAGTCATACCCCCTTTCTTATTTGAAATTATTTTAAGCATTCCCTGTAACAGGGATCTTCTTTGTTTTTGCTCTTTCGGCCTTCGGCAAAACAAGTTTCAATACACCGTCTTTTACTGTTGCCCGGATATGCTCTCTGTCAATTTCATCAGAAAGAGTGAATGTCCTCTGATAGTCGCCGATTTCATATTCTGAAACAACAAGCCTGTGATTTTCGGGAATTTCGGGTTCAACCTTTCCATAGATCGTCAGCAAGTCTTTTTCAAGGGTTATATCAACAGAGTTTTCATCCACCCCCGGCATATCGGCCAGAATAACAATATCATTGTTTTTTTCTATAATATCAACAGCCGGTGCATATACCCTTGTCTCCCTCGTGCGCTCAACGCCTTTTTCGAGTTCAGCCTCTCTCTTTTGTAGTTCTCTTTTATCCGTCATTTTATTCACCTCCTATTCTGATTTGATTTCAATTTTTTTCGGTTTGTCGGACTCCACCCGCGGCAGTGATATATAGAGAACGCCTTTTTTATAAACTGCATGTACCTGATTCGCATCAATGTTGAAAGGAAGTTCAATTGTTTTGCTGAAATTACCGTGCCTGAGTTCGTGCCTGTGACAGGATTCCCCTTCTTTTATATCGCTTGCCGGACGTGAGCCGCGAAGTGTGACTGTATTGCCGGATACGGAAATGTCTATTTTATCTCTGTCAACCCCGGGTATCTCTGTGGTAACAACAGCATTGTCTCCATTTACCCACACATTAACCGGCGGGAACTCTTTGCCCGAATTTGATGCTATCCTGCTTAACAAACGGCTCATGCGTTCAAATTCTTTCCATGGATCCGGAAACCTTTCTAAATATGTGTCTCTCATAGCTCCTTCCTCCTTTCTATTGTAATTTTACTTTTTAAAAAGCAAAGGGCATGCCAGGAATTATTTTTCTTTGTTTTTAATGCGTTATGACTATTTGAATTGATTCAGCGAGATTTAATAGGGCATAATGACCTATTAAATCTCGGGACATTCTGGCCGATGGGGTAATCTGGCCGTGGGGGGATATATGTGAATGGTTCCAATAAATCAATGAGTTACAGCTTGCGGGTTCGCCGTTATCCGCGTTAAGTTTAAAACTTCCGATGATTGAACGTTCCACTGTCCCAATTAAATAATTATTATTTCACCTCTTTTTGATATACTATACAGGTATTTATTATTTCTCTGTTTTAAGAATGAAATGACAGATTAAGACCATGAGGTCTGCAATAAAAACAATCCTGAAATAACAGAATGAAATTGCCTGAAAGAATCATTTATATCTTTACTGTATTTTCCGTAATATTCTCCTTCTCCCTGCTTTCAACCGTTTTTTCACACAATGCCTCTGCTTCCGATACTGCCGGGTTTATGGATCTGGAGCGCTCAATTAAGGAGCTGAAGCAAATAGTGAAAAAAACGACTCCAGGTGTGGTGACGGTGGTTGCCTATGACGATTCCGGTGCGGAAAGCGGAAGGGGAAGCGGATTTTTTATCGACACGCAGGGACGGATTATTACTAATTCATCTGTTCTGAAGGATGCATACTCCGCAGAGGTCTTTAGTAAGTCGAATTATTATGATGATGTTATTATTCTTAACCGTGACGAAGGTCTCGACTTTGCGCTGATACAGGTTAAGGCAGCCGGGGAGGTCTATCTTGAACCGGATTTTGGGTATAAGATAGAGCCCGGAGAAAGAGTTGTTGTTATCGGCAGATCAGCGGATCTGGGGAAAACTGTTTCCGAAGGCCTTGTCAGCTCTCTCAGTAACATTGAAGAAAGAGCGGAGCTTATAAAAATTCAGACTACAACCCCGATATTATCTTACCGCGCCGGCAAAGACGGGCCTTTGTTAAATATGGCAGGGAAGGTAATCGGAGTGACGGGTACAGGCTTTCCTGAAAGTGAAGGATTTGAGCCTCTCCCCTGGCCTGATAATCAGGAGATCAAGGCAGTCAGCCTGCGCTCAATTAAATCTTTACTGTCAGGGCAGGGAGAGTTTGAGCATCTTCAGCGCGCAAAGTCCGGAATCTGGTCGCAATGGTTTATAAGGTCGATAAAAACAGCGGCCATTACCGGGTTCATCACTTTGTACGACATCGGGTTTCCCAAACTAATGGCAATTGTCTTTGTGATTATAGTCATTATATCCATAATTCAGTGGCTATATCTTAAATTGAAAAAATTAATATTCAACAGATAATATAATTCCAAAAATGGATATAAAGAAATTAGTAAAACCGAACATACGTTCTCTCCGGGCTTATCAGGCGGAAGAAATCCCATGCAGGGTGAAGCTTGACGCAAATGAAAGCCCATACGGGTTAAAGGTTTTAAGATCAGTAAAGACCAACAAATACCCTGACCCTGAGGCAAAGGAATTAAGGAGGCTCGTGGCAAAGGAATTAAAAGTAAAGACTGAAAACATTCTTCACGGCAATGGCTCGGACGAGATCATTTATTATTTGATTACAACCTTTGGCGGCCCGGTTTTATATCCTGTACCGACATTTTCAATGTACGGCATTATCTCGCAGTCTCTCGGGGAGAAAAAGAGCGGGATACCGCTTGATGAAAAATTTGATCTTGACACAGACAGGTTTACGGAAGCCATAAAAAAGAAGAAACCAAAGTTGATTTTTCTGAGTTCTCCGAACAACCCCACAGGCAACAGTTTTTCATCGGAGAGGATCTTAGAGATAATTGAACAATCAAAAGGTCTGGTTGTAGTTGACGAAGCATACCAGCCGTTTTCAGACAGGAGAAGTTTCTTGCCCTTACTGAAGAAATATAAAAATCTTGTCATCCTGAGAACATTAAGCAAGGTCGGGTTTGCGGGTTTAAGGGTGGGATTTATGATAGCGGATACGGATATTATAGATGAGGTGAATAAGGTCAGGCTTCCCTTTAATCTTAATTCTCTTTCACAGCAGGTTGCCCTTAATGCGCTTCAGGATATAAAACGGATGCAATCATATATCAGTGCCGTTAAAAGTGAACGAAAGGGGCTTTTTAAGGAGATGGAAAAAACAGCCGGCATAACGCCATATACTTCTGATGCGAATTTTATATTATTCAAGGCCCGTGATGCTGAAAAGATATATCAAAAATTGCTGCAAAGGGGCATTCTTATCCGCAATATGAGCGGATCGATGAAGAACTGTTTGAGGGTGAGTGTTGGAACGCTGAAAGATAATACGGCATTTCTGAAGGCGCTTAAGCAAGTTTTGTGATAAGATGATTAAGATGATAAGGAATTAACATACTGTCGGGAGGGGTTCGAATGGCCAGAAAGGCAAAGGTTGTAAGAAAAACAAAAGAAACGGATATCAGGCTTGGTATCAATCTTGACGGCAAAGGGGATTACAGGATCAATACGTCAATCCCTTTTGTCGACCATATGCTCACTTTAATGTCTATGCATGGGCAGATAGACCTGGACGTGCAGGCAAAAGGGGACATTGAAGTTGATTACCACCACCTTATGGAAGACATCGGCATTGTGCTTGGTGAGGCAATCAATAAAGCCCTTGGCAGGAAATTACAGATAAGACGTTACGGCGAGTCAATGACCCCAATGGATGAGAGTCTTGCCCAGGTCGTTATAGACCTCAGCGGAAGGCCGTATCTGGTATATAATGTCAGGACACCGAGAGGCAGCGCACAAATACAGAGTCTCGGAGTTTCTCTGTTTGAGGACTTCTTCAGGGCGCTTTCTAATAATGCAGGAATGAATCTGCATATCATCCTTCAATACGGCCGGGATCCGCACCACATCTTTGAGGCAATATTTAAAGGGCTCGGCAGGGCATTGCGTTCTGCAGTGGAGATTCAGACAAAAACAAAAGGCATACCGTCAACAAAGGGAACGCTTTAATATAAATTCCAAATGCCGTTGGATTCGGTTCACTTAACATGCCCCTTTCTTTGGTTTTTGTGCTTTTTGTCAATCGTATTTTAACCAATGGATTAACCGGTTGCATTTTATGTCCACAGCATACATCGGAATCGGCTCCAACCTTGGGAACAGGGAAGAAAATTGCAAAAAAGCAATTACGATTCTTATAGAAAACGGCGTTAAGGTTACAAAGCTCTCATCCATAGTTGAGACCGAGCCCTGGGGAGTCAGGAATCAGCCTGAGTTTATTAATATGGCAATCAAGATAGAGACCGGCTTAAAACCGTATGAATTGTTAAGTCTTCTTAAAAACATCGAATCCGCTGTGGGACGCTTTCCGGGCCCTCGCTGGGGGGCAAGGGTTATAGACCTTGATATATTGTTCTATAACGACCTGGTTATGAAAACCGCTGACCTGGAAATACCTCATCCCCGGATCAGTGAAAGAGAGTTTGTCTTAAAACCTCTTGCAGAAATAGCACCCGATAAAATACATCCGGTTCTTAAGAAAAGCATAACAGCCCTTTTTAACGATATCTCCGGATAGTTAAGAAAAGGCGAATGGATATTATTTCGCGGCCACGATATCCCCGAAGTTTTTAAGAAGGCGTAATCCGAGGGCCTGGCTTTTTTCCGGATGGAACTGTACTGCAAATATATTGTCCTTCCGGACTGAAGACGTAAACTCAACGCCATAATCCGTTGTGGTTGCAATAATAGAGTTATCTTCCGGAGCAACATAAAAAGAGTGCACAAAATAAAAATAACTTTTATCAGGTATGCCGTTGAAGAGGGGGTTATTGTTTTTTATATTTAATTGATTCCAGCCCATTTGCGGAATTTTCAGACCGCTCTTTTCAAAGCGCACCACTTTGCCTCTGAAGATATCCAGCCCACGGCACTTGCCGAACTCTTCCGACTCACTGAATAATACCTGGAGACCGAGACATATACCGAGATACGGTTTGCCTTTTCTTATAACGTCTGCAACAGCATCCACAAGATCAAGATTCGCCAGCTCCTGCATGCAGTCTTTAAAGGCTCCCACTCCGGGGAGGACAACGCCGTCGGCATTATCAACATCTTCAGGCCTGTTTGTGACCCTGACATCAACACCGACTTTCAGGAATCCCTTTTCAACACTCCTGAGATTCCCCATTCCATAATCAATAATCGCAATCATGTCTCTATAATACCTGAATCCTGCACAAAAACACCTCCCCTGATGGGCTTTTTTAAACAACAACTGTTAAAATAATCTCCTTAACTTTTATCTTTAGTCTGTATTAAGGGGGAGCCTGCAAGCATGACCGCAATTAAAGATCTGCATATTTTCATCGGGATACTGAAGAAAGAAAATGAGCTGCTCCTTGTCGAGACCCCGGTAGACCCCTGTCTGGAAATAGCTGAAATTCACAGAAGGGTTATAGAAAAGCGGGGGCCGGCGCTCTTATTTACGAATGTCAAAGGCAGCAAATTCCCGGTAGTAACAAATCTTTTCGGCACAGAACGCAGGATGGACCTTGCCTTTGGCAAGCGGCCGGTCAAATTCATCAATGATGTAGTGAAACTTGCAGAAACCATCTTACCCCCGGATATAAAGAAGCTCTGGGAAGGAAGAAATATTTTTCAGCAGGGATTAAAGATCGGCCTCAAAAAAATAAAAAACGCACCTGTACTGGAAAACAGACAGAGCCCTCCCCGTTTGTCAGAGCTTCCAATGCTGACCTCATGGCATTCAGACGGCGGCCCTTTTGTTACCCTGCCGCTTGTCTATACAGAGCACCCTGACGGCAAGGGACACAACCTCGGAATGTACAGGATACAGAGGCATGACGATTGCACTACCGGTATCCACTGGCAGATACATAAAGGCGGGGGTTACCATTATAACGCTGCCGAGAAAAAGGGGGAACCTCTTCCGGTCAACCTCTACATAGGCGGTCCCCCTGCGCTTATCCTCTCGGCAATAGCCCCTGTTCCCGAGGATGTGCCCGAGCTCATATTAGCCTCTTTGCTGTTAGGGAAACGGCTGGAGATGGTTGATGATCCTCTTGGCGGGCATGCAATGGTTGCCAGTGCAGAGTTTGCAATAAAAGGTGAGGTGCCCCCTTTTGTCAGAAAGCCGGAAGGCCCTTTCGGCGATCATTTCGGCTACAACTCTTTAAGACACGACTATCCGGTATTTAATGTCGACAGGCTGTATCACCGCAGCAATGCCATTTATCCTGCCACCGTAGTCGGCAGGCCCCGCCAGGAAGACTACTATATCGGTGATTATCTGCAGGAGCTGCTCTCTCCCCTTTTTCCCCTTGTTATGAAGGGCGTGAGACAGTTAAAGACCTTCGGGGACACGGGCTTTCATTCTCTTGCTGCTGCCAGAGTGTATAATCGCTATCCCAGGGAGGCCTTTGCATCTGCGATGAGAATTCTCGGAGAAGGCCAGTTGTCTTTGACAAAATTTCTGATAATTACCGACGGGGATATTGACGTATCGGATTTTCCGGAACTCTGGACATATGTTCTGGAGCGTGTTAACTGGCAGACGGATCTTTTTGTCTTTGATAATGTCTCACAGGATACTCTTGATTATACCGGACCTGCGGTAAACAGGGGATCAAAGGCCGTACTTATGGGATTAGGAAACGAGCCCCTGAGAAAATTACCCGGAGAATTCAGGGGCAGACTGCCCGATGGATGTGATAAACCTGTAGCATTCCTGCCGGGCACTCTTGTAATTGAAGGAAAGACATACAAGTCTGATCCCGGCCTTGGCAGGAAAATCGCGCGAGACAGGAATCTCGCTGAGTGGCCTGTGGTCGTACTCGTGGACAACAGCAGGTCTGCAACTCTTGATTTAAAAGAGTTCCTCTGGACCTTTTTTACCCGTTTTGAACCTGCCGGTGATATTTATGGAAACAAAACAGATACCCATCGTTTTCACACAGGCTTAAGTGAGCCTGTGGTTTTTGACTGCCGGATGAAACCGTGGTATCCTCCGGTGCTTGAAGTGGATGAGAAAACCCGGAAGATGGTGGACGAAAAGATCGGAAGCATTTTGCCTGCACAATGGCGTTGAAACCCGAAACCTTATGATAAAAAAGCCGCCGCATACAGTTTCAAAGTCTACTGTCTATGGATTCTTTCTGCTTGGTCTTTTTTCAGCAATTGCATTCAGGATAATTATAGTTTTCCAGTATGTGAAACCTTCATGGGTAAGGCCGGTATGGTATGCAGGCGTTCTTGGATACCTGGTTTTCTTCCTTTACAGATATTCCATTTCAAGGAAAAGGAAGAGGGCCATAAAAGAGTATGAGTTAATAGAAAAGGTAAGAGCCAATGCATGCCTTTCGGAGGAGGAGAGGGAGGCTGTAATATATCTTCTGTCATCAATCAAAAAATCCATGGAAGATATCAATTACTACATTATATTCATACTCTCCATCCTGGCGATAATTGTCGATATTATACTCAGTTTTCTTCTGTAAAGCAGCCCCCTGCTCCTCGATATTTCCCGGGCAGCTTCTCTCAAGTCATTTAAAAAACTGCCGATAAGATACATACGGGAAGGAGGATTAATTATGGATGCGGATGTGCCTTATTGTATTGGAAGATGCAAGGTTTGTCCATATTATGAGTCTTGTCAAAAAATCAGCCAGTATCTTGAAGAGGAATACTAATCACAGAAAAGAGTAGGAAGATGCCTTTATTTATATCGGGAATCTCACCTATAAAAATATTGGAATTCCTCTATTTAGTAATGTTTTAAATATTCGATAAAATTTGCATGCAGATGAGCTGCAAAGAAAAATCTTTTTTTAATATCCCCCGGGGTTTTCTCGTACCCTCCCTATCCATTAATGAAAAAACGCAAAACACTGCACTGCACTAATTAAAATTATTAAGGAGTTGAGAAAATTATTGCAGTTTAAAGTATAATAGGGCGAATCCGAAATGGAACATATCAGAAAAACATTCACTTCAGTCATTGTTTCATTTATGTTATTCCCCCCTGCATTACTTATCGTTCCATCTTTTTTCCCCCTCAATGCTCACGAAAAAGAACATTTTGTAATCAGCCCGGCCAATTTCACCACTGGATCAGCACGTGTTATAGAAGCCATGAAATCCGGAAATGCACATCCGGATTTCATGGCCGTAGATATGGAAATTGAGAGTTCAAATAAGGAGTTAAGTAATGGGAAAAGCAAAAATACTGGTTGTCGAACATGAACCGGCTGTAGCAAAGGATTTACAGCGGCGGCTGGAGCAAATGGGATATGACGTGCCGTGCGCAGCAACTTCAGGAGAAGAGGCCCTGAACAGGGTCCGCGAGCACAAACCCGGCCTCGTATTAATGAATATTCTGCTTACAGGAGCAATGGACGGGATCGAAGCCGCAGACCGTATTCGCTCGGCTGACGATATTCCCATAATATATCTTACTGAAAATGCCGATGAAGAAATTCTGGAGCGCGCGAAAATAACCGAACCCTTCGGATACCTTATAAAGCCGGTAAGTGACAGGGAATTGCAAAGCAATATCGAAATCAGCATTTATAAGCACCGGACAGATAGAAAATTAAGAGAAAAGGAAAAGTGGCACTCTACAGTGCTCAGCAGTATCGGTGACGCAGTAATTATCACGGACACAGAGGGGAATATAAGATTTATGAATCCCGCAGCCGAATCTTTAACGGGGTGGGGCAATCATGAAACCGCCGGCAAACCCGCCGAAGATGTCTTTAATATTATCAACGAGGAAACAGGGGGAGAAGTTGAAAATCCCGTGCAAAAGGTACTGAAAAGCGGTATGATTGCCGGTCTGGCAAATCATACTGTCCTGATTGCCAGAGACGGCACAAAAATTCCGATTGATGACAGCGGAGCCCCGATAATAGATGAAAAAGGCAATATCACAGGTGTTGTTCTTGTGTTTCACAGCATAGTCGAGCGCAAGAAGGCAGAAACTCTGATTCTTCAGGCAAAGCAGGATTGGGAAGATACTTTCAATACAATTACCGACATGATCACCATCCATGATAAAGACTTCAATATCATCAGGGCTAATAAAGCGGCTGAGAAATTGCTCGGTCTGCCCCTGCTGAATCTTGATGAGACAAAATGCTTTAAGTATTATCACGGAACCCAGGCGCCGCCGGGGGGATGCCCCAGCTGCCAATGTTTTGAAACCAGAGAACGTACTGTATTTGAAATCTTCGAGCCTCACCTGAATATGTACATTGAAATCATGGCCATCCCCCGCTTTGACAATGACAATCACCTGACAGGGTTAATCCATGTAGTCAGGGATATAACCGAACGCAAAAAAATAGAAGATGAGATAAAAAAAGCAAAGGTCGAATGGGAAATGACTTTTGACAGCGCCAGTGAACTTATAATACTTGTTGATAAAGAGTTGAATATTTCAAGATGTAATAAGAGTTTTGCAGAATTTACACAAAGACCGATTCGTGAGATAATCGGCAAAAAATGCTCTGAATTTTTTCCCTGCGATATTATGCGGGATAACGAAACAGAGCCGGCATCAATGGCTGAAATACAGACGGAATCAGGACATTGGCTCTATTTGAGTTCTTATTCGATTCTTGATGATAAGGGCAAATTCCTGCACACCATTATTATAGCAACCGACATAACAGACCTTAAAATCACGCAAAAGAGACTGTTACAGTCCGAGAAAGAGCTCAAAAACAGGGTTAAAGAACTTGAGGATTTTTATGATATGGCAGTCGGCAGAGAGCTTAAGATGAAGGAGTTGAAATCTGAAATCGCAAAATTAAATAAAAGACTCTCAGAGGAAAAAGAAAATTAATAATTCTTCCTGACTGTGCAAATCTGCCGGTAATAAAAGAACTGAACTGTTACGATAATTTCTTTGAAGAATGGTTAAGCCCGTTGATCCTTAAGGATATTCCTGATCTCCTCTATATCCTTTTTTAATTGAGCGCCGAGTTCCTCAACGCCCGGGAATTTTATTTCATCTCTTATTCGTTTGACAAAATATATCCTCAGGGTTTTTCCGAGAAGCCGGCCTTTGAAATCAAGGACATGGGTTTCAAAACTGAATTTTTTGTCCTTGAATGTAGGATTGTGTCCTATATTGGTAGCGCCCCCGTAAATCTTCCCGTCTATATCGACCTTTACAGCATAAACACCGTCTTCAGGCAGCAGTTCATTGGCGGTTAAGAGGTTGGCTGTCGGGGTATCAAGAAGACTCTTTCCCCTTTTCGCCCCTTCAACTACTATGCCTTCAACTGAATACTGCCTCCCCAGAAACTTTGCCGCCTCATCAACCCTGCCTTTTGCAATAAGGTTCCGGATCATGGAACTGCTCAGTGTCGCATTGTTTATCTTTATTTCATTTATAATGGTAACGGTAAAACCGCATTCCTTGCCCAGCTTTTTTAAAAGTTCCGGAGAGCCCTTTCTTCCTTTGCCGAACAGGTAATTGGACCCGATAAATATCTCTTTAACCCCGAGTGCCTTGCAGAGAATTTCCCTGACAAAATCCCCGGCGCTTATATTAGCGAATTCCTTTGTGAAATTCGCACAAATTATAACGTCTATTCCGCATTCTTCTATGAGTTTGATCTTGTCCTTGTAAGTAGTGAGCAGCTTGGGCGCTCTTTGCGGTGCGATTACCCTCAAAGGATGGGGCACGAATGTATATACAACCGATGTCCCCTTCTTTTCCCGTGCCTGTTCAATCAACATCCGGAAAATGGCCTGATGGCCAAGATGCACTCCGTCAAAATTCCCGAGTGTCAGTACGGGATAGGGCATTTTTTGTTTTAAACTTTCTAATCCGTCAATTATTTTCACGTAAAACCACCAACTAAGTTAAGGTATTGAAAATCTTGCATACAAAGCGAAAGATTCAGCTAATGCCGGCAAGAGCAAAAATTTTGAGCAGAACTTTTTTAACAATTTCCTTGACAATCCGGCTCGGCATTAATAAAATTTCGTAAATATTATCACTACTTTGTGCAGTTTTAAGAAAAATTATCATAGAGGGAAAGACCTTTCTTTGTCAATGGCCGGTAGTTTGTCGTGCACCGGATATTATCGGGTTATTTGAAACTTATCTCCACCATAGAGTATGATTAATAGTTATGTTTCAGAGCTTTAATACAACAGGAATCGGCAGTTTGCCCCATACCGACCCGGTAGAGGCATGCAATCTTATTCTGGGTTCGGTGGATATACCGTTCTGGCCCCAGCTTCCTCACAGAAGCTTTCTTGAGTTAATGGTGCCGCAGTATTCGGAAGGGTTTCCATTTGTCAGAATCGAGGGCGAGAATGTGCATGTTGAACAGGCTGAGGAAACGGCGCTGTCTGCATTCTATGAAGCAATTGCAGATAAAGCCGGATTCCCTATATCCAAAGAGTATGCTGCGGGCCTGTATGCCTTCATTGATATTCTTAAACAGAAAAACCGCCGTTTTGATGTAATAAAAGGACATATAACCGGCCCCCTGACCTTTGCCCTTTCACTTACGGACAATCAGAAACGCCCTCTTTATTTTGATGAAGAAATGAGGGAGCTTTCACTTGAATTGCTTAAAGGAAAAGCCGGCTGGCAGATTGAGATGCTTAAGCCTTATGCTGAAAAGGTATTGATTTTCATTGATGAGCCCATACTTTCGGCGCTCGGGACATCCGCCTATATAGGAGTGAGTAATGATGAGGCATCAAGAATGCTGAAAGAGATAGTCGCTCATATAAAGGAGTGCGGCGGCATAGCAGGCATTCACTGCTGCGGCAAGGCTGACTGGCCCCTTGTGCTTTCATCCGGCATCGACGTCTTTAACTATGATTCGTATTTCTTCTGGGACACCCTCAACATATACCCTGAAGAAATAAAATCGTTTATAGATAATAACGGGTTTATTGCATGGGGTGTCGTACCTACTACGGACATAATAAGGGAAGTAAATCTTCAGGGTTTGAGAGAACAGCTTGAACGCGGTTTAACCTCCCTGGAAAAGACGGGTATCCCGAAAGAGACGATCAGAGAACATGTGCTCATAACACCCTCTTGCGGGACAGGCTCATTAAATATTGAAGATACGCTGAAGGTATTCTCCCTGCTGAAGGACTTGAGAAACAGTTATGTCGGGGGCTAAAGGGTTTATATCTTTTGAGGGTATAGAGGGATCAGGCAAAAGCACACAGACAAAGCTCCTTGCCGGATATCTCCGGGCTAAAGGATATAGCGTTGTTGAGACAGCAGAACCGGGCGGGACAAAAATCGGCAATAAAATCAGGGGGCTTCTTCTTGAGCCCCAAAATCACATGGACCCGCTTGCAGAACTCCTTCTTTATTATTCATCAAGGGCGCAGCATATCAGGGAAGTTATCCATCCCGCAATACTCCGGAATGATATTGTAATCACCGACCGTTTCACTGACTCGACTGTCGCCTACCAGGGCTATGCAAGGGGGATTGCTTTGACAATTATCAATACCCTCAATGAGATTGTGGCCCCTGATATGAA
Organism: bacterium BMS3Abin06; assembly: GCA_002897895.1. GTDB lineage: Bacteria > Nitrospirota > Thermodesulfovibrionia > UBA6902 > UBA6902 > BMS3ABIN06. The sequence goes on from BDSY01000065.1 coordinate 30,119, forward strand.
ACCCTGTCTCACCCTTCTGCTTGATCTTGATGTTGAGGAAGGGCTGAGAAGAAACAGGCATGCACAAAAAGAGGACAGGTTTGAGCTTGAGACAATAGAGTTTCATAACCGTGTAAGAAAGGGCTTTCTGAAAATCGCTGAGGAGGAGCCGGAGAGGATAAAGGTGCTTGACGCATCCCGCAGCGCTGAAGAAATTAACAGGGAAGTCGTAGAAATAATTAATAAAAGTTTGCCGGGTATCATTAAGATATCCCCCGGAAGCCAGAAGTCAGGAGTCAGGAATCAGAATGAAAAAAATTAAAGCCAAACTGTTTCTATATGCATCAAGTAAATTGACAGAGGCAGATTCCATTCTGGATTCTGGCTACTGACTCCTGAATTCTTGATAAACATTATGGCGCTGAAAGATATCATCGGACAGGAAAATGCCTTAAACATACTTAAGGGCTGCATTTCAAAAAACCGCATTCCGCATGCCCTGTTTTTTGCAGGTGACGAAGGGATAGGCAAGCGGCTTACTGCAATCAATTTTGCCAAGGCGCTGAATTGCCGGAAACCGGCCGGAGACGACCTGTTTTCTTTCACTGAAGAAGAGAGTGCGGATTCTTCCGGCATCAGTGAAATCGATGCATGTGATAAATGTCCCTCGTGTACAAAAATAGAAAAAGCAAATCATCCGGATGTGTTTATTATCGTACCCGAAGGGGATGGAAAACAGATTACGGTCGCTGCGGTCAGGGAGCTTGAGGAATCTCTCTCATATAAGCCTTATGAAGGCGAATGGAAGATAGCGATTATTGATAATGCCGACAGGCTCAATCCATCGGCTGCAAACGCTTTTTTGCAGACACTTGAGGAACCGGCTTCTCAAAGCGTTTTAATACTGGTTTCGTCCAGGCCGGACACGCTTCTTCCAACTATCCGTTCAAGGTGCCAGAGGATAAATTTTTCACCTCTGCCGGTTGAGACCATGAGCAGGCTGCTTGAAGAAAAATTCGGGCAGACCGGCCGGGGGCAGGCCGGGTTACTGACCCTGCTTTCAGGCGGAAGACTCGGATATGCGCTTAATGAAAATCTCATTGCGCAGAGAGACCGGTCTTTCAATATATTCAGGCAAATGCTCGGCAGCCTTGAAGAAGATGTCTGGGACAACAGAGATGCTATGGAGGAGTGGTTCGACTGGGGCCAGTTGTTGCTGCGGGATATAGCGGTTTATAAGGCAACCGGAAAAACAGACTTTCTCATTAATAAGGACAGGGCGGATGAGATAATATCCGTCTCTGAGGGGGCGGCGCTCAAAGATATACTAAAATTAGCCCGTGAGCTTTATAATATAAAAAGAAAACTGAATTTTAATCTTAACAAACAAATTACCCTTAATTATACAAATCTTTTACTCAAAAAAATGCTGGGAAAGGGTAGTCGCTAAAAAATAAGGGAAACAGGCAATGGAAAACAATAATGCTTTGGAAACTCATAAAGAGCCGGAGACACCTGTTGGTTATACTGTAGTGGGTGTCAGGTTCAGGTCATGCGGTAAGATTTACACATTCGACGTTGATGATATTAACGTTGCTCCGGGTTCGCAGGTTGTTGTTGACTCGGAGATGGGGTTAAGTCTGGGGCGTGTCGTAACACCCGGACATATCATAAAAAAAACGGAAAATCCGTTAAAAAAGATTATCAGGATAGCCACTGATAAAGATTTTGAGACAGTCAAAAATAACCGTTCTCTTGAGGATGAGGCAAGGGCCTTTTGTATGGATAAAGTGAAAATTCTAAAGCTCCCGATGAAAATTGTGGTCACGGAGACAACACTTGATAAAAAAAGACTTATCTTTTACTTCACGGCTGACGGAAGGATTGATTTCAGGGGGCTGGTAAGGGACCTTGCTGCAAAATTCAAGACCCGCATTGAAATGAGGCAGATAGGTGTAAGGGATGAAGTAAAATTATTAGGCGGTTTCGGCGTTTGCGGCAGACAGACCTGTTGCAGCCTCTTTCTTTCATCTTTTGCGCCCATAACAATCAGAATGGCCAAACAGCAGGATCTCTCAATAAATCAGAGCAAGCTCTCAGGTATCTGCGGCAGATTGATGTGCTGTCTCGGTTATGAATTCAGAGAGTTTTCTGAAGCTTCAGCAGCTAAAGATAAAGCCCTCGTCACTGTGGCAGAGGAGAATGCAGGCAATAACCTTCAAGCAGCAGGCTCAGAGCAAACCGATGCAGATAAAGACAGGGAAGCGCCCACATTCAAAGGCCGCACTAATATTATTACCAAAGGAAAAGAAGGGATTGCCCTGCCTCAACCTGAAAAACAACAGGAAAAGCCGGCGGAAAAAGCTGCGGAAGAGAAAAAGCATTTTAAACGGGAACCCAGGAGAAGGAAAAGACGCAGGCCTGAAAAACCCACTCATAAACCCGCACAAGGCGAGCAGAAGGAATCAGCAGCTCCTGTTAAGCCGGCCGGGCAGCCAGAATCAAAAGATAAAGGAAGGCCGTTTAACAGGCGAAGGAAATTCTGGAAAAAGAAAAAGAACTAAAAAATGGATCCGGCATCTGCTCCAAATAAATTTTATGTCACTACCCCTATTTACTATGTCAATGATGTCCCGCACATAGGGCACGCCTATACGACTGTTGCGGCTGACATACTTGCAAGATACAACAGGCTGAAAGGCAAAAGTGTATTCTTCCTTACAGGGACGGATGAACACGGCCAGAAGGTTGAGAAGGCTGCACAGGAAAAAGGCAGGACCCCGCAGGAACATGCCGACATAATGGTCGGCAATTTCAGGTCTCTCTGGGAAAAACTGAACATATCAAACGATGCCTTCATAAGGACAACCGACCCTGAGCATAAATCAATCGTTCAAACTGTCCTTCAGCAGCTCCGGGACAAAAAAGAAATAGTTAAACGGGCTTATTCAGGCTGGTACTGCACCCCTGATGAGAGATTCTGGACTGAAAAGGAAGTGGGCGACGGGAACTGCCCTGAATGCAGGCGACCTGTTGAACAGATACAGGAAGAAAATTATTTTTTCCTGATGTCAAAATACCGGGAAAGACTGATCAGATATATAGAAGACAATCCTTACTATATACTTCCTGAGACACGACGGAATGAGGTCTTAGGCTTTTTGAAAAACAACGAGCTTGGAGATCTCTGCATATCAAGGCCCAAATCAAGGCTTTCATGGGGCGTGCCGCTTCCCTTTGACGAGGATTTTGTGACCTATGTGTGGTTTGATGCTCTCCTTAATTATTATTCGGCAACAAAATATTTATCTCCTGTTCACGGTTCACGGTTCACGGTTCACGGGCAGGATTGGTGGCCTGCCGACCACCATCTTGTGGGAAAAGATATTCTCACAACCCATGCCGTATACTGGTCTGCGATGCTCATGGCCCTTGAATGGGAACTTCCAAAAAACATCTTCGCCCACGGCTGGTGGACTGTTGAGGGGCAAAAAATGTCAAAATCCATCGGGAATGTCATTGACCCGAATGAAATGGTTGAAAAATACGGTATTGATGCCTTCAGGTATTTTCTGTTTCGTGAAGTAACGTTTGGTCTCGATGGTGACTTTTCCGAACAGAGTTTAATTACCCGCATCAATAGTGATCTTGCCAATGATCTTGGTAATCTCTTAAGCAGATTCGTAACAATGGTAGAAAAGTATTTAAACGGTGAAATCGAGATGCCGTTTGAAGATACAACGGTGTTAAATCCTTTCGCAAGAGAATGTATTTATGAAGTACTTCCTGCTATAGACGATACCCATTACCAGCATTGGTCTAATCTCCGATTCAACATAATTCTCGATAATATCTGGAATATTATCAGGGCTGCAAATAATCATATCACCCAAGAGGAACCTTGGAAACTTGCTAAAGACCATAAGGAAGAATTGAAAAGAGTTATGTTTAATATCTGGAACGCCTTAAGGCTGACAGCTGTTTCGCTTTATCCGATTATGCCTGATACTTCTGAAAAAATATGGAAACAGCTTGGGCTTAAATCATTACTGGATGAAACTAAACAAAGCTTGCCAGAAGCAGCATCCGAAGATGAAGATGTATATCCGGAAATTTTTGGATGGAATTGGTCTCCAGGCTATAAAATAAAAGTTTCAAAAGGTGAACAATTATTTCCGAGGATAGATACTAAGAAAAAAAATAAAAAGGAAAAGAACGTGGAAGAAAAAACTGAACAGGAAAATAAACCAAAAGAGAACCTGATTACAATAAATGATTTTGCAAAAGTACAATTAAAAATCGGCAAGGTTCTTCAGGCAGAGCGGGTTGAGGGATCAAACAAGTTAATCAAGCTTCAGGTTGATACAGGCGAAGTCCGGCAGATAGTGGCCGGAATCGGCAAATCATATACACCTGATGAATTAAACGGCAAAAACATTGTAGTTGTCACAAATCTGAAACCAGCCAAATTAATGGGCGTGGAATCCCAGGGCATGCTGCTCGCTGCTACGGACAGCGATGGGACATTGTCAATACTTATTCCGGAAAAGGAAGTAAAACAAGGGGCACTGATAAGATAATTATCAATAACAAAATTTCTACTATAGAAGGGATTAAACATGGCTGCCAAAATCATTTCAATTAACATTAGCCCAAAAAAAGGTATGAGAAAAAAGGCCGTTGACACGGCTGTCCTGAAAGATAATTATGGCATCGAGGGTGATGCGCATGCTTCCGGGAAATGGCACAGGCAGGTAAGCCTTCTCGCCCTCGAAAGCATCAGGAAGATGCAGGCCAAGGGGCTGAAAGTCGGCCCGGGTGATTTTGCTGAAAACATTACAACCGAAGGCGTAGAACTGCCCGTTCTTCCTATAGGAACAAAAATGACCATAGGGGAAGATATTGAACTGGAAGTGACTCAGATCGGCAAGTTATGCCATTCCCGCTGCGCCATTTATGAGCAGGCCGGGGACTGCGTAATGCCGAGAGAAGGGATTTTTGTGAAGGTGCTTAAAGGCGGAACGATTAAAGTAGGAGACGAGATTACGGTGGTTCAAGGTAGTTCAACATAGGGTGCAGGGTGCAGTTGTCAGGGGGCAGAATGAAATTTGAAGATTTAGATGTGTGGAAAAGAACAGCACGGTTGAGCGCTAATATTTACAAAGAGCTATCACATATTAAGGATTTTGGATTTAAGGATCAAATTACTCGCTCAGGTTTGTCAATACCAAGCAATATAGCATTTATTCTTTCTGCCCCCTGCTCCCTGACAACTGCTCCCTGTGAACGGTTACAATAATAGTTCATCAACAATATTGAGCAACATTTTTTATAGTGATGATAAAAGTTGCCGTATTAACATTAAGCGATAAAGGCTCAAGAGGCGAACGGGTAGACACAAGCGGCCCGGCTATTGAAAAGCTCGTCAAAAAAATAGATGCTGAAGTAGTAAGTTATGATATCCTGCCCGATGAAAAGGCCCTGATCAAGAAAAAACTTATCTCATTATGCAGAAAAAAGATTGATCTTATCCTTACCACCGGCGGCACAGGTGTCTCCCCAAGAGACGTAACGCCTGATGCAACTAAGGAAGTTATTAAGCAGGAAATTCCGGGAATTGCAGAGGCAATGCGGTTAAAAGGGCTCAAAAAAACCCCGTTTGCAATGATATCGAGGGCAATTGCCGGAATAAGAAATAAAACCCTGATAATCAACCTTCCGGGCAGCCCGGCTGCTGTGAAAGAAAATCTCTCCGCAATCCTTCCTGTTTTGCCCCACACCATTGAGAAGATAAAAGGGAGTAAAGCAGAGTGTGCGTCTCATTAAACTCCAATAGCAAGGACTGCTTTTGCCGGTTATTTAATGGACTTTTGAATTTGTTTATGGTTATTATCTAATTTTATTCCCTAACATATTAATATAAAAGCTTCTTTTTTCCGGCTTTTCTATATACCTGTCAAAAGTAACCGTTTCATAACTGATTAAAATTAATGTAACCTGTCTTGATGGTATTCGCATTTGCTCTGTAATACCACATATAACGAAACTCATTTCTGCCGGTTTTTTTGTCATTTGGGGGACATGAAAAATAAAGATTTGCCTGAGTTTCAGGAGTATCTGCGTGCCAAGAACCTTGTTAGCGAAAAGTATATCCTATTCTTTGCCCATTGGGCAAGAAAATTTTTTTGAGTTTGTCTCCGGAAAGCATGGCTATCCCTGTTCAGTATTATCAAATGTTAAAATTATTGAAAAGCTTTCATTTCTGACATATGAAGAGAAAACTGCTGCCAAAGACAGGCACATTAAAAATCAATCTGAAAGGGCATCAATATTTTTAGCAGCTTCTTTTCTTACTGACTTATTAAGGGCGTCAAAGTCTTTTTCAGCATCACGGAGGAATTATTTAAAACTTGTCAAAGAGCCTGTTTCACATGTCAAGACCTGACACGAAACGCACATTGACATCAGACCTCTGAACATTTCAGGCTGCAAATTTTAGACCGCAGATTTAATAAATCTGAAATTCCTCAAGCCGGGTTTTAGCTTTTATATTTTTGTATGTTATAATTATAACCGCTTATGGGGCTGTAGCTCAGTTGGGAGAGCGCTTGAATGGCATTCAAGAGGTCGTCGGTTCGATCCCGATCAGCTCCACCATTTTTGATTTGTAGCGGTGTCCGTCTCGTTCCGATAGGTCGGAACTTGGACGGAAGTATGCAGTTTATATAAATAATCCCACGGTTTCTTAAAGTCCACAGACAGGGTGCCCGCCGCAAGGCGGCGGTTCGAGCCGATTTTCTGAAGGAAGTCTTTCATTCCTGTATAGTCTTCCTGCAAAGCGAGATTTTCCGCTGAGTTAGCCTCTAAAATCCAGTTCCTTGTGAGTTCGAGCCAATGATTGCCTTTTCGCTCAAAATCAGATAATTTCTCCTCAATGTCCTTTTTCTGCTTCATCAAGGAATTTTTCTTTTCCTGAAATTCTTTGAGTTCAAGAGCGCCTTCCAGATATACATCTGTGAGGCGGTCTATTTTGATAATGTAGGAAATTTAAGTGATTGGATTTTACCAGTAGCAACAAGATAGATGATTTTCCCGCCGTCTACAGAATTGCGAACAAGTCTGTCAGGATTCCACGCTAAAATATCCTGTGCGCTGCCCTGCTCGATCTCAGACACCATTTGATTGAATACAGGGCGTCCCGGCTCTTTAGCTGTCTTGCTTTCAGTAAATTCATTTATTATTAAAAGCCCTTCTCTATTGGCGTATTCCCTTAATTCAGTTAACTGCGCCTCAATAGAGAGTATCTGCCTCTCTTCTTCTTCAGTTGATTTTCTGCAGTAGATAAAATATTTCAGCATGGTATGAATTATTAAATTACTCCTATGGCTATCATAATAGCTTTTTCTATTTCCTTTATTTTAGTGTTATTTATCTTGCCTGCAAAAGGGCCTCTTATAAGTAATGCTTTGTCTATGGTTGTTACCTGCTCACATTTAGCCATAGATGCCTTTGATAAACCACCTTCGCCTTCCGAAAGTAAAACATGAGTAGGAGCAGACCTTAAGGTTGTAGATAAAGGAACAACAATTATGTCATTGGCTAATTTGTTTCTAATATCTAATGAAACTACCAAGGCAGGACGATTTTTAATATCCTTTGGCTTTGAGGGCAGATTAACTAAATATATCTCTCCTCGTTTGGGATATTCAATCATTCCATGTCCTCTTTGCGCTTTTTTCTGCTACCTTTGCCCACTCTCTGTCTTCCTTCTTTTCCTTTCCTGTAAGAGACAGGTAATAAGTTTCGATGTCTTTTTCTATTGCTCTTTTTTTAGACTTCAATAACCCATCGCGAAGCATTTCTTCCATCACCTGACTTCTGGGAGATTTTTTCTTCCTTGCGATTTTGTCTATTTCACTGGCAACGTCACCGCTGATTGTTACTGTCATTTTTGTTTTACGCAGAGTACTTGTAGATGACATATTAATTAGCCTCCTTTCTATCTTATTTATTATAAGATAGTTTGCAGCTTAATTGCAATAATTTTTTTGCATACAGATGAATGCGTAAGATTTTTTCCTTCTTAAAGGGGGGGAAGCTGGCTCAGAGGGAAGTAACGGAAGACCTCGCCAGAGGCGGGGCTGAAGGCTGAGCACTGAGACTGCTTTGGGCGGACGGGGAGATGTGGTTTTGATAGTCTTTTATATTTAAATCTCGCTTTGCCCTGTACCAGACGGTGCGGGGCTTTGCCTGAGGCCGGAGGCAGAAGCAGAAAATCGGCTCATTGTCTTTAGTCTATAGTCCGCGTAAGCGGTAGAACCGCCGCCTTGCGGCGGGCACCCTGTCTGTGGACTTTAAGAAACCGTGGGATTATTTATATAAACTGCATACTTCCGTCCAAGTTCCGACCTATCGGAACGAGACGGACACCGCTACAAATCAAAAATGGTGGTACTTATTGGATAAAGTCCGAACTCATTTTGAACGGAACCCTTGAAGCTGCTCCGCCCCTCTCTTCGCCCTGTCCCACACCTGCCCCGTATAGAATTGTTCGGGGTGGTTCAGGGCTACGTTCGGTGCATGCGTCCGAATCCCTCGCAAAATTTATTTTATTTTTATATTTCGGCGGCGGGAAATTTTTGAAGTGTATCAATTATTTAGATTTGATATAATTACAGACAAATTCATGATAGTTAAAACCGAAGTCAACGGAGAAGCCTTTAAGTAGCATAAAAATATGGAGAAACTACTGTTTTATATCCCATCAATCCAAGTATTGAATTAAAGAAGAATTCCAAATACAGGATTGTGGGTAAGATAGTTAAAAAGAGATGAGGTATTAGAAGAAAAATATGTCCAAATTTAGCCATTTCTTGTGCACGTTTTCACTATACGTCCATAACGTGGACAGGTTCTAGTGCGAGTCAATAACGAAAAAATGACAAATAATATTTAAAGGGTATTATTTATCATAAGAATAAAGCTAAACATAGATACTATCAGATGTAATATTTATGAGAAACTTACTTACGCCCCTCCTAACAGAAGCTGATCCCCGCGATTCAAGAGAAGGGTCGATTGACCCTCTGGGCCTGTACGCCATTGCAGATTCATTGGGCGTTAAGTTAGTTCCTGGCGTCAGAGAGCGACAAAGCCATCCGCGGTTTCTTACAGCAATAGCGGTTGGGCAGGTTATTGGTTCACACTTTTCTGAGGACATAGTTGCTAAGGACGGTGTCAGTGAACCATGGCAGGTCTATGAATGGTATCTCGTGGAAGGGTTAGTAAGAACTTTTACTGATAGCAATGAAATACAGGGTTTGCCTGGGAGGGATAAAGCAAAGAGGGCAATTAATGACCGAATGCATCTATCCCGGAGCAGGTATTTAAAAACACCATCTGTTTTTGGTTTTCACGGAGTGTACAGAATACTTGCTCATGATTTGGACATAGCGACAGTTGAAGGCCTTGGTGAAAACGGTTACAGACTTGTAACGACCTGGGAAAAAGAACAAGGTCTTAAAGGATTCTGTTTTTCTGAAAACGGGTCTACACATCCACGAAGATATCAGTTGTATAAAGCTATAGAAGATGGTTTAAGTAAAGGAACAGTCGACAGGACATTTGGATGGGATGGCTGGACTTTTTTTAAAGACCATTTGTCGCATAAAAAATGTGGCAAACAGGAAGCTCAGATGATTCTTGATGCCCTTATTTCAGGCTCTGATTTTAGAAAACAGGTAATAGATTTTCTTATCTCCTCTGAAGGGCAGAATGTATGGCGAAACTCAGAATCTGAAAGAGAATTCCATAGAGATTTAATAAAGAACGCTGCCCAGGAACTACATGCCCTTCTTGATGCCATTTTAGCGTATGAAAGATTTGCACGTTTGCTACTTGATGCCTTTCAGGAGTGTTTGATGCTGATGACACAGAAACGTACCAAAATCTCTCCAAGAGAGCTTGCAAAGTCGGATTGTGTAAAGCTGGCGGTACAGAAGTTGCCGGATTTGTTTCCTGAAGTGTCGGATAAACTGTTGGTTATAAATGAGACAACAAGATACGAAGAAGGTTTTTCACGATTTTCTATACGAATGAAACCTGAAGAATGGGTGGAAACACTACTTACACATCACATGGAAATTCAAAAGAACAAACCCCCTCATGGGAAAAACCCATGGTTTGAACAGCTTGACGATGGCAGTGTAATCATACGAACTGGATATTTTCGTGATATAGGCGGAGCCAAGGATGAAAGCTATGTACACGGCTACAGAACCTTTCCACTCTGGTCATTTATGCTTGATCTTGGCAAGGTAGCTTATGAGTAAACAAACGGAGAGACGACCGGGATTTGGTAAGTTATTAGATGCCTGGACTCCACCGATTAATGCGGGGGAACCAGTTGGGTGTGTAGCGACAACGTTTTCATTTTCACCAGTTTTCTTTGAAGAAGAATGCCTAAGCAGATTCCTCAGCCTTGATACAGACCCACAGGAGGATGACCCTCTCTATTTGATAGAGAGAGAAGAAAAACTTTCAGGATTGAGTTGTGCAGGTGTATTAGTTGATCAACATAAATGTAAAGGGTTGAGAAGTCTTCGCTGGGATTTGCTCAGTGCGCGCGTTCCAGACAGTATATTACATGCGAAAATATCATTACTGTACTGGAGTAATCTGATCAGACTGCTTATTGCCTCAGCAAATCTTACAGATGACAGCTACCGTCGAAATCAGGAAATATTTGGTGTTATTGACGTTAAAGAAGGGGTAAAAGCACCTCTTACAGCACTGAAAAGTGTGATTGAATTTCTTCGGGAAACTGCGTCATACACAGTGACAGGAACAGATAAGAAATCTCCTGCGCTTAATCGATGGAAAAACTTTCTCAATACAGTATCAACTGTTTATGATAGCTGGATAACCACTGAACCCTCTCGCAGTAAAAAATATATATGGACAGACGTCGTTTTGACTGGTCCAGGTCGTCCAAATGCATTTGAACAACTAAAGGACCGTTGGTCCCGGTATTCTCCCCCTACAGAAGCGCATATTGTAAGCCCTTTTTTCGATCCACCGGGGGCCGAAAATAAGCCGGCAAAAAAGATATGGACAATCTTGAAACAGAGGGGAAAGGCAAACGTTACGTACTATGTTAAGGCAGAAAAGGATATCGCTGATGATGTTTTAAATTTACATGCCCCTGAATCACTGAAAAAGGCTGCACCAAGTGGGCGAGGATTGGTTAAGACCGATTTTGAATGGATTAAAGAAACGTTTGATGAAAAGGAAGAAAAATATTCTGTCAGACCTCTCCATATGAAAGCTATCTGGCTCGATAACGAAAACTGGATCAGTTATATGATTGGTTCGAGCAATTTCACAAGCCCTGGCTTAGGCATCTCCAATAATCCAAACTTAGAAGCAAACCTTGTCTATTCTGCTCATATGGACTTTTACAACAAATTGGGTAAAAGCTATCCTGATTCTCAAAAAATAGGAGCGGATATTACAATATATTGGAAACCAGTGCCTGATGACGAGGACTCACCAGATGAGCATCTTACCCCTTTACACCCGTTCTTTGATCAGGCAATTTATATATGCGATGAAAAGAAGAAGGCGTATATAGATCTGAGCTTTAACGCTAATCCGCCTGAGCAGTGGATTATTTATCCTTTTGGTGGGATAACAGCTCTGCTCACTATATCAAAGTGGAAACAACAGGGCAGTCCAAAAACAGTAAGATTACCATGGGATGAAGAGCAGCCCCTTTCTGGTTTGGAAGTTTCTTGGAAGGATGCATCGGGCCGCGTCTGGTGGCAGGTTAATATTGACAGCCCTTTATCGCTGATGCCTCCCTTGGAACTCAGAGAACTTCCCCTTGAAGTATTAATTCATGTGCTTACCTCTGCACGGCCCTTGCACCAGATACTCAAAAAATGGCTTAAACGAAAGCATCAACCGACCGGGGATACAGTTATTGATGATCCTCATAAGAGAGTAGACACTTCAGCTTTTCTTTTGCAGCGAACCAGACGAATATCCTGGGCATTGAAAGGGTTGAAAGAGCGCTTGGAGCGACCTTTCCTCACTGAAGAGTCATTGCAATGGAGATTGTACGGGCCTGTCGGGGTTCAAGCATTAGCAAAGGCTATTACAAGGGAAGCAAAAAGCGAGTATGAACGGTGTTTTCTCCTGGCTGAGCTTGCTCTTGAGCTTTCAAGAATTAAACCAAAGGGAGCACCGGAATCTCTTGCACCTGCAAAGGTTAAAAAGAAGATCTACCAGATTATAGGCGAATTGCAAACAGATGCCTGCTCAGTCACATTAAAGAAAATTCCCCAATTGAATGACTACATCAGGAGTACATTTAATAAGGTAAGGACGTAAATGAGCTTTTCATACCCTTTTGCTGATGACATTAACTTATACGTTCAAGGACGCGTGTTACCTGAGGACGCTGAACGTCAAAAGAGAACTGCCAAAGAGATACTTCGTAGACTTAAAAACCAGCCAGGGATTATTCTGGCAGACGAAGTAGGAATGGGAAAAACATTTGTTGCCCTGGCAGTAGCTGTATCAGTGGTGATTGAAGACAATTTCAGAAACCCTGTGATTGTTATGGTGCCGCCATCATTACGCGAAAAATGGCCAAGAGACTTCCAGTTATTTAAAGAGAAATGTCTTCCTCAAAAAATAGCAGAAAAGATTCGCTCTGCTGCTGCTGAAAGAGCAATTGAATTTCTCAAACTGCTTGATGATCCACCCGATAGGAGAAATAATCTTATATTTCTTACACATGGAGCTCTCAGCAGGGGATTGACAGATCAGTGGGTAAAGTGGGCTCTTATTAATCGTGCTTTATATAACAGGAAAAATACAAGCAACTTGCGTAGAGCATTATGTCGAGTCGCAGGACGGCTTATATCTATGGCCTGGGTTGACAGACGATGCCCGGAAGTGTGGTCAGCACTGCTTCAGCATGAATTTGATAGCTGGCTTAATATCTTGCAAAAGCATGGAATTGAAGAAGATGATGACCCGGTTCCCGAGGCTGTAAGCAGTGTCTTGTGGGACCTTGAAACGCAGGAACTCGATAATTTGTTTTATGCATTAAATGATATTCCATATCGCAAAACAAAAAACTTTGACTCCAAGTTAAGAGAGGCTCGCAAGGCAATAAGTGAAGAGATAAGACAAGTATGGAAAAAATGTATAAGAAAGATTAAATTACGACTCCCCCTTTTAATCCTTGATGAAGCACATCATCTTAAGAATGAACAGACCCGACTCTCTTCTCTCTTTTATTCTCCTGATGCTGAAGCTGATGCAGATGAACTGCAGCGCGGCCCATTAGCAGGTGTATTTGAACGTATGCTATTTCTGACGGCAACTCCATTTCAATTAGGACACTATGAACTATGTTCCGTATTAGAGCGATTCAGGGGAATTACCTGGAGAAAGAATTCAGCGCCTCCTTGCGGAAAAGAGGGGTTTATACAGCAGATAAACGAGCTAAGAGATAAACTGGATGCAGCACAAATAGCAGCACTACGCCTGGATAATACATGGGGAAACTTAAGATATCAGGATCTTATTATTGAGGGAAATCAATATCAAGATGTCGACACGTGGTGGCAAAATGTTAAAGGTGCAGATTCCATAACTGAAACAACAAGGCTAATCCTAAAGCGATTTAATCAGACACACGAAAACATGAAACAGGCTGAAGAAGCCTTAAAACCCTGGGTAATTCGGCATCTAAAGGCAAAGAAACTCCCGAAACCAAACAATACTGTAGATAGACGGACAAGAATTTTGGGGAGCGCAATAACAGGAAAGGGTAGCAAGGAAGATGGCGATCGAGGACTTGGGATAGATGACACGGCGTTGTTGCCTTTTTTGCTGGCCGCAAGGGCAGCTGTTTATATGCCTGAATCGAGACCAGTATTTGCTGAAGGACTTGCTTCAAGTTATGAAGCATTTCTTCATACGAGAAAGTTACATACTGAAAAGACCGGGAATACAGCTATCAGTAACACAGATATTGATGACGATATGATTGAGTCACATGGAGAGATTGATGACAGGGGGACCTGGTATCTGAGTAAACTTGAGGCGCTACTTCCAAAAGAAAACAAGAGAGGGCAGTCTTCTCATCCCAAGATTGGTGTGACCGTAAAAAGGGCTGTTGATCTATGGCTCGAAGGTGAAAAAGTATTGATATTTTGTCACTACATAGCAACAGGCCGTGCATTAAGACAACATGTATCTGAAGCTATTCAAAATACTATTACTCAACTCGGAGCCAAAAAGATCGGATGTTTGAAGAAAGATGCATTATCAGAACTTGATAAAATAGGGAATAGATTTTTTGATATTGATTCGCCTTTAAGAAAAGCGTGTGATAGTGAGATTATAAATATTCTACAGAAATACCCTGAAATCTCTGAACACTCTGAAAGAATTATTGATGTGGTCAGGAGGTTTCTGAGGACTCCATCTTTCTTGGTAAGATATTTCCCTTTAAAGAATCTGGATCCGCAACGAGATGTAGCACGAGCGTTCAGGAATTCTGATAGCTCAGGTTTATCCTTACACAGCATTTTAGAGGATTTTTTTAAATTTCTTATTGAACGCTGTGGTGAAAGCGAAAGAATCAACTATCTGGATGCAATTGATAACATACAGACAGGTTCAATTATGGGAGCTGATATACATAAGACATATAGTGAAGATGAAATACAGGGTGACCGCAGTGAGAGATTTGTACCGAATGTAAGACTTGTGAATGGACAGACAAAACAGGAGACCAGAAGAAAATTAATGCTTACTTTTAATACCCCCTTTTATCCTGAGATTTTGATAGCATCGAGTGTCATGGCTGAAGGAGTTGACCTTCATCTGAGCTGTCGTTATGTAATACATCATGATCTCTGCTGGAATCCTAGCACGCTGGAGCAAAGAACCGGACGGATAGATAGAATAGGTGCAAAGGTCGAAAGATGTGGAAAACCGCTTTTCGTATATATCCCTTATGTTGCTGAGACTCAAGATGAAAAGATGTTTCGAGTAGTGATGGATCGTGAACGTTGGTTCAAGGTAGTCATGGGCGAGCAATACAAAACCGATGTACGTACAACGGATAAACTTGCTGAACGAATACCTTTACCCCAAGCAGCGGCAGATTTCTTAGCTTTTAGATTGGATGTCTGAAGTAGGGAAAGATAGGGTCTTCAAACTTCACTTATACCCTCCCCTCTCACACTCTTTTATTTCCCATTATTTTAAGGGGAAGCGGGCACATAAAGGGCGGAGCGGAATCCCGAAACATCGGGATGAAGCCGATTGACTGTGACTGCTTGGGTCGGGTGGGGGCTAAATATTCATCAAATAGCACGAAGCCGAGCGTCAGAGAGGACAAAAGTCTTCCCGATGGAGTCGGGATGTCTTTAGGTGCTATGTCCTTTACGCCAGACAAGGCGTAATGGTAATGAATATTTATAAGGTGGTGGTCAGCTTTTATGCCTTAAAAGGGGGGAAGAAGGCTCAGGGCGTCCCGTAGAACGGGATTTCCGCTTCGCTACAACAGGCTTTGAACATGTAAGTCCAGTATTGCTTAGAAATTTACGGGAGGCTCTGAGGCTTCTTTGGGCGGGGGGATAGAGCGGCTCATCCAGCCGACAGGCTGGGGCGGACGAAACCGAGCAAAAATACCTACCTTATTAACGCCGCCGAAATATAAAAATAAAATAAATTTTGCGAGGGATTCGGACGCATGCACCGAACGTAGCCCTGAACCACCCCGAACAATTCTATACGGGGCAGGTGTGGGACAGGGCGAAGAGAGGGGCGGAGCAGCTTCAAGGGTTCCGTTCAAAATGAGTTCGGACTTTATCCAATAAGTACCACCATTTAATTATCTCTTAATCTCTCTCTCATTTTAGAGTTGATGCAAATTACTATACAAGTTATAATGTAACAACGGGGTAAATATCAGTTTTTGTAAATTAAACCCGTTTAAGTGTTAAAATACTTGCTGCATCCACTACTCCTTACAAGAAGGAGGCATAATTAATGTCAAAAGAAAAGATTTCGATTTTAGTAGCGGACAATAGCCAGCCGGATATCGAGATTATCAAATCAACTTTAGGCAATTATGATGATATGAAGTATTCTATTGATACTGCCAGTTCCAGCAAGGATGCACTGGACAAGGCTGCTGACAATAAATTTGATCTCCTGCTGGTGAATCAGAATATTCAGGGCTCGCAGGGGATTAAAATGCTTCAGGAGATCATTAAAAGAAAATTAGGTATGCCGGTGATCATGATCGTTGCTGAAGGCGAAGAAAAACTGGGCGTTAAGGCCATGGATAAAGGGGCTTATGATTACCTGACAAAAGAAGAAGTGAAAACCGTTGCATTAAACCGTGCCATACGGAGAGCAATGCAAAGGAAAAAACTGGAGAGGGACATAAGAGAATCCGTTAAAAAACTGGAAAAGCTGGCAATCAGGGACGGGCTTACAGGACTGTACAACCACCGCCACTTCCGGGAAGTTTTGAAAAATGAATATAAAAAGGCAAAAAGGCATTTGCAGCCTCTTTCCTGCATAATGATCGATCTCGACTATTTCAAGGCGGTAAATGACAATTACGGCCATCAATTCGGTGACTTTGTACTTGCCCGGTCAGCCCGCATATTGAAAAGACTGGTCAGAGATACGGACTTTGTTGCCAGGTACGGGGGTGAAGAATTTTTCATCATACTGCCGAATACGGAGTTGCAGGGCGCCTTTATCCTGGGAGAGAGAATTCGCAATGTGTTTGCAAACAGCAATTTCAGTAAGGACAATGTCTCTGACAGAATTACTGTCAGCGCAGGAATATCATCGACTTCGGACGATAATGTTGTGAGTGATGAGGACCTGATTACAAATGTGGATAAGGCCCTGTATTGTGCCAAATGGAGAGGAAGAAACAATGTCTGCTGTTTTGAAGAGGTAGAATCCGGGGAGACAATCAGTCTTAAGGAAGAAGTGAAAAAGATAGAAGATTTTCATTCCAGACTTGAAAGGATTAATGAAAATATAAAAGAGACCTGCATTGAATCCGCTCTTGACATATTACGCGAGATTGAAAGCGGATGGGACTATATCAATGAGCATTCCGTCAGAGTCAGCCGTTATGCAGAGAAATTGACCAGAAAATTGCTGTTATCTGAGGAGGAGGTTAATGTTGTAAAACGCGCTGCCCTGCTTCATGATATAGGTATGGTAGGAATTAATTCGGGCATCTTAAAGAAGAAGGGTAAATTAACCGACAAGGAATATGTCCTGATAAAAAGACATTCCAGTATAGGAGTGAAAATAATTGAAAGGACAAGATTGTTTCAGAAAGAGCTTCCGATAATTCTCCACCATCATGAAAGATTCGACGGTAATGGCTATCCCCATAAATTAAGAGGGGATGTTATTCCTTACGGGGCCCGGATACTTGCAATTGCCGAAGCTTATGATGTAATGATGTCAAATACAATTTACAAAAAAGCCGGTTCATCAGAAGATGCCATTGCAGAGATTAAGGTAGGCGCCGGCAACCAGTTTGATCCTGACATGGTTAATGCCTTTGTCAAAGTTATCAATAATGGTGCAAAAGCTTGAAAAATCCCTGCAACCTGCCTGCTGCCAGACATTAATTTCACTTTTTGAAGATATGAAGTTGCGGACATGGGTCACCGGTCATTTTATTTGAGCCTGCTAAACCTTCTGAATCCCGAGCAGGCGACTATATTCAGTTTGCCTTTTTTCTGCAATTCATCAAGCATCAAATTTACTCCGAGATTATCGCTTGAGATATGACCGGCAATTACGACATTCATATGGCGCTTTTCAGCCTCTTTCCTGTGTTCTTCACTGAGATGCATTCCTACAATCGTGTTTACCCCTGAGTTAACAAGACTCTCGAAGATTTCTTTGGCGCCTTCAGTGCCCCCGGTCATGTCTACAAAAATCTTTCCCGCACTTCTTTCTTTAGAGCCTAACAGGATTTTCGGCCCTGCATTGTTTTTTGCAGCCTCGCGGTACTCAGGGATTTCATTTAATATTTTAAGAACATCATCGAGAGAGTCCGGCGCTTTCCTGTCAAATGCCTTTTGTAAATATCCTGCAACCATATTATCCGCAGGCGTATGCATGCACATAAAAGGCATATCAAGCAGCCTTGCCGCGTCCGCTGCCCTTGTATGGTTTACCGGTGAAAGCCTCCTCTCGACTTCTTTGATTCTGCCTTCAAGAAGTCCTTCCGCAATATTTATAGGGACACCGAATTTATTTAGTATGTCCGCCTGCATATGCATGACTTCATAAAAATTGGCAAAGGCCTTTCCCTCCGGATGGTGGGCAATTACAAGATCAATTTTCTCTCCCCGAGATGAAAGCCTGTCGGCAAGGAGAAGCTCGCCCGCTTCCATATCGATTCCAATGAGGGCTGTCCTGATCTCTTCCTCTCCTGTTCCATGGAGTATCCTTGTATCGGCATAAGGATTCGAAAGAATCTCTATGTCAAAAAACTCTTTCTCATCCTTTTTCATTTCCCTGTATTTCTTTTTTGTTTTATCAAGGGATCTTAGAACCGTTTTCCTGTCGCGGGGGTCTGCTTCGATTCCTTTTGCAATAACAGTTTCATAAATCTTCTTTAATTTCAATTATGCCTCCAGCATCTCTCTGACAATAGCATTAACAAGCCTGCCGTCAGCCTGTCCTTTTACCTTTGCCATAACGGATTTCATTACCTTGCCCATATCTCCCGGTCCTGACGCTCCTGCTTCTTCAATAAGATCCTTAATGATTTTTCTCAACTCGTTTTCACCGAGCTGCTCAGGGAGGTAACCTTGAACTATTGATAATTCCTCTTTTTCTTTTTCAACAAGTTCTGTCCTGCCTGCTTTTGAAAATTGCTCGATTGACTCCCTTGAACGCTTTACATACGATCTTAGAATCGCATAGACGTCTTCGTCCGTCAGCGAGGCCCTTTTTTCAATCTCCTGATTCTTCATCGCTGACTTTATCAGTCTCAACACAGATAATTTACTTTTTTTCCCTGTCTTAAGGGCCTCTTTAAAATCATCTGCAATTTTTCCGGAGATGGACATCGTTACCTCGATGACGTTCTAAATTTTTTAGCGGCTTTTTTTCTGGCAGCAATTGACTTCTTTTTTTTCTTTACGCTTGGTTTATCGTAATGCTCCCTCTTCCTTACCTCGGATAAAATTCCTTCCCTCTCACACTGCTTTTTGAATTTACGGAGAGCATTTTCAAAAGACTCATTCTCCCTGACCTTCACAAAAGGCATCCAGCCTCACCTCCCTCGACACAACGTTCTGAATAATATACCTTTTAGTAAATTATTAAAGCAAGAGCCATAATCAAAATCAGCTTATGATACTATGATTGCAAATAGAGAATAACGGAGGGTAAATTATTTTATTATCCTGTTTTTTTCATCAAGCCTGATGATTTCAGGAGAAAAATCTTTAATCTCGTCTTCATTATAATAACCGTATGAAAAGATTATGACTATATCCCCCTTTGTGCCTTTTCTTGCCGTGGGTCCGTTGAGACAGATAACCCCTGAACCCCTTTTACCCGGAATTACGTATGTCTCGAACCTTTCTCCATTATTCAGGTTACTGATCATTACCTGCTCGTACGGCTTTATCCCTGTGGCGTCAAGCAACCCCTCGTCCACTGTTAAACTTCCTTCATAAGCAATATCGGATTCGGTAACCGTCGCCTGATGTATTTTGGCCCTCAGCATGCATCTGAGCATAATAAACTCCTTAATTAGTGTTTGTGTATAAACTGCTGTTTTTTATTTTCGTCATACCCGAAGTCTGTAATCGGGTATCCAGAACTCACTGAAAAGACTGGATTCCCGCTCAACAGAATGCGGGAATGACGGCTCCAATTGTACAGACTCTAATTATAATCTTAATATTTCTAAATTTACCGTTAACATCACCATAACAAAATATCAATACCGGATTCAAGCATTCAGAGAACCGGGGTATTCGTTAATCGAAATTCTTTTTATTTACTCTATTATTTTCGGAACTCTGTAATATTTCCCGTCCTTCCGGGGAGCATTTTGCAGGGCCTTTTCGCGGGGCAGGGAAGGCCTTGATTTATCCTTCCTGAAAACATTTTTCACTGGAAAGACATGCGCCGTAGGCTCTATCTCTTTTGTATCCAGCTCGTTCAGTTTATCTATATAATCAATTACACCGCCTACCTGTCCGGAAAAAAGATTTTTTTCTTTCTCTGAAAGTTTAAGTCTTGCAAGCAGAGCTACATGCTCAATTTCCATCAGATCTTCTCCAGGTTGGCAAATTTCAGGGAAAGCCTCTTCATGCCGACAGAGGGGAAATTCACCATGACCTTTACATCATCAGTTTCACCATAACTGTCTCTTACAACCCCTATACCCCACTTGGGATGTCTTACCCTGGCTCCTGCGGCAAAGGGGGATGTATTTAACAGGTCCATCGGCAGTTTGACAATAGAAGAAGCTATTGCATCAGCCCTCGGCCTCTTCTCAATACAGTGATAACAGCCCGGCGGTATATCGGACAGAAATCTCGAAGGCTGCTGTTCCTGTACGGAAGTATAGAGCCTTCTTCTCTTTGCCCCGGATAAAACAAGCATATCCTGCGCCCTTGTAACTCCTACATAAAAGAGCCTGCGCTCTTCTTCAAGTTCTTCGGGATCTTTAATAGCATGAAAATGGGGCACAAGCCCGTCTTCAATCCCGGCAATAAATACTACAGGGAACTCAAGACCCTTGGCGCTGTGGAGTGTCATTAAAGAAACAGAATCATCCTGGTTGTTTTCATCAAGCCCGCTGAAAAGTGAGGCGCTGTCGAGAAAACTCTTCAGGTCTTTACCTTCCGAAGAAATTACAAGTTCCTTCACATTGTCCTCTCTTTCCTCTCCCGCACATTCAAGGTAACCGGTTTTTTCGAAAATCAGCTCTATCAGTTCAGGCAGTTTAATCTCCCTGTGGGCAATTAATTCATCAATAATATTTATAAAAATACCGACCTTGTCTTTTAACGAAGTAGTGTAGCCATGGCTCTTCAGGATATGTTTCATTGTCTTATAAAGACTTTCATCTCTTTTCCGGGCCTCGTTTTCCACTCTTGTAATGGTTGCAGCGCCGATTTGTCTCGGCGGACAGTTAACAATTCTTTTAAGACTGACAGAGTCATGGGGATTGGCAATCAGCTTTAAATAGGAGATAATATCCTTTATCTCTTTTCTTTGATAAAAACCGATGCCTCCAAATATCCTGTGAGGCTGGCCATTCTCCCTCATGGCTTCCTCTAAAACCCTGGACTGCTGATTTACCCTGTAAAGCACCGCAATATCTCTGTAGGAATATTTCCCTTTAAGATAGAGCTCTTTCACGGATTGTGCTATATAACGCGCCTCCTCCTGCTCGTTGGTTGCCACACAGTAAAATATTTTGTCGCCTTTGCCCCTCTCTGTCCAGAGTTTTTTGGGCATTCTGTCTGAATTACGGGCAATGATACTATCGGCAATATCCAGTATTCTCTGTGTTGACCTGTAATTCTGTTCAAGTCTTATTACCTTTGTTTTTGAGAAATCCTCCCTGAATGCACGGATGTTCCTTACTTCAGCGCCCCTGAATTTATAGATGCTCTGATCATCATCTCCAACAACACAGATGTTTTCATGTTTTGAGGCGAGAAGTTTCGAGAGACTGTACTGCGAGGCATTGGTATCCTGAAATTCATCAATCATTATATGTGAAAATTCCTTCTGGTATTTCCGCAGGACGTCCGGATATTGCTCAAAGAGCTTAACACCGCACATTATAAGGTCGTCAAAATCAAGGGCGTCATTTTTCTTCAGCTCATCCTGATACCTCACATAAACCCTTGCAAATTTTTCATCAAAACCATAACTGTCTTCATTGGCCAGAAGGTCTTCAGGGGCAATGAGAGATGCCTTGAGTGAAGATATCTTTGAGAGAATACCTTTATAAAGCGCTTCATGAATCTTGAATTCTTTCAAAATCGAACGGACAAGATTACCTGAATCATTTTCGTCATAAATACAAAAATTATTACTGTACCCGAGCCTGTCTATCTCCTTCCGGAGAATCCTGGCAGACACGGAGTGGAAAGTGCCGATCCACAGACCACCGGCGTTTTTTCCGGTAAGGCCCTCAATTCTCTCTTTCATTTCATTAGCGGCCTTATTCGTAAAGGTCATTGCAAGTATTGATGCGGGTGGAATCTTTTGAGCGGTTGCAAGATAGGCAAACCTGTGGGTAATTACTTTTGTCTTGCCGCTTCCTGCTCCGGCAAGAACAAGCAAAGGCCCTTTAGTATGAAGAACCGCATCCTTCTGTTGAGAGTTAAGGACGTTTAACAATACGTGTTTTGACATTTTCTCCCCTTAAGCAATGATATATTCATAGATAAACAAACTGCAGGAAGTTAATACACCCCTTACTCATTAAGTATATCAGATTCTTGTTATGAACTGCCACCTTCTTATTAATTAATAGCTAAATTTTATAAGCCCTGCTACTCGACAGTAACGCTTTTTGCAAGGTTCCGGGGCTGATCAACATTGCATTTTCTCAAAACCGCCATATGGTACGCAAGTAAATGAAGAGGGATGGAAAAGATAACAGGTGAGAGATAATAATTGGTTTCAGGCATAAATAACATGTGCGATGTGTGTGCATGAACCCTTGTGTTACCCTCTGTTGCAACCGCGATAAGCTTGCCGCCCCTGCTTTTAACCTCTTCCATATTTGAAAGAATTTTTTCAAGCACTCTGTCATCAGGGGCTAATGCAAGCACAGGCATATCATTATCAATAAGCGCTATAGGCCCGTGTTTCATTTCTCCTGCCGGATAACCTTCTGCATGTATGTATGATATCTCTTTTAATTTCAAGGCACCTTCAAGGGCTATCGGAAAATTTATGCCTCTGCCGAGATAGAGGAAATCCCTTACGCGATAAAATTTCTTTGCAATTTTCAGAATGGAATCATCACATTTAAGTGCCTTCTCAACCTTTTCAGGCAACTGCAGTAATTCATTGAATAATGCCGTTATCTCTGCGGCCCTCAGTTGCCCCTTTGCTTTTGCAAGCGCAACAGACAAAATGTAAAGCGCAGTAAGCTGGGTAGTAAAGGCCTTTGTTGAGGCTACACCGATTTCAGGCCCCGAGTGAGTATAAAAAACACCGTCAGCCTCCCTTGATGAG
The DNA here is from genome assembly GCA_002897895.1 of bacterium BMS3Abin06. Taxonomy (GTDB): domain Bacteria; phylum Nitrospirota; class Thermodesulfovibrionia; order UBA6902; family UBA6902; genus BMS3ABIN06. Next base: position 53,408 of record BDSY01000065.1, read on the forward strand.
GTGCTGCCGACTACATTGCAGATAGTCAGTACCCTGGCGCCGAGTCTTTTAGCCTCTTTCTGCGCAGCAAGGGTATCAGCGGTTTCACCTGACTGCGTAAGTACGATCATCAGACAGTTGCCGGGAATAAGAGGCCTTCTGTATCTGAATTCAGACGCAATATCGACTTCACAGGGCACGCGGGCCATATCTTCTATCATATATTTGCCTACGAGGGCGGCATGCCAGGATGTACCGCAGGCAACAAGAAAAACTTTTTTCAATTTCTTTAAGTCGCTTTGTTTCAGCGAGAACTCCTTAAGATTTACTTCACCCTTTTCAAGTGAGAATCTCCCCCTGATAGTATCTGCAATCGCCCTGGGCTGCTCATATATCTCCTTTAACATGAAGTGTTTGTAGCCGCCTTTTTCAGCCATTGCCGGACTCCATGTTATCTTCATAACCTTTTTCTTTACCGGTCTGTTTGAATATATGTCGGAGACCGAGACACCCTTGTGTGTAAGCGTTGCCATTTCCCCGTTTTCGAGGATCATTGCGTCCCTTGTATACTTGAGGAAAGCCGGCATATCCGATGCAATAAAGTATTCTCCGTCACCGAGTCCTATAACAAGAGGACTATCTTTTTTGACAGCCAGAATTTTGTCGGGTTCAGCCTCGTTAATAACCCCTATTGCATAGGCGCCTTTAACAAGTTTCAGGGCTTCTTTCGTTGCCTGTTCCAGGCCGTGACCTTTTTTTGAATAACTGAGAATAAGATGGCAGATAACTTCCGTATCAGTCTCTGAGGTAAAAACATGGCCCTTTTTCTTCAATCCCTCTTTAAGCTCTATGTAGTTCTCGATAATACCGTTGTGCACTACGACAATGCCGCCTGCCCTGTGCGGATGTGCATTCTCTTCAGAAGGCTTTCCATGGGTTGCCCACCTGGTATGCCCGAGACCTATGTTACTTTTAAGCTTTTCTTTTCTGATGAAAATTTCCAGCTCTTTTATCTTGCCGGCGCACCGCCTGACCCCTATCTTGTCATCCTTCAAAAAGGATATTCCCGCTGAATCGTATCCACGGTATTCAAGCCTCTTGAGGCCGTTAATAAGAACCGGGATAGCGTTTCTTGAACCTATGTAGCCGATTATTCCACACATAATAATTACGAATTACGAATTACGAATTTGGAAATTAATGTTTTGCATTCATTGAACAGGATTGTCGACAGCATTATCTTTTGCATCCTTTTTTCTTTTTGCTCTTAACTCCTGATTTTCTCTTGTTCCAGTCCTCCAGTGTCTGTTGCTTTACCCTGCTTATTGCGAGGGCGCCCGGTGGGACATTTTTGGTGATTGTAGTCCCGGCTGCAATATAAGCATTTTTTCCTATAGTAACAGGGGCAACAAGCTGTGAGTCACTCCCTATAAAGACGCCGGATTCAATCACTGTCCTGAATTTATTCTTTCCGTCATAGTTGCAGGTAATGGTGCCTGCGCCGATATTTACATTGCTCCCGATATCCGCATCTCCAATGTAAGTCAGATGAGATGCCTTTGAGCCGTCCCCGATACTGGCCTTCTTTACCTCAACAAAGTTTCCTATCTTTGCACAGCGGCCGACCAGACTGAGCGGCCTGAGATGAGCACACGGACCTACGGAGGCCCTGTCTCCGACCCTGCTTTCTTCTATTAAGGTATTATCTTTTATTATAACACCATTTCCAATGGCGCTGTCATATATCCTCGCTCCGGGATATATGATACAGTCTTTACCGATAGAGGTTTTCCCTTCAAGATAAGTATTCGGGTAAATAACAGTATCCTTGCCTATGGAAACCGGTGCATGCACTATCGCAGTATCCGGATCAATAAAAGTAACACCCTTTTTCATCCACTTCGATATAATCTTTTTCTTTAAGATATCCGAAACTTCATAAAGTTCTTCCCTGGTATTTACACCGCGGATTTCCTCTGCCGGACAATTATAGGCCTCAAGTCTTTTGCCGGCCCCTGCAACTATACCCACGATGTCGGTAAGATAATACTCACCGGATGAACTGTTTTTCTTAATCCTGCTGAGATAAGCAAGAGCCCCGGATTCCATCACATAGACCCCGCCGTTTAATTCATTGAACTTTCTTTTTTCGGCTGAGGTTGCATGTTTGTCCTCAACTATGCCTGTAACCCTGCCGCTCCCGTCCCGAAGGATCCTTCCGTATCCGGACATCGTGTCATCAATAAAAGAAAGAAAAGAGAGCAGATGGTTGTTGCGTTTATGTTTTGTCAGGAGATTTTTTAATGTCTTTGCGGTTATAAGGGGACAGTCTCCGTTGAGAACGAGAACCGTGCCTTTTTTCAATCCTTTTTTAGCAATCGAAAGCGCATCCCCGGTGCCGAGAAGCTTTTTCTGAAGAACAAAAGACAACCGGCCGTCATCAATCCGCTCCCTGACTGCTTCCGCGCCATTGCCTGTCACAACGATTATCTTTGCAGGTTTCAGTTCTTTCACGGCATCGATTACATACCGGAGCATGGGCCGGCCCAATGCCTCATGAAGCACCTTGGGAATATCAGAGTACATCCTCTTACCCCTGCCTGCCGCTAATATAACTACAGATAGATTCATTAATAAGTATCATAATCTTTTCAGTATTGTGATTGCAATTTAAAGGATATAATGATGTTATGGCCCGGCTTGAGCTATTCCCATACGGTAACCATTCAGTAATGCAGGGATAAAAATGCTTACGCAAGGTTTAACAAATTTCTTGCATCTTTTATCAAAAACGTGTTAAAACCTTTTATGTCCAGGAAGATCATTATTGACATCGAGACAATCGGAAAAGATTTCGACTCTTTTGATGAAGCATCCAGGGAATATATCCTCAAGTTTGCCGAGACAGAGGAAGATATCAAGGCAGCCAAAGAAGGCCTCGGTTTTTCCCCTCTCACGGGTGAGATAGTCGCAATCGGAATGCTCAACCCTGATACGAACAGGGGGGCGGTATATTACCAGTCTCCGGGAGTGCCGCAGGACCCTGTTGATGAAGAAGGGATTGAATATGTTGCCGACACTGAAGCAGGGATACTGAGAAAGTTCTGGGAGGCTGTAAAATATTATGACCAGATAATAACCTTTAACGGAAGGGGATTTGACGCTCCCTTTCTCATATTGCGGTCGGCAATAAACAAAATACAGCCGACCAAAGAACTTATGCCCAACCGATACAATCTCTCACACTGCGACCTGATCGATGTGCTGACATTCTATGGTTCCGTGCGAAGAAAGTTCAGCCTCCACATGTGGTGCAAGGCATTCGGCATAAAGAGCCCGAAAGAGGAAGGTGTCACAGGACATGAAGTAAGCGATCTCTTCAAACAGCAGCAATACCTCACAATCGCCAGATACTGTACGGGGGACCTGTATGCTACGAAAGAGCTGTTTGAGTATTGGGAGAAGTTTGTTAAATTTTCACCGGGGGGTTAATTTATCGGATTATCTCCGGGAAAGTTGCAATAATCGTAATAGTTCAGCCCCTTAAGGGGCAAATATCCGTTGACAAGACAATTATAGCAGAGAAGGAGTAGGGATACTTGATCTAAAAGCTGTAATAGCATCAACGAGGAATTCAAGAGGATTCCTTCTTTGTAGCCAGCATGTGCGAGTAGCGGTTAACAACCGTGAAGTGAGGACAGCGCCGTTATCACTTCTATTTCCAAAACATATTTTACGCCATT